>NZ_JBQWAR010000009.1:0-46768 GCF_052491725.1 Haloleucobacter ellipsoideus
ACCCTTCCCGAGAATACCGACAATCCCACACATAGGCCAAAGCTCCACCACTTGCCGGCCGCGCCTCAGGGGAATCAGGGCAGCAGCCTTTACCTTCTCTACCGGCAACACCTCCGACGGAGGAATCAATTCATCTTGCCGCGCCGCTGCCTGGCAGGCATCAGGGCGGGTTGAGGACAGACACCGTGCGCCCTGCAACTTTCGAGTTCTGCGGCGATGATTTTCAATTCGCCCTATTTCCCCGATTTTGTGTCAGGATTCAATAATATCCTGTTTAAGGCAGGCATCCTTCATCTGAATCGAATGCAATTTTTGATTGTGAAAACAAGAAAATACAATTTTCAATATATCGGCAGTGCAGTTTTACTCTGCTATTGGACCGCGGCGCTTAAGAATATGAACTTTTGCGGCCATTTCGAGTGAGGTGCGCCGGATATGTTCTGAAATCCTCCCGCTTCGGGGTGCGGAAGGTTTGAGACGGCGCGCGCGGAATGTTTCAGTCCATAGCCCGTGAAGATGCGTGACATGCGAATCCTGACAGTTTTCGGAACGCGACCAGAAGCCATCAAGATGGCGCCGCTCGTTCTCGGGCTTGCAGCCGATCCAAGGTTTCAGAGCCAGGTCTGCATCACCGCCCAACATCGCCAGATGCTTGATCAGGTGATTGATCTGTTTGGTATTTCTCCGGATTATGATCTGAATGTCATGACCTCCGGGCAGGACCTTTACGGCGTCACCACAGCCATTCTGAACGGCCTCAAGCCGGTGCTGGAGAGTGCCCGCCCGGACATGGTTCTGGTGCATGGCGATACGGCGACCACTCTGGCGGCAACACTGGCCTCCTATTATGCCCGCATTCCGGTGGGCCATGTCGAGGCCGGGTTGCGCACCGGAAATCTCTATTCGCCCTGGCCCGAAGAGGGGAGCCGCCGGGTCACCGGCGTTCTGGCGGCCCTGCATTTCGCGCCCACGGAAACATCCCGGCAGGCGCTGGTGCGTGAAAATGTGCCGGAAGAGAGCATCGTTGTCACCGGCAATACCGTGATCGACGCCCTTCTGAATGTGGTGGAGCGGATCCGCTCCGATGCCCCCTTCCGTGCGGGGATGGAGGAGCGCTTCAGCTTTCTGCGGGCCGGGCACCGCATGGTGCTGGTGACGGGTCATCGGCGGGAGAGCTTCGGCGGCGGTTTCGAGCGCATCTGTCAGGCGCTGCGCCGCATTTCCGAGCGCTTCCCGGATGTGGATGTGGTCTATCCCATGCATATGAACCCCAATGTGCGCGAGCCGGTGCAGCGCATTCTGGGCGGGGCGTCCAATATCCATCTGATCGAGCCGCAGGATTATCTGCCCTTCGTGTGGCTGATGAGCCGGGCGCATGTGATCGTCACGGATTCCGGGGGCGTTCAGGAAGAGGCGCCCTCCCTCGGCAAGCCGGTGCTGGTGATGCGCGAGACAACCGAGCGCCCGGAGGCCGTTTCGGCCGGTACGGTGCGGCTGGTGGGCACGGATACAGACAAGATCGTGGAATGGACCACCCGCCTGCTCACAGAGCAATCCGCCTATGACGAAATGAGCTACGCCCATAATCCCTATGGCGATGGCAAGGCGGTTTCCCGCATCCTCGATGCACTCATACAGTGGAAGACTGCCCGATGAATGCGCCTTTCAGCCCGCCTTTCGGTACGGTCTGCCTTGTGGGCCTGGGTTATATCGGCTTGCCCACGGCTGTCGTTTTCGCCCTGCGGGGGGTGAATGTTCTGGGGCTTGATGTGAACCAGAAGGCGGTTGATTCCATCAATCGCGGCGAGTCCCACATCGTCGAGCCCGGCCTTCAGGAGGCCTTGCAGCGCACGGTCGCCGCCGGCCATTTGCGGGCCACCACGACGCCGGAAGCCGCCGATGCCTTCCTGATTGCGGTGCCCACACCCTTCCTTGCCCGCGGCAATGGGCATGAGCCGGACATGCGCTTTGTCGAGGCCGCCAGCCGCTCCATCGCCCCGGTGCTGAAAAAGGGGGATCTGGTGGTTCTGGAATCCACCAGCCCTGTCGGCGCCACCGAGCAGATGGCGGAATGGCTGGCCGAGGAACGCCCGGACCTGACCTTTCCCCAGGCCCATGGGCCGGACTCCGATATCCGTGTCGCCCATTGCCCGGAGCGCATCCTGCCGGGCCATGCCCTGGTGGAGCTTGTCACCAATGATCGCATCATTGGCGGCATGACCGAGGCCTGTGCCAGCCGTGCCCGCCAGCTCTACAAGCTGGTGGTGGAGGGGGACTGCATCGAAACCACCAGCCGCACGGCGGAAATGGCGAAGCTGACGGAGAACAGCTTCCGTGATGTGAATATCGCCTTCGCCAATGAGCTCTCGCTGATCTGCGACCGGCTCGACATCAATGTGTGGGAGCTGATCCGTCTGGCCAACCGTCATCCGCGGGTGAATATCCTCCAGCCCGGTCCCGGTGTCGGCGGCCATTGCATTGCCGTTGATCCATGGTTCATCGTCAGTCAGGCGCCAGATGAGGCACGCATCATCCGCGCTGCCCGCGAGATCAATGATGGCAAGCCGGAATGGGTGCTGGCCAAGGTGCATCAGGCTGTGGCCGAGCATCTGGCCGAGACGGGCCGCGCGCCCCGCATCACCTGCTTCGGCCTGTCATTCAAGCCCAATATCGATGATCTGCGCGAAAGCCCGGCCTTGTCCATCACCCGCAAGCTGGCCGATTTCTATCCGGGGCAGGTGCGGGTCGTGGAGCCCTTCATCAAGGCGCTGCCGGAGGGGTTCGAGAGCAAGGCGGAGCTGATCGCGGAAAAGGGCGCGTTCGAGGATACGGACATTGCCGTTCTTCTGGTGGATCATGATGCCTTCAAGGTCACGCCGGTGCCGGTGGACGGGTCTGTCCGGCTTGTGGATACGCGGGGCCTGTGGGTGGGGCGTCCGCGCTGAAGGCACCGGCGCGCGTCCTGCATCTTCCATGCGGGGCGCGGGCTGGCAGAATGACGATGAGGAACGATTTCAGGCGCGCAAAAGCTCTGTTGCAGGCTGCCACCCTTCTTGAAGGGGCCGGGCGCAGCGCTTCCGCGGGTGCCCTGCGGCGGGGGCTGGAGCGTGAGCGTCTGCTTCTGGCTCTGGCCGCATGCCCCGTGAACCGGGATGCGCAGGGGAAAGAGCGCTCATCCCGCATCCGGGTCGCCACCATTCTGGATGCATTTTCCACCAACAGTTTCGCGGATTCCTTCCGCGGTACCGCCCTTTTGCCCGAGTGCTGGCAAAGCCAGTTCGAGGCGGAAAAGCCGCAGATATTCCTGTGTGAGTCCGCATGGACCGGGCCGGATACTGAAAGGCGCCACTGGAGCGGGCGGGTGCATGCCAGCAACCGTGTGGCGCATGAGAACAGGCAGATCCTGCTGGACATTCTGGCCTATTGTCGCCGGCAGGGCATTGTTTCCGTGTTCTGGAACAAGGAAGACCCGACCCATTATGGTGACAGGGCGCATGATTTCGTGAAGACCGCCACGGCTTTCGATCATGTCTTCACCACGGCGCAGGAGTGTGTGCCGGATTACAGGGCGGAATATGGGCTTGTACATGTGCATGCCTTGCCTTTCGCCACCAACCCCGCTCTCTTTTCCCCGGTCGAAATACAGGCGCGTACAGATGTCGTGACCTTTGCCGGAAGCTGGTATGCGCATCATGAGGCGCGCTCCATCGCCATGCACCACATGCTGGACAGTTTGCTCGCGGGCGGTTTCCGGCTGAAGATTTATGACCGCTTTCACGGGGCCACGGACCCCAAGCATATCTGGCCCGAAATCTATGCCCCCTATCTGCATCCGGCTGTTCCGCATGCCGAGATCTTCCGCATCTACAAGGCAGGGCGCTTCGGGCTCAATATCAATACGGTCACACAGTCCCGCACCATGTTTGCCCGCCGGGTGTTCGAGCTGATGTCATCGAACACGCTGGTGCTGTCCAATCACTCGGTGGGGATGGAGGAGATGTTCGGGCGCGATGTGGTATTCTGCGACCGGGAGCCGGGCCGACTGAAGGCATTGGGTGATGCCGAGATTGACGCCATGCGCGAGCGCAATCTCAATCTCGTCCTCTCACGTCATACATATCGGCATCGCTGGGAGCAGATCCTGAGCCTGATCGGCTTTCCCTTCCAGCCGGCGCGGGAGACGGTGACCATCGCCTGGCCCGTCCAGAACGGTGTGGATGCGCAGCGGGCGCGGGAGTGGTTCCGTCAGGAGGCGGATGCCGGCGGCGACAGGTTGCTGCTTGTGGCGCAGGATGGGATGCCGGCGCGCGATCTCGGGGCGCTCATGGACCTGCGCGCCGAAGGGCTGGATGTGACGCCTTTGCGGGATCTGGAACAGCAGAGCCATGGCGCACGGGCGGGCGGTATCGGGACGGACCATATTCTGCTGCAAGCCCCCGCCCATCTGCCTCCGGCCGGCTGGCTGGCCCGCGCCCGGCTGCACCTGCAATATGCCGGTAGCCATGTCATAGGCCCGGCCCCGGATGCGGGATCACGCTACCGTTTTATCCCTCAGTCCACCCACGGCCCGCTGCTCCTGCGCGCTGGCTTCGGGTTGGCTGGGCAGGAGGGACAGATGCTGGCCATCTGATGGATCTGGAAAGCGAAGGCTTCCGGGAAGGCATGCAATCCTGAATTGTGCGCGCTTGGGAGGAGCTTGGTTCAAGGTGGACCCATGTGGGGCGGAGATGTTCTCCTCGCCATTCTCTTTTTCCTGAATTCACAGGGTCTTGAGGGCGCCTTTCCTCTCGGGGGTGCAGGCCGGAGGGGATGGTTCCACCAGAAGATTGTGCAATCAATGGTTGATATTTCAGAGTTGAGGAATTGAAATCATCCACATTTCCGGCCCCATAGTGACCAAAAGATCAGCAAATCTCCCTTAAGTGAAAGTTTGTGGCCTGCGGAAAATGCGGGCAGGCTCTGTTTTTTGTAATCAGTTGGCGTAGCTCTACATCTTCACATGCCCGGAAGTGGTGCAGAATGGCGAGAATAGGGCATGATGAACTTTAAATGAATGCATTTTCCCCTTTTCGGAATGCCCCGGGTCTTGTATGGGCCTAGGGCGGTTTCATCTGCGCTGGCATCAGCTGCTGCAGCCCGCTGGCGCGTATATCGCGCGGGCAGGGGCAGGATGAATCCGTGACAGGTAGGGCCGATATTGTCCGCTCAGTCTCCGAGATCTCTTTCCACATGGCCTGAGACCATCTGAGCGGAATGGGAGATGGGCAGGGGCGATGAGCGAGAGCAAGCAGGTTCAGGCAGAAACGCCCGCAGGCCCGGATGAGGTCATGATTTCGGATCGTGGCCGGTCCTACCGCATCTTTCTGCCCGACAACGCCACGGACTATATCCAGAAAAAGATCCGCGAGACTGGTCTTCCCTATGAGCTGGACATGCTCAATGACATGGCCTCCCGCCTTTCCGCCGGGGATCTGGTTTTCGATGTCGGGGCCAATGTCGGCAATCACACGCTTTATCTGGCGGCCATCAGCGGGGTGCGGGTTTGGGCCTTCGAGCCGAATGCCCATCTGGCCGATGCCATTCGCCACAGCGCCCGCCTGAATGGTTTGCAGGACCAGGTTCAGGTCTTCACCAATGGAGTGGGCGAGGAGCCGGGCTGGGCGCGTTTCGATGCGGAGATCGTGGACAATCTGGGCAGCCAGAGCCTGTCCGTGGAAGGGGGCGATATTCCGGTCATCACGCTGGACAGGCTTGTGATCGATGCTCCCGTTAAAATGATCAAGATCGATGTCGAGGGCATGGAGATGGCCGTGCTGCGTGGTGCGCGCGCCCTCATCGCCCGGGACCAGCCGATCATCTATGCCGAGTGCCTGAAGGAAGCCGATTTCCGCCAGATCTCCACCCTGCTTGGGGAGCTGGGCTATCTGTTCTGGGATACATTCAATGCCAGCGCCACGCAGGTTTTCCTGCCGCGCGGCATGGTGACCCCGGAAATGCAGCTGCTTCAGCTGCGCGTGCGCGAGGCTATTGAATCCTACAGGAACGAGGCTGAGCTCAAGCAGGTCCGGGCGGATCTGCATAATGCCAATCTGAAATATCGCCGGGTCACCCAGCAGCTTGTGGAAGCGCGGCAGGCGCTTTCGGAAGCCACCCAGTCTGCCGTGCCGTTGCAGGAGCAGATCGAGGCCGCCCGTGGCGAAACACAGGCCGCGCAGGCGCGGATCGCGGAGCTGGAGGCTGAGAAAGCCAGCCTGCACGCCGCCTTTCAGGATCATGATCTCACACAGCAGGAGCTGGTGCGGCAGGTCTCTAAAAGCCGGCAGGATGCGCGCGACAGCTTTCAGGTCGCCCGAAACCTGAAGGTGGAGCTGGAGGCCGCACGTGTCCGGAACGCGACGCAAGCCGGGCAGGTCGCGGCTCTGGAAGAGGAGAAGGCCCGCCTGCATGACGCGCTGAAACAGGCCAGGCAGGAAAGCGCCCTCAACGGGCAGCATCATGCCCGGGCAGCGCATGAGCTGGAGCTGGAGCTTGCGCGCGCCAAGGCCCAGATCGACACATTGCGCGCTGATGTTCAGGACCTCAAGACGCGCCTGCATCATCAGATTGCCGGGGCGGCCGCACCGGGAGAGGATAGGCCGTTGCAGCTCATGTCGGGGGGCGCATCACAGCCGGCCCGGGGGCATGGCCGGATTGATCCCGGTTTCCTTGCCGGCTGGGCGCTGGCTCTTCCCCTGCCGGCGGAAGACATCGCCCATGCCTGGCTCGGGCTGGCCTCCAGGCTTCAGCAGGAGCGGCCGGAACAGGCGCTGGCCCTGTTGCGCGTGGTGCACCAGCTTCATGCCGACCATGCCATCGCCCGCGCTCTTGGCTTTGCCCTGATCAATGCCGGGGAAAGCGCCGAGGCGCTTTCCATTCTGCCCGCGACGATTGACGAGCTGAATCTCTCCTCCTGGGAGCGTCGGGCTCTCGCACTTGCCCGGCGGACGGCGCAGGAAGGTGATGGGGCCGCATGCATGGCGCGGGCGGTGCGCAGCAATTTGCGGGTAGCGGCCATCATGGACGAGTTCACCGCCGCAAGCTATGCGCCTGAATGCCATCTCCAGCAGCTCTCGGTCGCCAGCTGGAAGGCCGAGCTGGAGAGCTTCAAGCCACAGCTTCTGCTCATTGAATCCGCATGGCGCGGGCTGAATGAGGAGTGGGGTGCCAAGGTTGGGCATCTGAGCGTGGAGGTCCAGGGCATCTTGAGCTGGTGCCGGGCGCGCAATGTGCCGACAGCTTTCTGGAACAAGGAAGACCCGGTCCATTTCGAGACCTTCCTGAATACCGCGGAGAAGTTCGACCTGATCTTCACCACGGATATTGACTGCATCTCCCGTTACAAGGCGGCGCTGGGGCATGACAATGTGTATCTGCTGCCCTTCGCCTGCCAGCCGGAAGTGAACAACCCGATTGAGCTTTATGAGCGCAAGGATGCCTTCTGCTTCGCGGGCGCCTATTATGTGCGCTACCCGGACCGGACGCGCGATCTGGATGATTTTGTCGAGAATCTGCCCCTCTATCGTCCGATCGAGATCTTTGACCGGAATTTCGGCAAGGATCATCCGGATTACATGTTCCCGGAGATCTATCACCCGTTCATTGTCGGCACGTTGCCCCATACCGAGATCGACAAGGCCTACAAGGGCTACAGATTCGGCATCAATCTGAATTCCGTGAAGCATTCGCAGAGCATGTATGCGCGGCGGGTGTATGAGCTGCTGGCGTCCAATACGCGGGTGGTCAGCAATTATTCATGGGGCCTGCGCCTGATGTTCGGTGATCTGGTGGTCACGACGGACAGCGGCGCGGAGGCGGTGCGCAGGATCCGTGAGCAGGACAGCTCCGGCCATGCCGATCGCATTCGCCTGCAGGGTCTGCGCAAGGTTCTTTCCGAACATACCTATAGCCACCGCCTCGCCTATGTGGCCCGCAAGGCCGGTATCGAGATGGCGGACCCGTCCATCCTGCCGGGTGTGGTGGTGCTGGCGCATGCCCATGACAAGGCGGAGCTGGATGCGCTGCTGGCTCATATCAGCCGGCAGGCCCTGCCCATCGCACGTGTCGTGCTGGTGGTGCCGGAGGGAACGGACCCGCGCGACGTCGCCCTGCCGCTGGATGTCCGGGTCATCACCGAGGGGCGGGCGGCCACATTCAGGCTGGGAGATCTGGTGGGGCCGGACGAGTGGCTGGCCGGCTTTGTTGCTGCCGATCATTATGGCGCGCATTATCTGGACGATCTGGTGCTGGCGACGCGCTACAGCGATGCCAGCGTTTTTGGAAAGAGCGCCTGTTACCGCGCCGGCAATGGTGCTGTGGACTATGTCGATGGACAGGTGTATCGCCCCGTCACCCGCCTGCCTGCCCGCCGCGCGCTGATCCGTGGAGAGCTCGCGCTCGCCGCGCGTCTCGACCAGTGGCTGAACGAACTGCCTTCTGCGGATGTGAGCGCCGGGAAGCAGCTGGCTCTCGATCCCTTCAATTATTGCGAGAATGGCGCGGCCGGTGAGGTTGCGACGGCGATCGTCAGCGCGCAGGTGGATGATCTGCCGGAGCTGAACTGCGGTATTGCTGCGGCTGATCTCATCGCCCGTGCCGAAGCAATGGCGCCCTCCGGGACGGTGGAGATCACTGATCCGGTGATTACGGGTGCCGAACTGTTCGCGGATATTCCGCCCACCTCCACCCGGAAGGTGGAGTGGAGCTGTGAGCAGGGAGACTGCATCGTCACCAGCGCGCTGGGTGAGGAAGATCACCATTATTTCTACGAGAAACAGGGCCGCCCCCTGGCCCAGCTCCTGAATGGCGCGGATCTGAAAGTGCATGGCCATGTCGGGACAGGCCTGAATGTTCTGCTGGTCGCGGTGTTCCACGATCGGAACATGAACAAGATCTCCCATCAGATCATGGCGCCAAATCGCAGCTACACCCTTGATCCGCCTGATGGCACGGAGTTTGTCCGCTTCGGTGTCCGCTTTCGCGGGCCGGGAAGCTGCCGGGTACATGGTCTCATTCTGGGCGAATATCATCCGGCCCCGCGCGAGATCATCGCCCGCTCGCGCATTCTGGTGCTCACAAACCACTATCCCTCATATGAGGATCTCTACAGGAACGGCTTCGTCCACAGCAGGATGAAGGCCTATCAGGAGCTGGGCGGCGTGAAGCCGGACCTGTTCCGCCTGAAGGGGGACCATGGGACGCTGGCCCATGAGTTCCAGAATATCGACTGCATGACAGGCTCCGCCGAGCAGCTCGACCGGATGCTGGCGGATGGTCATTATGACCATGTGCTGGTCCATTTTCTGGATGAGGCCATGTGGAAGGTGCTCTCGCGCCACATCGACCGTCTGCGTGTCACCGTATGGGTGCATGGAGCGGAAGTGCAGCCCTGGTGGCGGCGCAGCTATAATTACACCAGCGAAGAAGAGCTGGAGAAGGCCAGGCTTGCCAGCGACAAGCGCCTTGCCTTCTGGCGCAGCCTGTTTGCCCCGCTGCCCGCCAATCTCGATTTCGTGTTTGTCTCCGAATATTTTGCAAGCGAGGTGTTCGAGGATCTCCAGGTCCGCTTCCCGGCCGAGCAGTGCAGGATCATTCACAACCCCATTGATGATGAGCTCTTTGCCTACCAGGAAAAGTCAGCTGACCTGCGGGGCAAGATCCTTTCGATCCGCCCGTTCGCATCGCCAAAATATGCCAATGACCTGTCTGTCAAAGCCATACTCGAACTTCAGAAACATGATTTCTTTCCCGATCTGGAATTCTGCATCATTGGTCGTGGCCCCCTGTTCGAGGAGGTGACCGCACCTCTGGCCGGCTTGCCGAATGTGATCTGTGACAACCGCTTTCTCAGCCATGCCGAAATCGCCGAGATACAGAAAGGCTACGGGGTTTTCCTCAACCCCACGCGCTGGGACAGCCATGGCGTCTCGCGTGATGAGGCAATGAGTTCAGGGCTTGTTCCGGTGACATCGCGAGTCGCGGCCATCCCGGAATTCGTCGATGAAACATGCGGCTATCTGGCTGATCCTGAAGATGCGGGCGGGCTGGCGGCGGCCATTGTCGAGATGTGGCAGAACCCGGACATCTTCCAGCGCAAGTCGAGAGCGGCAGCGGAGCGTGTGCGCCGCCAAAGCGGCAAGCGCAAGATCATCGAGGCTGAGCTGGCTGTCCTGAAAGCGGGCGGCTAGGCCCTTGGCATGCATATGTTTCCAGACCCGACAGACGATCAGCAGGCAGGTGCCGCACCACGGGTGCGTTTCTGCTTCAGAAGTGTAGGAGCAATGGGATGACCCACAACGAAACAGCGCGCCATGCGGCTGATCTGGTCCTGCGGGCAGGCAGCGTGACACGGCGCGATGCCTCCAGCGAGGCCGTATTCGACAAGGCGGCCCAGGACCTGCGCATTCCGCTCTCCAGCCAGGCGATCTATTGGCGTCCCCGCCACATGGAGAGCTCGCCGCTCCTGGCGCAGATTCCCTTTCTTTTCTGGCTGATGGAGTCCATTCGCCCGACATCGGTGGTGCAGATCGGGACCGCAGATGGCGTGGTCTATCTTTCCCTTTGTCAGGCGATCGAGCGGCTGAACCTGCACGCATCCTGCCTGGGGCTGGAGCTTCGGGAGGGCCAGCTTCATGAGGGGCTGCGCCAGCAGCATGATGCCCAATATACGGATTTCTCCATCCTTCTGCGTGATGCGCTGGAGGCTGGCATCCATTATGTGCATGACACGATTGACCTTCTCGTGCTGCATGATGCGCTGGATGATGCGGGCATGGACAGGCTGGTGGATGAGTGGCTGCCGCTGCTGTCTGATCGCGCCGTCATCCTCATCTGTGAGCCGGGGCAGATCCTGCTCAATGAGCGCCTGAGGCAGGCGCTGGATTCAAAGCCGGGGCAGAGTGTCATCACCGGGCCGGTCTCTCTGGGCGGTTCGCGGCTGGATGTCATCCTGCATGGAAACAACCAGCCAGAGCGTCTTCAGGCTCTGGCCTCCCTGCGGCAGGGCCATCCGGCCTATCTGGCCGCCCGCATGGTGTTCAACCGCCTCGGGCAGGGGCTGGAGGAGATGCAGCGCGCTCGCGACGTGCAGAAGCAGCGGGATCTGGCGCTCTCATCCCTTCAGGAAAAGGAGCGCGAGATTGATGCGCGCCGGCTTGAGCTGGACAATCTGAAGAAGGGCTTGCAGGATTTCGAGGCCGCCCAGACCGCCGCCCGCGAAGAGCGTGCCGCGCTCCAGAAGGAGGCGGCGCGGCTGGAGCTGGTCTTGTCGGACAAGAACCAGGAAAGCGAAAACCTGCATCATCAGGTGAGAAGCCTTCAGCTTCGCCTTGAAAAATCCGAGATCGCCTATAATGCCGCGCTGGCGAAGGTCGAGGCGCTGGAGGCGCACAAGATCAAGCGTGCGCAGGCTGCGCCCGTCGCTGAAAAGCCCGCCGAGGCCCAGAAGGCGAATGAGGAATATGCCCGTCTGAAAACGGAGGCGGAAAGCCTTCGTCTTGTCCGGGACAAGGAGCTGGCAGCGGCGAAGGAAGAGGCCCAGCAGCGTCTGGATGACATTGCGGTCTTGACGGAGCAGTTCAACCGGGAGCTTCAGGAGCGCAATGCCGCGATTGACCGCATGCGCAAGAACATGGCGGTGAATCTGGAAAACGAGATTGCCCGTGAGGTCGGCCGGGTTGTGAGCGCCCTGTTCAGTGAAGCGAACAAGGGGATGTGGCGACGGGGCGTATCCACCGCCGATCATGTCAGGCTGCTGGTTGAAAACAGGATTGTCGATCCGGACTGGTATCGGACATATCATGCCGATGTTGCCGCCTCGGGCATGGACCCGGCCTTGCATTATCTGATGTATGGTGCGGCGGAGGGGCGCCCGGCGCGCAAGGTGAAGTGAGAGGCACTTCACCTGAAGGCGGGGCCGATGAGGCCAAGAAGAACAGGCCGGGCGGAGATGCCGGGCCTGTCCGCCCGGTCATCTCCCATTCTTTTGCGCCTGGTAGACTGGCAGGTCAGGCCTGACGGGATGGCTACACCACCCAGTCCCCCATATCGGCGCGCGTGCCGATATGTTTTCCGGTCTTCTCGAACATGTCGTCATCGGCAGCCCATGTATGGTGGGACGTGTCCGCAGACCTGTACTGGATATGATTGAAGTGGTCGGCGGAATAGATGACGCCGCCGGTCGCCTGGATTCTCTTGATGAGGTCTGTATCCTCACCCTGGCTGCGATCGGCAAAGGGCAGGCTCAGCAGCAGCGACTTGCGCGCCACGAGTGTGCCCCCGGCCACAAAGGGCACATCCCTTTTATGTTCATGGCCGGGATTGCGCAGAAACAGTTTGTCCCGGCTTTCAAGCCAGACGGGGAAGGTCCATTTTCCACACAGGTCCGCGCCTGAGAACTCGAAACTCAGCATCATGTCCTGGAGATAGTTCGGGAAATACCAGTCATCATCATCGAACTTGGCGATGAACGTGCCTGTTGAGGCCTGAATCGCGGCATTCAGCTTGGTGCCGAGGGTCACTGTTTCAGGGAAGGTCATGATCTTGATCGACTTGATGTTGCCGGATTCCGCAATCCGCTTTTCAAGCGCGTTGATCTTTTCGGCAGGCCAGTTGTCACGCAGCGCGAAAATCACCTCGATGCGCGGATAGACCTGCCGCGCGATATTCTCCACGATCCTGTCCAGAAAGGTCCAGCGTTTGGTGGACATGACGATGGTCACAAGCGGTGGCTCATGCCGGGTTTTTTGCCCCAGAGCCGTTGCGCGGATCAGCGCCGCGCGGTGCTTGTACTGGTGCCTGAGGGCGATTTCCCGGATGCCTTTCTGGCTGGTTTTCCACCAGTGCCGGTCATCTGTCAGCAGGCGGTGCACGGCGTCACGGGCGCTTGCGGCATCGCTGGCCATGGGCACAATGCCGCTGAACTGCTCTTCCAGCGCGCGTGAGGGCGCGGAAACGACAGGCGTGCCGCTGGCCAGCAGCTCATAAACCCGCCGCGACATCATGGTCGGGGAGGTGGTGATGGTATTGACGTTCAGGAAAACCCGGAACCGCCGATACAGGTCATTCATCTCCTGAAAGCTGACGGCCGGGCGAATGAAGGGGCGGAACCGCTCGGGAAAATGGTAGCGGGGATTGTCATGCACCGACATGCGATCATAGATCGCGCCTTTCGCGTCGAGGATTGGCTCCAGCATGTAGTTCATCTGCCGGGCGCGCTCCTCATGCCCCTCGGAATAGTATGAACCGGCAAAGCACAGGTCTTCCTGCGGCTCGCGCACCCGCCCCACGGGATTGGTGATGGAAAGGTTCGCGGCGAAGGGCATTGCGGTGACGCTGATGGCATCGGTGTGTTCGCGATACCGGGGTACCATTTCTGAATCCGTGGTGAAGATATGGTCCGCATATTTCATCACGGGGAGAAACTTGTCGTAGTGGAGAGGGTCTTCCTTGTTGATGATGACGATGGGTGTGTCGCAGGTCTCGCGCAAGCGCTTCAGAGCGGCGACAAGGGCCTGGGCATTGGGGTGGGTGAGGCCGGGGGATGTGAAGGCGTAGATCCAGTCATCTCCATGCCCGCGCCATGCGCTTTCCATCAGGACAAGATCATAATCGCCGGCTGAAATCTGCTCATCCGCCGTGGCGCGCACAAGGCGGGTGCAGTCAAAATCCGTGGACCAGTTGAGAGCGCTGATCTCATCCAGAATGGTCAGGCATCGGGGAAGGCCGGAGGTGATCTCGCCCGCCCGCGCCCAGACGCTGGCGCCGGGTGGCTGGCCCTCATGCCGGGTTGTGCGCCACAGGGCATGGAGCCGGCGCAGCGTTGGAAGATCGACCCGATGCTCCTTCCGGGCATCCATCAAGGCACGGGCCGAACCGGCGCGCCCCGCATCATTCAGCATTTCCGCAGCTTGCAGAAGGGCGCGTATTCTCACATCGGCATTCATCGTCATGCTGTCACGGTAGACAATTTTTGCGATCCCTCCAACCACCCGTACCATCGCTTGCCGGGGGATATGCCATGCGGGCGCTGGAGGCCGTCTCCGGGGCTGGCGCGGCTGCATGCGGAGATCCGGTGAAGTTGCGGCACAGGCATGGACAGGCTCTTGCTCCTGCCCGATAACTGGCCGGATCATCCAGCCTGGTGATGAGGAGAGGGGCAGGCCAATTGTTCCGGCATTCCCAACTTGAAACGGTGCAGGCGTGGCTTGCGCATCCGGCCCATGCGGCCATGCCCCTGCATGCGCGGATACAGCGGGCGATCCGGCAGCTGATCCTTGATGGTGCGCTGGGGCCGGGCAAGCCCCTGCCGGCCACACGCGGCCTTGCCCAGTCTCTGGGCGTTTCGCGTGATACGGTCGAGGCCGCCTATGCGCAGCTCCATGCCGAAGGTTTCATCGACAGACGAGTGGGCAGCGGCAGTTTCGTGGCCCGGATGGGGGAGTTTACCGCGGGCTATCGACGGCCGACCCGTGAGGCCCTCCGGCGCAATCAGGCGCCCAATTTGAGCCGGCGCGGGAATGCCATGTTCCACAGCGGTGGCGTGCGCGAAATGCTCCAGCCCCGGCCATTTGCGCATGGCGTGCCCGAAACGCGCGCCTTTCCGCTCCAGCTCTGGGAGCGGCTGGAGCGACAGGTGCTGCGGGAGGCCGGGACACAGGCGCTGCATCATGGAGACCCGCAGGGCCTTGAGGCGCTGCGCCACGCCATTGCCGATTATGTGAATCTCCAGCGCGGCGCGCGGGCCACGGCGGAGCGGGTGCTGGTGCTGACCAGTTCACAGCAGGCGATGACGCTCTGCGCCAACATGCTGCTGGACCCCGGAGAGCGGATCTTCATCGAGGAGCCGGTCTATTATGGTGCGCGCAAGGCGTTTGACGCCGCCGGCCTTGAATGTGTGCCGGTGGATGTGGACCGGCAGGGCATCATGGCCCAGAAGATCATTGATGATCCCACGGGTGCAAAGGCGGTGTTCCTCACCCCCTCGCACCAGTTTCCAACCGGAGCGACACTGGCGCTGGATCGCCGCCTGGCGCTGATCGACTGGGCCTCGCGGCATCATGCCTGGATCATCGAGGACGATTATGACAGCGAGTTCCACTATGCCGGCAAGCCCACGGCCTGCGTGCAGGGGCTGGATGCGCATGACCGGACGATCTATATCGGCACCTTCACGAAGTCTCTCTTTCCGGGTCTGCGGATCGGCTATGTCGTGCTGCCGCCGCAACTGGTGAAGCCCATGACGGTGGCGCGCACGCTGCTGGACGGGCATACCGCATCCATCGCCCAGCTCACGCTGGCGCGGTTCATGGAAGGGGGGCATTTCGGGGCGCATATCCGGACCATGCGCGGCATCTATGCCGAGCGGCTGGAGATATTGGCCGGTCTGGTCCGCAGGCATCTTTCCGGCCTTGTGGAGCCGCAGGTGCCCATAGGCGGCCTGCAAATGCCCTGCCTGCTGACCGGTGATATCCCCGAACAGGAGGCGGTTCTGGCCGCGCGCCGGGTGGGCATCGAGATGCTCGGCCTTTCGAGCCTTCATGCCACAGGAAAGGCGCAGGCCGGCTTCCTCATGGGCTTTGCCGCCTATACGCCGGAAGAGCTGGAGGCTGCGGTGCTGAAGCTGGCCGGCGCGCTGAAGGCGGTGCGGCGCAGCTGAGCGGATAAAACGGTTGCAGCGACACTGAATATGGAACATACAGTGAACATAATCTCGAAACCCGAGGGGCAGGAAGGACATGCTGAAAGTCATCGCGGAGGATTTCATGCGCCTCGATGCCCTGGAGACGGTGCGCCCGCTCTATCGCGAGCTTGTCGCGCACACACGCCTGGAGCCTCTGTGCATCTCCTATGATCTTTTCATCGACCGGAAAGATCCGGGCCATTTCATCTTCATCGAGGAATGGCCGGACCGGGCCGCGCTGGATGCCCACTGCGCCAGCGCGCATTTCAGGCGTCTGGTCCCGCTCATCAATGCCCATCAGCGTCAGGAAGGGGCCTTCATCCTGATGGACGCTTTCGCGCAGGAGGTTGGTCTCTCGCCGGGCAGGGCAGGCTGAATTGGTCTGGTCATGGCTTTCATAATGGCAGGGATCATCCAGCCGATTTCCTGTTAGGGACAGGAAGCTGCCGGTGCCTGATGCCCCGTGCACATCTCATTCCTGCCGGGCCTTGAAGGAGACCTGCGATGACAGCATGCACAGCCGCCCCGCTCAAAATGTCCCTTGCCGAAGGCAGCATCGGGCGCACCTCCCTTGCCGGGCGTGATGATGCCGTGTTTGCAGCCATTGTCCGCGAACAGGAACGCCAGAGCACCTGTATCGAGCTGATCGCCTCCGAGAATTTCGTCAGCCCGGCGGTGATGGAGGCACAGGGCTCTGTGCTCACCAACAAATATGCCGAGGGCTATCCGCACCGGCGCTATTATGGCGGCTGCGCCAATGTCGATGTCATCGAGGATCTGGCGATCTCGCGGCTCAACCAGCTTTTTGGCAGCACTTATGCGAATGTGCAGCCGCATTCGGGAAGCCAGGCCAACCAGTCCGTCTTTCTCGGGCTGCTGACGCCGGGAGATACCATACTGGGCCTTGATCTGAAGGCGGGCGGCCATCTCACCCACGGGGCGGCGGTCAACATGTCGGGCCGGTGGTTCAATGTGGTCAGCTATGGGGTCGATCCGCACAGCCATCTGATCGATATGGAACAGGTGGCCGAAATGGCGCGCCTGCACCGCCCCAAACTGCTGATTGCCGGCGGGTCAGCCTATCCGCGCACGCTGGATTTCGCCCGTTTCCGCCAGATCGCCGATGAGGTTGGCGCGATCCTGCTGGTCGATATGGCCCATTTTGCCGGGCTTGTCGCGGGCGGGGTCTATCCCTCGCCGGTGCCCTTCGCCCATGTCGTCACCTCGACCACGCACAAGACCCTGCGCGGGCCACGCGGTGGTTTCGTGCTCACCAATGATGAGGGCATTGCGAAGAAGATCAATTCCGCAATCTTTCCCGGCCTGCAGGGCGGCCCGCTCATGCATGTGGTCGCGGGTAAGGCCGTGGCGTTCGGCGAGGCGCTTGACCCCTCCTTCAGGACCTATTCACGACGCGTTGTCGAGAATTGCCGCATTCTGGCGCAGGCGCTGATGGATGGCGGGCTGGCGATCACCACCGGGGGCACGGATTGCCATCTGGCGGTGGTGGATCTGCGCCCGCTTGGCGTCACCGGCAATATTGCCGAAAAGGCGCTGGAGTCCGTTGGCATCACGCTCAACAAGAATGCCATTCCTCATGATCCGGAAAAGCCCATGGTGACATCCGGCATAAGGGTGGGCAGTGCGGCAGGCACATCCCGCGGCTTCGGTCCGGATGAATACAGGCAGATCGCGGCCCTGATGCTCGAAACGCTCCATGCTGTCCGCAAGGACACGCTGGATACCGCGCGCGGCGGGATTCTTGCCGCGGTGCAGGAGCTCAGCGCCCGCTTTCCCCTGCCTTATTATGACCACCACGTGCGAGAGTGACATCCGGTATGCCTGCATCCCTGAGCGCTGATTTCAGCCCGGAAGATATTGCCCGCTTCGGCAATAACCCTGCCGAATCCTTTGCGGCCAATCTGCGGGAGGTGAAAAGGCGCATCGCCGCGGCCTGCATCCGTGCCGGCCGCCCCCCGGATGGTGTGCGTCTTCTGCCGGTGACCAAGACCGTTCCTGCTCACATCCTGCGGCATGCCCATGCCGCAGGAATCACCGATTTTGGTGAGAACAAGCTGCAGGAAGCGCGTGAAAAACATGAGGTGCTTGGGGATCTGGGGATCTGCTGGCACATTATCGGTCATCTCCAGACCAACAAGGTGAAATATCTCGTCCGCTTCGCATCGGAGTTCCATGCGCTTGACAGCTTGCGTCTGGCGCAGGAGCTCAACCGCCGGCTCGATGCGCTGGGGCGTGATCTGGATGTGTTCGTGCAGGTGAATACATCGGGGGAGGCCAGCAAGTTCGGTCTTCATCCGGATGATCTGCTCTCCTTTGTGAACCGGCTGCCGGAATTTCCGCGCCTCAAGCCCAGGGGGCTGATGACGCTGGCTCTTTTCAGTGCCGATGCCGAGCGGGTGCGCCCCTGTTTTCGCCTGTTGCGTGAATTGCGGGACAGCGTCGTGAAGCTTCACCCCGGTGTGACGCAGCTCTCCATGGGCATGTCTGGCGATTATGAACTTGCCATCGAGGAGGGGGCGAGCGTGGTGCGGGTGGGGCAGGCGATATTCGGCCCGCGCCCTACGGATGATGCCTATTACTGGCCGGGGCTCACCGCACCATCCGGCGGCTGAGCGCTGCCGGGCGGTCCTCATCGCTCTGCCTCCAGCACGGGAACCGAGGACCGGAAGCATGACATCGCCGCAGGACTATGATGCGCGCATCCGTCCGGGGCTTGCGGCCATCACCGGGGCCTGCATCCCGTTGAGCAGGTGAGAGGCTCCAGCTTCCCGGCCCGGCAGGAGGGCAGGGGAGAGATGATGCGTCCCTGATGATGCCGCCATTGGCCGGCAGGGAGCGGGAATCTAGTAGCCGCGCTCTCTCTTCACGAGACCCGCAGGATCCTCATTGCGCTCATGGCTGGCAATGGCCTGAATGATATGTTCCACCGCCGCTTCGGGCTGGCTGACCGTTGCAATGTGCGGTGTGATGATGACCTTTGGATGCCGCCACAGCGGATGTTCCGCTGGCAGTGGCTCCGGGTCGGTCACATCCAGCATGGCGGACCTGAGATGGCCGCTGTCCAGCGCCTCCAGCAGGGCCTTGTGGTTGAGTTGCGGTCCGCGTCCGGCATGCACGAGGGCGGCGCCACGCGGCAGTTTGGCGAAGAGGCCGGCATCCAGAATGCCGCGCGTTTGCACCGTCAGCGGAAGCAGGCACACGAGGATATTGCTGAGGGAAAGAAATCTCTCAAGGCCATCAGGCCCATGGTGGCATGAGACGCCCTCAAGATCATGCGCGGTTCGGCTCCAGCCCGCCAGCCTGAAACCGAAGGGCTTCAGGGCGGAGAGGGCGGCGGTGCCAAGCTGGCCCAGCCCCATGACGCCCACACAGATTTGCTGTGACATGCGCGGCGCCACCGGCATCCACTCGCCCTGCGCCTGCCGGACAACATAATGGGGCAAGTCACGATGCAGCGCCAGCACGGCAAGGGTCACATATTGCTGCATCATCCCGGCCAAATGGCCATTCACCATCCGCACGATGCGGGTGCGGGGTGGCAGATCGGCCGCAATGAACTGGTCCGCCCCCGCACCTGTCGCCAGAAGCAGCTCCAGATTGGAGTATCGGGCGATATTCTGCGGCACGGCCCATGTCACCATATAGCGCACATCTTGCGGACTGAGCGCGTCCGGGTCGGTTTCAAAGCGCAGATGCGGGAATGCAGCGGCGAGAGCTTCCCGGTAGATCCCCGCATTTTCCGGTGCATGGAGATAAAGCAGCGCCATGGTGAAAAGCTCTCCTGAAAAAGGTGGCTCCATGGTGCGGTGCCACCGCTCCCGCCAGCCCCGGCACCCGTGTCCGGCCAGATGCGGGATATGGACCTTCCATGCGGCCAGCCTCACCCCTCCGGGAGGATCTTGCCGGGGTTCATGATGCCGAGCGGATCAATGGCCTGTTTCAGGCGGGCCATCAGCTCCAGTGCATCGCCATGCTCGGCCCGCATATAGGCGCGCTTGCCCAGCCCGATGCCGTGCTCGCCCGTGCAGGTGCCGCCAACAGAGATGGCGAATTTCACCATCTGGCCATTAATGGCGGCAACCTCTTCCATTTCCTGCGGGTTTTCCGGGTCAACCGCAAAGACCACATGGAAATTGCCATCACCCACATGCCCCAGAATGACCGCCGGCACGCTGCATGTTTCCAGCAGTTTGCGCGTATGCATGATGGAGGCGCCCAGTTGCGACACCGGCACGCAGACATCCGAGGGCCAGCCGCGGGCATTGGGGCGCGATGCGAGGACCGCATAGAAGGCATTGTGACGGGCCTTCCACAAGCGGGTGCGCTCCTCCGGCGTATTGGCCCATTCGAAATTCTCGGCGCCATTCTCTTCGGCAAGGGCGCGTACCTGCTCCACCTGCTCCTGCACACTCGCGGCAGAGCCATGGAACTCAAAAGCCAGTGTATCCGCCACCTTCAGGGTGAGATGGGAGTAGCTGTTGACGGCCGCAATCAGCCCCCGGTCCATCAATTCCATGCGGGCGACGGGAATGCCCATCTGCACCACGGCGATGGCGGTATTGATAGCCTGCTCCACACTGTCAAAGGCGCACAGGGCGACAGATGTCGTTTCAGGCAGCCCATACAGGCGCAGGGTCACCTCGGTGATGATGCCAAGCGTACCTTCCGATCCGACGAAAAGGCGGGTGAGGTCATAACCGGCGGAGGATTTGCGCGCCCGGCCGCCCGTATGCACAATCTGCCCGTCTGGCAGCACGACAGTCAGGGCCAGCACATTCTCGCGCATGGTGCCATAGCGCACCGCATTCGTGCCGGAGGCGCGGGTGGCCGTCATGCCGCCTATCGAGGCATTCGCGCCCGGATCTATAGGGAAAAACAGCCCCTTGTCGCGCAACCAGATATTGAGCTGCTCACGGGTGACCCCGGCCTCGACGGTGCAGTCCAGATCCTCCGCACTCACGCGCACAATGGCGTTCATCTGCGACAGGTCTATTGAAATGCCGCCCCGCACGGCCGCCAGATGGCCCTCAAGCGAGGTGCCCGCCCCATAGGGAATGACAGGAACATGATGGGCCGCACACAGGCGCACAATGTCCGAAACCTCCTGCGTGGTCTGTGCAAACACCACCGCATCGGGAGAAGCCGTGACATGGTGGGATTCCCCGCGCCCATGCTGCTCGCGCAGGTCCATGCCGGTTGAAAGGCGGTCCTTGAAACGTGCGCGCAACGTTTCGAGTACGGTCGGGTCAAGGCGACTCGTCATGATTGTCCCATTCTGTCTGTACGCAATCAGGCCAGCGGCTGGCCGGTGCGGAGGTGGTGCCCAAGAAAGGGGAGGCTGTCCTGCCCCCAATAGAGAGTGCCCTGATACAGGAAGCTTGGCACGCCGAAGACACCGGCGGCGCGCGCACGCTCATAATTGGCCTGCCACTGGGCTTCCACGCTTGCGCTGCCGGCCTGTGCGGCAAGCGTGGCTCCGGGGAGACCCAGCCTGTCGGCGATGGCGGCGGAAATGGCGAGGTCGCCAATATTTTCCGCCCGCTCCCAGAACGCCTCCTGCAGGGCACGAGCCAGGGCCAGCCCATCCAGCCCCTGCTGCTGGGCGGCAATCACCAGAAGGGCTGCGGGGGTCGGGTCAGCAAGGCCATTCCTGTTCATGTTCAGCACCTTGCCGCGATGCGCGGCCCAGCGGTGAAGGTCTTTCAGCCAGTAGGCCCGGCGCGCTTCCGGACGGTTGCGCACATAGATGCCGCCATTTTCCTCGATCAGGGAAATGGGGAAAGCCTGCACCTCCACACCATGCTGGGCGGCCAGCGCGGTGAAGGGGGCCAGCCCGATATAGGCCCATGGTGAACCGATGGAGAAATAATATTCAATCTTCGGCGTGGCGGATGTGTCAGGCGGTGTGTGTGTCATGGGCTGCTCCGGCATGGGCTACGGCAAGGTCGAATATGGAGAGCGCACAAGCCTTGGCCTGAAGGACAGCCTGTGGATCGTGGTGGACGGCGACGGTGGCCAGCGCCCCTTCATAGAGCAGGGCGACATGGGTGGCGGGCTGCGTTTCCAGCACCCCCGCCCGGGCCAGAATGGCGCCAAGAAGCGTGCGCACCGCATTCTTGTGGGTGCGCGCCACATTCACCACCCGCTCGGAATCGCCGTGTTCCGCCACGGCCAGCGCAAAGGCGCAGCCACGAAAATCCGGGTTGTCGGCCTTCTCGAACAGCATGTCGAAAATGGCGGCCAGTTGCGCGCGCGGGGTGGGGTGAAGCTGGAGAATATGGTGGAGCGACAGGATGACCCGCTCGTGCCGTGCATTCAGATAACTGGCGACCAGATCATTCTTGGACGGGAAATAGCGGTAGAGCGTGGCCTTCGCGATGTTCGCCTCCGCCACGATCCGGTCAATGCCAACAGCCCGGATGCCCTCCCGGTAAAAAAGCGTGCCGGCAATATCGAGAATGTCATCGCGTATCGAGGCGGTTTTTTGAGGGGTCACAGCTGCTCCGCATGTCTTTCGCATGTTCATAAGGCCGGTGCAGATGTTTCAGTGGGCCACCATTTGGCAGGTGGCGCTGAAACGAAATGCGGCAGAACGCCCTGTCCAGATACGCACCAGAAAACAGCCTGTCAATAAGCCGGGGTCTGGTCGATTCCGCCTGATTCCCCATTGGCGGAGATTGGCGTGAAGTGCGATATATAGCATTCAACATATTGAAATTAAATGACAATCTAAAAATTCCGGCACATTTCAAGCCCCTGTTTTGCTTTTTCCGGAAAAATATCTTTACATAATTTCTATCGAAAATATAAACATAAGAAAGACAGGTCAGTCTCATTGGGCGCGATGTGGTGCCGAGGCGGGTCTTCGACAGGCCGGGCTCGCGCTCTGCATCTGGTCTCAGGCGCGTCTTTCATGGAGTGGAGTCAGAAATGGCTGTTGAATTTATCAGCGTCAGCTTTCCGAATGCATCAACGGATCTTGATCCGGATCCGGGTGCGCCAGTCGATCCGAAGTATTTTGCCCGATATGCGCGCACTCTGGATGCTGCCGGATTCAACTATACGCTTTTGCCCTATTCCTCTTATTCCTTTGACCCCTTTACCCTTGCGGCGACCGTGATCGCCCATACCGATCACATCGCCCCCATTGTCGCGCTGCGGCCAAACACCGTGTACCCAACTGTCGCCGCCAAGGCGCTGGCGACCCTGGACCAGCTTTCTGGCGGGCGGATCGTCGTGCATTTCATTGCCGGCGGGGATGATGCCGAGCAGGCGCGGGAGGGCGATTTCCTGCCCAAGAATGAGCGCTATGCCCGCACGGCGGAATATATCCGCATCCTGCGCCGGGCCTGGGCATCTCCGGAACCGTTTGATTTTGATGGGAAATACTATCAGATCAAGGATTTCCGCAATGCCGTCCAGCCTGTGCGGGGCACCATTCCGGTCTCTATCGGCGGGTCTTCCGATGAGGCTTATCGGGTCGGGGGAGAGCTGGCGGATATTTTCGGCCTGTGGGGCGAGCCATTGGCCGAAACGCGCCAGCAGATCCAGCGTATCCACGAGGAGGCGGCTCGCGCTGGCCGCAGGGACAGGCCGCGCATCTGGGTGACCTTCCGCCCGATCATCGCCGAGACGGATGAGCTGGCATGGGCAAAGGCCCATCGTGTGCTGGACAAGCTGAAGGCGAATGCGGGCGTGCAGGCCGCCGTGCGCCCCCTGCCGGAGAGCGGGCCGCAGAATGTCGGCTCCCAGCGTCTGCTGGAAATTGCGGCGCGTGGTGACGTGCATGATCGCGCCCTGTGGTATCCGACCGTCACGGCCACGGGCGCACGCGGTGCGACGACGGCACTTGTCGGCTCGCCGCAGACCATCGCGGATTCCCTGCTCGATTATGTCGATCTTGGTGCGGAGCTGATCTCCATCCGCGGCTATGACAATCTGAACGATGCCATAGATTACGGGCGTTATGTGCTGCCTCTGGTGCGGGCAGGGCTGGCCCGGCGCGGCCTTCCCCAAACTGCTGTCGCCTGAGGTGTGCCGTGACGGAGCAAGGCGCATCTCACCGGGGCCATGGTCAGGATGACCTGACCGATCTGGTCCATGAACTGGCGCAGGCGGCGCAGGCTGCCGATGCCACCGGCTCTTTTCCATGGGCGGGCATTCGCGCCGTGCAGGCGCGCGGTGTGCTGGAGCGCACCGTCGGCACCCGTTATGGCGGGGCCGGCCTCTCCCTGGGCGGGATGACGCGGCTTCTGGCGCGTCTGGGCGAGGGGGACCCCTCGGTTGCCCTCATCAGCGCGATGACCTTGCTTGCCCATTACAGGCAGGCCCATGCCCCGCTCTGGCCGGAAGAGCGCTATCGCCAGCTTCTGGCGCAGGCCAGGCAGGGGCTGGTGCTGGTGAATGCCGCGCGGGTGGAGCCGGATCTGGGCTCGCCCTCCCGGGGTGGGCTGCCGGCAACGCTGGCGCGCCGCACGGCATCGGGCTGGTCCATCAGCGGCACCAAGCGTTTCGTAACCGGGGCAGGCGGGCTCACCCACTATCTGGTCTGGGCGCGTAAAGAACCTCAAAGACCTTGTCGAAGACCGCTGTGTGCCGGCCACAGAACCAGGTGTCCGCGCGCGGCATGTCGATGCGCCCATATCGGGAGAGGTCATCGACGACGTCCGTCCCACAAAATGCCTGATAGGCACAGTGAATGCAGTCGGGATCGAAATTGTTTATAGACGAGGCGTTGAGGACATCGACCTTAGCCGTGTCGATTCCGGCCGCGACATCGCCGATACTGAGGTCAATACGGCCGATGCGCGAAAGCATGCGTGCCTCATCAGTCGGATAGAGCCGGCCATCATGATCGACGACCAGGTAATCCGACGCGAAGAAGTTGGGGTTCCCGGTCAGGATCATCGTCACCCGCGACCTTGTGTTCGAGCCGGTAGGAGGCTGACCATGACCAAACTGAAACTCGGCCCGCTCCCCGACGACAAGCCCGTCAAGGTGACGGTGGAACTGCCCGCGCCGCTTCACCGCGATCTGGTCGCCTATGCCGAGGTGCTGGCCCGCGAGAGCGGCCATTCCGCCGTCGATCCCATCAGGCTGATCGTGCCTATGCTGGAGCGGTTCATCGCCACGGATCGGGGGGTTGCAAAGGCGCGGCGACAGCCGAATGAATGAGGGTAATCTCTGGTTATGCAAGGCGCAATTCAGACAATCTCTCGTCTGTGATCAGCCGCAACTCACCATCGTTCAGCCCGAATGTCAGCTGTCTGCCCGTGATCGGGTACTTATGCTTGATCTCCAGATGCCAGATCTGATCGCCCTGCAGGTAGACACGGTCGATGTTCCACACATACCGGAACCATGGCTGAATGCCGAAATTTAGGAATATCCTCGGCAGCACCACACGTTCGCCAAGTGCATCTCCATATTGCGCCGAGAGGTAGCCCCAGAAACTCTGATTGATGCGTTTCGCGTGGCGTACCGACAGATCGACGCCCACATCGTGTTCATGCTCGCGACCGGACAGATCGCGCGCGGTTTGATAGAGAGGGGCCCAGTCAGAAACGCGCTTTCCATCTTTTACATGCGCGGTGACGAAGGTGTGCTCTGAGGCATCAAATCTGACCAGCCACGTATCGTATCGTCGGCCCAGTGCGATCAGATAGCGCCGAAGGCCAATCCGGCTTTCGCGATCCCAGACAAACGCATAGGTGTCCCGCCCGCCGGAATTGGCTGCGATCGCAGTATCGGCATCGATGAGAACAGGAGCGTCATTCCCGTTCTGTGGAAATGCAGCCAGATACTGATCGAACAGGCTCTCAACAACGAGGCCTTCTGCAAGCCTGTGCTTGTCCAGGGCCAGTATGCGCTGGCAGACATCGTGGTCCGAAAGGTCCAGATCTCTCAGGTTTCCGACAGGCGTCTTCATCAGTCCGGTGAGTTGCTGATTGCAGGGTAGGAGGAGTTCAGGATTCTCTTTTACCGATGCAGATCACACAGGCCAGCCTTATCCTCAGAATATGCGCCCCTGTTTTCTCTTTGTTCTTGCCTGAAGGGTCGCCTGAAGACATAGTGTCAGAAAGATTCCCAGATTAGAATCTGGTGGCGGGGTTCCGGAATGTACACAGAATTTGACAGCCTGCTGCAGCGGACGGGCTGGTCAGTCGCAGAGGCGTCAGCGAAGCTCGGCTATTCCGAGGGCCACATCTACCGGTGGAAGAGGGGGGAGGAAACCCCGCGCGAAGCCGTGCTCACAGTTCTTCAGATGGAGGTGGAACGACGCGCCCCGTCTGCAGGAAGCAACGCATTTACCTTTATCGATCTGTTTGCCGGCATCGGGGGATTGCGCCGGGCCATGGAAAGCGCCGGTGGGCGGTGCGTCTTCACCTCGGAGTGGGATAAATACGCTCAGAAAACCTATCTGGCGAACTTCCCAGACAATCGTCCGATCGCAGGTGATATTCGTGAGGTCGCGGAAGAAGACGTTCCGGAGCACGATGTGCTGGTCGCAGGCTTTCCCTGCCAGCCATTCTCGATCGCAGGGGTCTCCAAGAAGAACGCCCTTGGCCGCCTGCACGGGTTCCAGGACGAAACGCAGGGCACATTGTTCTTCGATGTGCTGCGTATCCTGAAGCACAATCGGCCGGCGGCCTTCATGCTGGAGAACGTAAAAAACCTCAGAAGCCACGACAAGGGCCGGACATTCTCCGTCATCCGCCGCAAGCTTGAAGAAGAACTGGGCTATTGCGTGCACACCCGGATCATTGATGCGGGGCATTTCGTGCCGCAGCATCGCGAGCGGATTGTCATTGTCGGTTTCCGGGATTCCGTCGACTTCAGTTTTGACGATCTGGAACTGCCCGCTTACGGGTCCCGCCGCCTGAACACTATTCTTCACCCCGAGGATGGCACCGAGAATCCGGAGGCCCACTTCACGGTCGGACGTCGCGCCGAGGTCAGTGAAAAATACACGCTCTCCGATAAGCTCTGGCAGTATCTGCAGGACTACGCCGCCAAACACCGTGCCAAAGGCAACGGCTTTGGCTTTGGTTTGTTCGGTCCGGACGACATCGCCCGCACACTCTCGGCACGTTACTACAAGGACGGCTCCGAGATCCTGATCAGCCGGGGCAAAAGAAAAAATCCCCGCCGCCTCACACCACGCGAATGCGCGCGTCTCATGGGCTATGATGATACGTTCCGGATCCCTGTCTCCGATACGCAGGCCTACAAGCAGTTTGGCAACTCCGTCGCAGTGCCTGTTTTTGCAGAGGTCGCCCGTCTGATGGCACCACACATCGCCGCAATCATGGCCGACGCGCAGGCGGATATCCGCAAAGTTGGCTGACGTTCACGATACGGCTACCCGCAGCCGCAACATGGCTGCGATCAGGGGAAGCAACACAAAGCCCGAACTGATATTGCGCAAAGGCCTGCATGCCCGTGGCTTCCGCTTCAGACTGCACGAGAAGAAGCTGCCTGGGAAGCCTGACCTTGTCCTTCCAAGGTATCACGCGGTCATCTTTGCCAATGGCTGCTTCTGGCATCGTCATGAGTGCTCGCTGTTCCGCTGGCCCGCAACGCGTGAAGAATTCTGGCGCGAAAAGATCGCAGGCAATGTCGCGCGGGATACCGCAAGCCTTACAGCACTTCGTTCTGCGGGGTGGCGCGTTGCTGTGGTGTGGGAGTGCTCACTTAAAGGAAAGCGTCGCAGAGGAAGCCAAGAGGTGATTGACGCTCTGAGCGAATGGCTTTCCTCTGATCGCGAAGTGCTCGAGCTTGGGGAGCGTGCTGTGCTTGAAGAAGAGGGGCGATTCTGACGTGGCGGGAAGGGGCTATCTGTCCGGTTACTTCATTGGCGCCGGCGCAAAAATTCTGCGGGGGACCGAGGTCGATCCCACCGTGTCCCGCGGGCATGAGTTCCAGGGCGTCGACATCTTCCGGGCTTTCGTGGGCACACCGGATGAACGCGAGAAAATTCCCGTTACCTACCTCTGGATGGATGACGAGCGGGAGGCGCCGCTCAGGCTCGAACTGACCGGGACCTGGTACAACAGCAGACAGAACCAGCCGCATCGATCGCCTGAATACCGTCTCTATTATCCGGCAGCAGCAGAGAGCGTCGTGTATCGCGCGAAGGCCGGAGATACGCTCTTCCTCTGCATGACGGCAGAGCGAAGGGTTCTGGCAATCCTGTGTCCGTCTGGCAGTTCAGCTGAGCAGAAGCTGCTGTGGCTGTTTGGGCTTCAGCTGACCGATGATTACGCGCTGACGCAGCGCGATATCGCGGGTGATGGCGGGCGCGACATAGACATCGCTGCGAGGTTCATCCTCGACGAGCTCGGCATTGAAGCGGAAGAACCCGAGCCTGACGCACTCGGTCAGCTGGTCGCCCGGTTCGGAACGACGTTTCCCGGAACTGCTGCATTCTCGGCCTTCGCGCGCAAAACCCTCAAAGGCATTGATCCCCTCGCTGACCCGGATGCTGCTCTGGTTGCATGGATGGAACATGAGGAAGCTCTGTTCCGGCATCTGGAGCGTGTCGTGGTCGCCGAGCGGCTGAAGGCCGGTTTCCTTGATGGAGACAATGCCGATGTCGATGGCTTCCTGTCTTTTTCATTGAGCGTGCAGAACCGTCGGAAGTCACGCGCAGGATATGCCTTCGCGCATCATGTCGAAGCTGTGCTGAAGGCATGGGATGTCCGCTACAAGCGCGAAGCCACGACTGAAAAGCGTAACGCCGCAGACTTTCTCTTTCCCGGTGAGGCAGAGTACGCAGATCCGGAGTTTTCAGCTGCCGGTCTCCGGATGCTTGCGGTCAAGACCACCTGCAAGGATCGCTGGCGTCAGGTTCTGGCAGAAGCGGACCGCATCAGGTCAAAACACCTGCTTACGCTTGAGCCTTCGATCTCGAGAACGCAAACGAGCGAGATGCAGGCGAGCTCATTGCAGCTGGTGCTGCCGCGGTCGGTGCACGACAGCTATCATGCCGATCAGCGGGAATGGCTGATGGATATCAGGCATTTCCTGGATGTTGTCAGAACGTAGGCCAAATCGCGCCTCCAACCGTCGAATTATCGGCGAGCAGCAGCCAGGCTAGAGTCTCGGCTCAGGACACTATTATCATGACAAATTTTTTGGATAGAGTAGTGTTCGGCAGTGGACTGAAAGTCAGCTGCGCGCCTTCATATTGTTCGTTAGCCGCACCAGTTTGTGACTCTGAGAAGCTGCCGGTCCTGTAGGGCAGATATAGATGTCTCGTATGGGGTGGGAAACGGACTGGCCGGTTTCGGGTGACTATGCCGGGAAGCCTGTCATTGATCACGCGAATAGGCTTCGACTGCAAAGCGCCTTCATCTAAGTCGTTCAGCCTATTCGTCGCGACCCTGAAACCTGCCATTCTTTAATCGGTCTCGCTGCAGTAGCGAGAACGGCGGCTGAGATCCTGCTGACAGTCGCCTTCGAAGCGACCTAGTTCGACCGGGTCTGGCTACGCAGGCACTCGACCGCTGCTTCAAGTAGCTTCTCATCGGGTTGCAATGTGCCCCACTCCTTCCAGAAGTCTCGCGTAGCGCTGTCAGGCTTCACCTGCGGCTGATCCAACTTAATCCGCGTGGGAAGTAGGACCGCATCGCCGAGCAAAAGTGCTTCGCCGGTGTCGAGAAGCGGAAGCATTGCCGTCAAACCGACGAGAGAATCCGGCATCAACCGCTTGATGACGTTCTGATCGCTGTCATTTGTAAGCCGCAGGGCAAGGAAGTTGTTGCACTGGGAAAGGATTGTTCGGCTCACGTCGGAGGGGCGTTGGCTCACCACAAGAAGAGAGAAGCCGTACTTTCGGCCTTCCTTGGCAATGCGCTCAAACGACCACAGGGCCTGCCGTTGTACGGCGTCGGCATCGTCCTTCACTGGAAGATAGAGATGCGCCTCATCGCACAGCAGTGTAATTGGTGTGCGTGACTCCGCGTTCATCCAGAATTGGACGTCGTAGAGCAGGCGGGCAAGCGTGCCGGTCACGACCGGCAGCACATCGGCGGGAACCTCGGAGAAGTCGATGATCTTGATGCCATTGCCTGAGTCGGCCCGCAGCAGTTTCACGATCTGCTTCGCGAGCCACCCATAGTCGAGCGCTTCAGTAGGCGGCGAGAACATAAACCCATATCGGCGATCATCGAGCTTCGCTTCCAGGCGGGAGATGAAGCGCGTCAGCTTATCTTCCCAATCTCCCTTGATCGCGGCACCGTTCTTACCGACTCCTTTAGCCGTGTTGTCGGTCTTCAAGCGGTCGACCAACTCCGAGATGGCGTAGGGGATTGGAGAATCGACGGTGAAGGTTTCCTTGACCGTAGCCTTTTTCGCCATGTCCAGCGTTGCGCCTTTTAGCTCGCGGACATGGAGCGTGAAGCGTGAGGCCTGATTTGGCGCGTTTTGATCGCTGCGATCCAAGATCATCGACAGCATCTCATCGCGGTTCAGGAGCCAATATGGTAGAAAGAGAGAGTCGTCTTTCGATGCGGCGAGGTCACCAGGGCCGGCAATTCTGAAGCGCTGCGCGAAGCCACCTTTACTCTTATCAGCAAGGGGGGCGTACTCGCCATGCATATCAAATACAACGAGATTAGGGTATTTGAGCTTGGCTGCTCTCTCGAGGATGAGGGCGACTGCCCAGCTCTTACCAGAGCCGGTGCTGCCGAGAATTGCAGCGTGACGCTGGAAGAAGCGATCACCACTTGCGATCGCTTCAGCGCTTCGATCAGCGACAAATGTGCCGAGCTTCAAGCGCTCGTCGTCAGAAAAGCCGGCGCCCAGGATCCCCATGAACCGCTGGAGGTTGCCGCCCTCGATGACAAAACAATCGCGGTCGATCTGCGGAAAACTGTCCGCGCCGCGCTTGAAGGTGTCGACCTTGTCACCATCAACGGTTCGGTAGGTGCCGATTACAAAGGCCTGCATGTGATCCGCAGGCGAAACGGTCAGCGCGCCGAATTCGCCACCTTCTGGGTCAGGGAGCTCTTCGCGAAGTGAGCGAGTGACCCGGTCGGTCATCCCGATCAGAAATTCCGCCTGTGTCGCGCCTTTGATGGCGATGAGTTGACCGATCCCAACGCGCGTCAGCATTTCGGAATTGGTGACGTCTATGGCCACGCGACTGGTGTCGACACCGGCCACGCGCCCAATCTGATCGTTCTCCGTAAACTCAAGTGCCGGGCCACTCATGCCGTCAGAACTCCCTTCACAAAACCATCGAGATCCCAGTAGTCGATACCGGGGTAGAAAATCTCCGCTCCATCGACGATGATTCGGGCGCCGACATTTCCACCGTCTTCGTGGAATTCCGCCGCAACCACGTTTTTGTTTTCGATCGCTATTTCTCGCGCCTTGGCGGAAAGCGCATAGGTCAGGATCACGGTCTTCACGCCCGATTTGATGCGTGGCGTGAGATGGGTTTCCAAGTGATCGTCGTTGAATCCGTAGCCTACGATGAGAAAGCGGCGCGCCTTGTCGATGGCGTCGTTCCCTTTTTCCCGGTGCTTGTCGAACGGACTCTCGTACCCGCTGCGGAACTTATTCAGTCCGGGCGTGATGATCAACCGCGGCAACGGCAGTGTTCCTGCATAGCGGACCGGATTACCCTCGCGATGGTACCAGTCCAGGCTGCCGTGAGGCTTGAAGACATTGGCCTTTGAGGCAAACTTGTATCGCACGTTCTTGCCTACTAGCTTCACGTGGCGGCAGAAGCTCCAGTAGCTGTCCTCGGGATCGAGTCGAGCAGCGAAATGGCCGCAAAACATCGTATCGACGCCCAGTCCGGCTTCCTCGCAGGCCAGCTCAGCAAGACGATCATAGTTCGTCGTTACGATTGGAATGCCGGTGCCTGGTTTCAACAGGTGCGGGATGAGCTTGGTGAGCCGAAGCGTCCTCGTATTGTTGAATACCTCCGCGATGATGTTTGCCTCGGAGGCGGCGATGAAGTCTCCGGTGCTCTGTACGATAGCCGCCTCAAGGGACGGGGTAGGCGCGTGTTTCAGCAGCGCCGCTTCCAGACCATCGGTTTCGATGAGGGGATGGATCTCTTCCCAGAGTTTCGTGTCTTCCGGGGAAAGACTGGCTGGTATGTGTGTCACCAGATGATGCCCGAGCGCGCCCATGCCGGGAACGCCCTCTGCACAGGACAGTCCTGAGCCGACTATCAGAACCAGACCATCGCCAAGGTGTTCCTGAAGTTGCTTCTTTAACGCACTTAGTTCCACGAATCCCCACCGACGTCACAGCGCCATCCCCAATCACAAAGTACAATCCGTCATCGGAGGCAAGCAAGCGCGCTTTGCACAATATTTCAATGTGCTGGATTGCTTCATGCTGTGCATTGGTCCCGAAATGGACTTGGCTGTCCAATTCCATTTATTTTACCTCAATATCATGCCGAATGATCTTTCTGCTTTTGGCAAAAAGCCCGCTGTGCAACACTCATCGTGCTGCTTTGGCGGTTGGATCGCAACGCCTCTCGCACCATCAGCGTGGCGCACCTGCCACCGCGTGGCGTCCACTCTGGCAGCAAGTGAGCGAGGGAAGTGATGATCGATCGCGATTCGGATCAAGCATGGTTGAAAAGACCAAGATAATCGAGGCGGCGGAAAACAATCATACGCCGCCTGGTTGGCCGATCGAGTTGATTGAGTTCGAACCAAGCGGCAAGGCGCCGAAGTCCCATGGCGACGGGGTCTACCGTTTCGGTGCGGCGCTGACGCTGAGCGTGATTCTTCTTCGCCGTGGCTGGACGCTCATCAAGCAAACCAAGAATTATGCCTATCTTAGACCGCCGGCCGACCAACCAAAGCCGCCGTTTCATATCTCGATTGCGGTTCCGACGCGGGCGGAATGTGTGGCCATTGCCAAGCGAAGCCGAGCGCGCGGTGAATCGTGGATGGGACAACTCGGAGAGTGGCCAGCCTGGTACCACCACGAGCGCAATCGCGACATGCGTCGGATTTGGTGGAACAGAGACATCGGCGAGATGGAGTCGGAGCTTCACCCTGTTCCGCCGCAGTCGAGCCTTCACATTGGCGAGTGGGGCATTTGGCAGGCCGAGGTCAATGACGATAGCGGCGACTTCGTGGTCACCAGATTCGCGCCGAAGCCCGGCTTATTAGAAGGGGCGACCGACCAAGCGGCGATCAGGCCGGTTGGCGAGGATGAAAAACGCCAGCACCACCAGCGCCCAGGCTTTGCGTGGCGAAGATGACGCTGGCGTTCTTCTTGCGCAGCGTTTTTAGCCACTCCCGGAGCTGACCGGCGAACCCCTCGTCGTCCAGCGCAAGCCAGCCTTCATCTATGATAAGAAGCGTCGGCCGCCCATCGAGCCGGTCGCCGATGCGATGGAACAGATAGGCGAGCACGGCCGGGGCCGCGCCGGTCCCGACAAGGCCCTCGATCTCGAACGCCTGCACATCGGCCGAGCCGAGGTGTTCGGCTTCGGCGTCGAGCAGCCGGCCATAGGCACCGCCGACGCAGAACGGCCGGAGCGCCTGTTTCAGCTCGTTGGATTGCAGCAGAACGCTGAGGCCCGTGATCGTGCGTTCCTCGACCGGCGCGGAGGCGAGCGAAGTCAGCGCCGTCCAAAGATACTCTTTGACCTCGGGCGTGATGGCGACGCCCTCGCGCATGAGGATGGCGGCAAGCGGGCGGCCCGTCGCGCGGTGCTCGTCATAGCGGCCGGGGCCGGCGTTAAAGGCCGCAAGCATTGCGCCGACATTGCCGTAGCGGTCGAACATCTCGCGCAGATAAGCGGTGCCTGCGAGGATGTTGTCGCGCGGGTCATAGGGATCACGGCCGAGGCCATGGCGGACGCGCAGGCCCGCCCATGTGTCGGGCATCACCTGCATCAATCCCATCGCCCCGGCCGACGAAATCGCGCGCACATCGCCCGCGCTCTCGGCGTGCAGCACGGCGCGAATCCAGTGCTCTGGGATGCCGAAACGCTGCGACGCCTCGGCGATGTGCGCCGCATAGGGCTGGGCGGCAGCCGGGCGCTCAACCGACGCGGATTGCGCGACAGCGACGCCCGATCCCGCGCAGGCGAAAAGCGCGCCGGCCAGTATCAGGACGGCATAATGCCATGCAGTCCTGTCTCCGCTTCGACACCAGCCTGCCAGCGTGCTCGCTGCGGTCAAGGGCAAGGCGCAAGCGCCGGCCGATGGCCGCCCCTGACCTTCGCTGTGCGCGCCGGCCGTCCGGTGGCCGAGCGGAACGAAGGGATGAGACGGCTTTTCCGCGAACAAAGGGATGACGATCTTGGACCGGATGGCGGGCCGGACGCGCGCGGCCGTCATTCGTCATCCTCGATCTTCCGGGCGTGCTTCCAACGCAGGGTCCAGACCGAAGGATCGTCGTTGGACTGGAACAGTTTGGCGCGGATCGGGAACGGGAAGATTGGTCCCTCCAATCGCATCGAAACGAACTCGCCAGCGTTCTCGCTGGAGTCTTTCCATGCGGGTCCGGCGTCCGGGCCGTCCCCGCTATCGAGGCGCACGCGATAGTCGGGGGCGTTTTTCACGTCGCTCGGTTTGGCCGGGACGATGAACAGCTTTTCGTGGAGGCCGAACGAATGAAGCACTCCCGCATAGCCGGTTTCGGTGCGGGTGAAGGTGCCTATTTCTGCCATGGAAATCTCCTGCGGTTGGTTCTCGGGGGGAATTTCAGTGCGTCGGCGCGCGCCACTCGTAGCGGCCGACGCCTTCCTCATCGGTCCAGAGCGGGACCGCTCGGCCGATGACGGAAACTGCGGGGATGGGTCCGAAATACCGGCCGTCGAGGCTGTCGCGGACTTCCCAATTCATGAGGAAAAGCTGGTCGTCGCCGATGACGCGGCAGCCCTGCCAGACGGGCAGATCGCGGCCGAGGCTGTCACGCTCCAGCGCCTCGCCCATGTCGATCCCGTTCACCGTGATCGTGCGGCCGGTGCGGCAAACCCGCTGTCCAGGCAGGCCCAAGACGCGCTTCAACAGCGGGACGCCGCGCGCGATATAGCCGCGCTCGACCATGAAGGCGGCCAGCGGTTCGGGCGGCATGATGGCGACCAGCTCGGGCACGTCGAGCGCGTCGGCCGGCTCTACCGTGTAGAAGCCGACCGGCGCGCTTGCCGTGGCGTTCCAGATGAGTTTTGCGGGCCAATGGGAGGCGCTGGTGGCGGCGATGCCGATGACGGCGAGCGCCGTCACCGCGAGGGTGCGGCGGCGCGTCATGGGTCGATCCTTCGGCGATGAAGCCAAGCGGCATGTCGCTCGGGGGTGTAGGCGTGCGGCTCCAGATTGGCGGTCAAACGGTTGTGGACGTGCCGCCAGTGGTCCGGCGAGGCGTCGGCCGGATCGAGGCCGAGCGATTCCACGGCGTCGATGGCGGCAAGTGCACGCTGCACCTTGGACCAGCTATCGAGGCGCAACAGGATTTCGCCGCCGGGGCGCACGAACGGCAATGTCTGGAACGGCTCGCCGCGCCCGATGGCGCGCACAATGTCAATGCGCGAAACGACAGTGCCGTGCTCGCCCTTCGCCCATCGCACGAAAGCAAAGACGCTGCCCGGCGCGAAGCCGACGAGACTGCGGCGGCGGTCGATGATCTGCTCGTAGCTCTTGCGGCCGAAGCGTATCCAGTGCTCGACCTTGCGCTTCTCGAAGGTCAGCTCAACCAACGTGGTGAAGGGCGCAGGCCCGTCCGGCAGCGGACGGCCGTGCGCGCTGCGATGGGCGCGACGGGTCATTGTGCGTCTCCGGCGATGTGCTGGTGGGGAGTGCGCGCGTGCGCTGCGTCAACGGCGTGGGTCATGGCTCGCCGCTCCCGGCAGAACCGGCACCACGCTTCGCGTGCGCGCGCGTCAAAGAAAAAGAGTTAGATTCTCTGTTAGATAAGTTAGCGGTCGGATTCCGCTTTTCAGGCCAAAGCGTTAGCTGCGGTTCGTGCGCCTGATCTGCCGATAGTCGTGCGCCTGATGTGCCGATACCCCGTGCGCCTGATCTGCCGATGGCATTAACAGGGTTATCAACAGTGCCTGTTGACGAATTATCGGGGCGGATGCGCAGCAGCTCACGGCTGTCTTCCCGCTCGATCTGGAGGCGGTAGCCGGGGAGTTGCTGACGGGCCGCGATCCGGCGTAGGTCAAGCGCGAAGTCGGACGGCCGTGCGAGGCTGCCGGACTTCTGATGAAGGTGCGCGACCTCGAAACTCCAGCCATGACGCTGGTGTCCGGCGTGCTTTCGGGCGACGCGGTAAAGCCATCGCTCGATGCCGCCAGTCAGCCGGAAATAGGCCGGGTCGATGGTCAGGACCAGCGAGCGGTCGATGACGCTGTTGTAGAACCATTCGGGCAGGACGAACTCCATGCCCTCAACGCGGCCGGCGCGCGTCGTCATTTCCTCCCATTCGTTGATCCAAGAAAACTGGCGGCGACGCCAATGCGGGCCGTTGCGAATGGTGGTGGCGATGACGGTCGATTGCAGCCGCGCCAGCGCAGCTTTCAAAAGCCGGTATTGCTGATTGCCGGTCGGTCGTCCGATGGCGCGCAACAGATGGTAAGGCGTAAACCGGACAAAGCGCGACGTGGTGAGGCCGTTGTTCTCGGCCGCGACGATCTGCGAGGCAGCCCATATCAGCACATCGGCGTCCCAAATGGTCGCCATCCCATGCTCGGGCATCCCGAACACCTGCACCTCTATGTCGGCGGCCTTGTAGAGAATCGGCTTGATGCGCGGGGTCTTCGCCAGCGAGAAGAACGGCCGTTCCATCAAGTCGCGCTGGTCGCGCGGCGGCGCGTCGCCCGTTGCGACCACGAAGGGGTCCAGGCGGCTGCGCTCGCTGTCCTCGGCCGGCTGCGCAGGGGCGTGATCGTCCTCGCGCAGCATCTAGCAGTCGCCCCGTTCTTCGGGCGTGAGCGGACGCGCGGGAAAGACCGTGCCGGCGGTCTTGTCGCGGGTGGATTTGCGCTCGCCGGCCGCGCTCCAGTCTTCCAGATCGCGGACGGTGTAGAGGACGCGCCCGCCGACCTTGCGATAGGTCGGCCCGGTGCCGTAGGTGCGATGTTTCTCAAGGGTTCGGATGGATATGCCGAGGAAGCGTGCAGCTTCCTTGGTGCGCAGCAGGCGCGGCGGCAGGCCCGCAAGCGGGTTGGGCATGGATCACCTCCAGTCGGGATTGGGCTGCCGGGGGCGGCAGCGGACTGTGGCGAACCATGGCGAGGCATCGGCGGCGCGTAGCGTGCCGCATTTGCGCCTATGCGCTGACGGCACCCCCTGCGGGCGTGTTTCGGGCTAATAACGGAAGGATTTCAGCGGCTCATCGCCTGCCGGGCCGAATAGGCGAAGACATTCGCACGCGGTTCGGCTAAGAATGTCGGTGGAGCAGACGCGCTGCTCCGGGGCGTCGAAACCCCTCACGAATGGCTGGTGCTGGCCAGAACGGCACCAACTCCTTGACCTATGGTCGGGGAGCCTGTGGCGTATACAACAGGCTTTCCGAGCTAAAGGCCATGGGGCCGTTTCGTGACGGTTTCGAACTCCCCGATCACCAAGAGTCAGAGAGAATCGTTTGCGGGGGCGCACCGCAGACAAGCTCTCTCGGATACGGGGAATGACTATGCGGGTTCCCGTCGAACTCGATCCCGATGTGGACGACATCGCGCCGACAGGCGACAACATAACCGTCTATGACGAACGGCATTTCGTGACGTATCTGCGCCTTCTCGATGCGAAGGCCGAAGATGCGGACTGGAAGGAGGTCGCGCGGATCGTGCTGCACCGCGATCCGGTCGCCGAGGAACTTCGGACCTATCGTTGTTGGCAAAGCCATCTCGAACGCGCGCAATGGCTGTCGCGTGAAGGCTATCGGAAGATTCTGGAGCAGGCGGTAGCCAACAAGGTATGAAGATCGGAGATAATTTCAGCTTGTTTCTTGTCGCAGATTTCGGGATTGTTGCGACAACTACCCGCAAGTAGGTTCACGCAAGCTATGGATGAATATAGGCAAGCTATGGATGAATATAGGGAAGTAAACTGCGCGGAGATGCCAGTGCCGGCGGGTTTATCGGAAGAGGTGAAGGGATATTCGTGGGCGCGGAATAATGTCGGTGAGTCCGGGGGAGTGGTATATCGGCTCTACGGCAAGGCAGGTGCACCCGATCTCTTCCTGAAGCATGGTCGCGATACCGTTGCCAATGATCTCGTGGATGAGATGGTTAGACTGCGTTGGATGGCCAACCACATAGCGGTTCCCACCGTCACGCATTTCGTCAGCACTACCGACGAAGCCTGGCTCCTTATGACGGCCTTGGCAGGTGAAACCGCATATCAGGCTCTGGAAGCGCGTCCAGAGGAGAGAACGACCATTATTGATGCGCTGGCGGACTTCCTTCGGACGCTACATGCAATTCCGATCAGCGAATGTCCATTTACCAGCGATCATAGCTATCGACTCGGACTGGCGCGCAAACGGATCGACGCCGGCTTGGTCGAAGAAGACGATTTCGATGAGGAACGCGAAGGCTGGACAGCAGAACAGGTTTGGCAGGAAATGCATCGGCACCTGCCTTTCATGGCCGATCAGGTTGTCACACATGGGGACTTCTCGCTCGACAACCTTCTTATGGTGGATGGTGTGGTAATCGGCTGTATCGACGCAGGCCGTGTCGGTATTGCCGACCGCTACCAAGATTTGGCGATACTCTGGAACTGTCTCGGAGAGTTCGATGAGGCGTTACAGGACAGGTTTCTCGCCCGGTACGGCGTTCCTAAGCCAGATCCAAGCAAGCTGCTATTCCACCTGATGTTGGACGAGCTTTTTTGATATTAGACGACAGCTACCACGGCAAATGAAACACAGGCTGGCAGTGGCAGAACCACCAAACTCCGTCATTCTCGAAATTGCATCCCTTGCGAGATAGGGGGCGAGAAGCGTAAGTGCTATTTTAACGGCCCCTATTGATCTGACCGGCAAATACCATCACCGTCACGCAATTTCTAAAATTCTCCAACAGATCGGCCGGTCTCGGAGAAGCAGGGTTTCCGTGCTGCATGTCTTTGTCGTAAGCGGCACAAATTTGCGACATGATTTTCGACAGATAGCGCTCGCAAACGATTAACGCTTGCAGGGTTTGATCGGGTAATGAAGTAACAGGCGATAGCCGCCGCGCATCATCTTGATGCCATGCGCAACTAGGCGGCGGGCCTTGTTCTTGCGCGGGTCGTTCTCAAAATCCTCCTTCCTGCCGCGAAAGCCGAGCAGGACTTTGGCGATGGTGCGGTAGCTTTCGCCGCGCAACCGTGCGTCGAGCGCACGCAGGGACAGGATGTGCCATAGCCGAAGCTGGGCGGGGATCGCCCGGAAGTCGGGACCGGGCGCGCGGCCATTGAGGGACCGCCAGAATCGACGGACAGCGTGAGCGCGCAGCTCCAGAAAGGCGTCCATCGGTAGCGTGACGGCGTAAAACGCGGCGGTGTCCGGCACGGCCACGGGTAGCCAGAATTGATGCGCAACGCCGTCCGCCTGCCAGATGCCGTGCCAGCCATCGGCAGCGCGGCGCATATCGAGGCCGTCGAGATGCGCCAACGTCAGTACCGGTTCGGTGTCGTCGTCCTTGTGATTGACTGGCGACAACATCACGGCTTGCGGTTGAAGGCGCGGACTCCAGATCGGCGATTGCCGATCATGCGGCGCGTCGGGATCGCACGGGAAATCGCAAACCCCAGCGATGCGCGAACTCTTCGAGGTCGCGGGCAGCCGCCCCTCCGGTCAATGCGATGGTCTGGCAGTCCCGGCGATATTCGTCGTTGCGGCGCAGGTATTCCCAAGCGAACCCAGCGGCAGGGATGTGCTTTGTGTGCCCGTATGCCGCCGGTGATCGCCAATCGATGTTGAGCATGGCGTCACCTCCCCGAGCCGGGATGCTGGGCAGCGCCCGGCAAGAAGAGGTTCAATCATCACTGGAAATATAGAAGCCGCTCAAAGCAGATACCTTAAGCGGCTAACCCGATCATTTTTGGTATTTTTGGCTTGGCGACAGCCGGTGATTCCGCGACGCGTGCCCGTATGAGCACGAACACGCAGTCATGTTTTCACCTGTTGGAAAACACATGCACCTCACCGTGCGCAGTTTCGACGGTGAACAGGTCGCCGGCCATCTCAGCGTCGCGCGCCATCGCCTGCCAATCGACATAGTAGCGTAGTGCCTCGGGGATCGTGACGCTCTCGGTGGTCAATTCCTCCATGTAGTCGGCGAGGCTGGCGAACTGACCATGATAGCAGTCCTGCAAAGCGGTTTCGGCTTGGTCTATGTCGCCCCTGAACTGCTCCAACAGGCCGGCGCCGAGTGTGCCATGTTCTGCGATGAAAGCGGCCATCCTCGCCACCCTGTCGATGTCGGCATATTCCGAGATGTCGACGCCCTCGAAGCCCTCATAGTCGTGAATGGCGTATTCCTCCGCATCCTCAACGGGGGAACGGGCAAGCATCGCGGCAATCCCGTCCCTGATCTCGTCGGCGGCCTGATCCGCGTCGATCCAAGCCCCGTGCAGATAGCCGTTATTGTAGGCGGCAAGGCAGGCAACATAGATGCGGGGTTTGCTGTCGGATACCTTGGTCATGTCTCTGATCCTCGGGTCTGAAGGTCAGCGAAGCGGAACGCCGCGCCTGACCTTCTGGCCGTCGCCGAGACTGGGGTAGCAACGAGCAAGGGCGGTCGGGGCGGAGGGGGATCACCCGGCCTGCACAAGCGGAAGCGCGGAAGGCTGGGGATACCGCCCCGGACGGTTCCACTTACCTTGCTGGCGCGAGGGCAAAGCCCTTAGCAAACCTGTTGAGGGTCATGCGGCGATAGCCGCGCCTGCCCGGAGGCGAACGCGCTTCCATATTGCGCCGTAGAGAGCCGGAGGGCAGCCAGCGGCGCGGAGCGCCGGGGGATGGACATGCCAGAATCTTCTGGCATTTCTAGGGGACTGTCGCGATGGCGCTTGCCTCTGCGCGCAGGACGCAACAATAATATTTGCGACGGTGACGGGAGGGGCATGATGAAGCACGACGATTACCCTGCGCTGTTTCTAGACGCAGACAACGCTTCCAATATGTATCAAAGAACGTTTCTGCGGCTCATACGTGGCGAATACGTTGCGTTGTTTTTTGCAGCTATATTTTCTATGAGCTTCATGAATGATATCATCTACTACGTGCTTTACGCGGGAGTTTTTGTTGTTGGACTAGTCATCCTCATAGCTCGCGCACAAAGTAAACCGGAGCAGTGGTGGTATAGGTGTCGTGCATTAGCCGAAAGCGTCAAAACATTGACTTGGCGGTATATGATGCACGCCGCGCCGTTCGAGGGAGAAGATGCACAAGCAAGGGTGCAGTTTCGAGACCAGTTGAATGCAATTTTTCGCGAAAACATAGAAACCGCGAAACGCATCACGGACGATTGGTCTGGAAATGACCAAATCACCCGGGCTATGGACGCCGTGCGAGTTAAAACTCGCGAAGACAGAATGGCGTATTATATAAAGCATCGTGTCGAGGATCAGCGGAGTTGGTATAGGCGAAAATCTAAGGCTAATCGCAATGCTTCCCGGATGTGGGTATGGGTGAGTGGTGCCTGTTACGTCATCGCGGGTTCGATGGCCTTGAGTCGTATCGCTTTACCAAGTTGGCAGTATTGGCCAATAGAGCCGCTCATTGTCGTCGCAGCTTCAATCGTAGGGTGGATGCAAATTAAAAAATTTAATGAGTTATCTGCCGCTTACACAGTAACCGCACATGAAATCGGCTTGATTAAAGCACTAATAGACGACATGAAATCTGATGGCCAGTTCTCAGAATTTGTGAATGATGCGGAAAAAGCATTTTCAAGAGAACATACCTTGTGGCTTGCAAGGCAATCGGACTAAGGGGGAATAGATGTCTGGCGCTGCTTATGTCGTATTTGACGGCGACAATGATAAATGGGCGTACGCCTATATGAACGGCTGGAAGGCCAACAGAAATATAGATTTCACGTATCAGAATGCGCACGATCTGGATACAATGACGGGTCGCGCCCAAGATGAGCAATACGTCAAGTCGAAGCTGCGCGAGAGAATGAGGCAGTCGTCCGCTGTTGTTGTCTTGATAGGTGAAAAAACAAAAAATCTATACAAGTATGTGCGATGGGAATTGGAGCTTGCCCTTGAGCTTGGCCTGCCGATCATTGCGGCAAATTTGAATGAAACCAATCGACAAGATAGCAACAGATGTCCCGCAATCATTCGCGACAAGGGCTGTGTCGTTCACATCCCATATAAGCTTTCTGCATTGAAGCACGCGATGGCTAACTGGCCGAGCGAGTTTAGCCGGCTCAGCTACGCTGATAGGAACGGTGGCGCTAGGCACTATGCGCAGTTCGATGCAAGCTGATTGGATCAGGGCAGGCCTCTACAAGAAGCGTTGAAGCTAAGCCCATTCCAAATTGCTTGGGGGAGCAATGTTCAATCTCTTGATGTTCAACGTCGATTGGCACTCGGGCAGAGTCACCGTTCCGGTGGGGCGGATGTTTGAATACACGGATGACCACATAACCGAACAGTTCCGTGAAGGCGGGAACCCTCTTCTAGATCGTCTCGCCGCTCTGCCGTGTTTGTTCTGCGAAGAGGGCACGACGGATGAAGCCGCTTATGTCGGTCAGATCAACCGCGCGCGCATCGTCGGCAGGGATGTGTCTCTTGAAGTCAACTTCGACGGGGAAGTGCCACCGCTACAAAACAGCATGATTCATGCGAACCGGGCAGAGTTGCACATGCCTCACGACTTCGAGTTTTCGCGGAATCACTGGGCGGTGAAGGACGTAGACCTCTACCGATTCTTGCTCCGCAACGTGCGTCCCCGCCGTCAGCGCCCGGCCGTGTTCCAAATCCCCGAACATGAAAACATCGAGCCTGCCTTAGCATCAGTGATGATGCCGTTCGATGCGGGCTTCAATGATGTCTATGCTGCCATCCAACTTGGTGCTGGCAATGCTGGCCTTCGTTGCAGGCGGGCGGACGATATTTGGGAGAACCCGGCAATCATTCAGGACGTGGTTTCCCTCATCGACCGTTCGCGCGTCGTTGTATGCGACTGCACCGGCAGAAACCCAAACGTGTTCTATGAGGCGGGCATTGCGCACACGCTTGGGCGTGAGGTGATTCTTATCACGCAGAGCGAGCACGATATTCCGTTCGATCTACGACACCTTCGCCATGTCCGTTACCTTAACAATGTCGAAGGGCGCGGCGCTCTAACTGCTACGCTTCAAGGCAGGATGCAGACCATCCTAGGGCACTAGACGAAAATGGGCTGGTTGAACGTTGGATTACGCATTCGGCCGCCTAAAGGCTGACGAGCAAGACACCACGCAATATCGATCACTTTAACGTACCCTCAACTGCGCCGGATCATCACCTGACGCGTTCTTTTCGAACCAGTTTAGGCAGCCTAGCAACGCCAGCCGGGAAAGGGTTTCTGCCAGCCCGCGCATTTCCGACCAATCCTGCGCCAACCGTTCGCTGGTTCCATGGACAGTTCGGCTGCGCCCTTCGCCATATAGCCGGGCGACAGCTTGCTTCAATGTGGGTCCGCCGCTCCTGTAGATGTTGTCGTCATCGTCCCATCCCACTCGTGCCGTTAACAGTGCTCGAATCTCTGGCTCGCCGTTGCCACAGGCCAGCCCATCCAGTACCGCGACAAACTTGACGACTGCCATTGCATCGACAGCTTCACGGCATGCTTCGTGAAACCAGAGTACCGCCTGCATGAGCACATTGTTCAGGGCGGGGCGAGAAACCCGCCCTGTCGCGTGAGTAACGAAGTCCAACACTTCGCCCGCAGCACCAAACAGCGGGGCCAGCCTCTTGGCCTGAACTTGCCATTCACCGGGCTTGAAAGTGTACCCCGAAGGTAGATGCGAGAGCTTTGAGCCAGCGAGCGTGATCTTGCCCGGTTCAAATGTCAGGACACGAACCTGCCGGAAATTCTGGTCGATAAGGAGCCGGAACCCGTCAAGAGCCGAAGAGGGTTTGTCCCAAGCAAGGGCGACAATGGCGAGTGCCATTCGCGCCGCAGTGATCGCCTTCTGCTTTCCGGATTCGGGCGGAAGTCCCTTGGTCTTTACACTACACACGAATGGGCATGCACCGACGACAGCTAGAACGTCCTTCTCCCTGATCTGGTCAACGACATCCTTCCGCTTGGCGAGCTTGCCACCCGCCCACTTTCTCCTGATCCTTTTGGCCGTAACCTTGCCGATTTTCTGCTCGGTCTCCATGCGGCCCAGCCACTGGTGGCGAGCCTCAATAACAACCGGGCCGACGCGGATGGGCTCGATGTCATCGTTGCTTTCAAACAGCGTGCAGCCTACCGCGTATTCCCGATCCCCATTCTTCGACCTTGCCTCGTCCAGTGCCTTACGCAACTCCTTCCTCACGGTGTCAACCGCAAGGGGATCGTCCAGGTCAATCGACGCCAAAGGCGGCCCGAGCGACTTCCGAACCAGCGCTCGCCATTCGGCATTGGAAAATTGACGCGTTGCGGCGGTATCGTTCTCAAGAAGCAACTTCGATAGTTCGGTGATTGAACGCTCAATGTTTTCGTTCACGAGCAGCGAGCCACGGTCGCCCCCGTCAATCAGGCCGGGAAATCCGTGATTTGGGCCGGGAAATTCGTCCTCAACCTGTATCGCTTTCAATTCGGCGATTATGCTGCCGATGATATCTTTGAGTCCTGCCAACGCTTCCCCCAGAATCGGTTACTTCAGTAGCGGGCGAGCAAGATAAGGAGCGAACTAGCGGCCGCAGTGCTCGACGATCTCATCCGCAATCACCATGAGATTGTATGCTTCAACCTTTCTGCTGACAGGGATCAGAAGCTCCACCGGTTTAGTGAGGTTTTCGGCTTCGACTGTACACCGCACTGCGCCAGTGACGTCTCCTTCGTCAGGAAACAGTACGTCGATCTCGAAAAACTCCTCTCCGCGCTGATGGCGGAACAGATCACAAGTCAGAGCGCCACGCTTGGTCGGCTTCCCTTTTGGCCACCGGTCGTAGTAAAATCCCTCCGGATCGTGCTTCTCGGGCATCAACGGCATACGGAAAGCAGGGACATCGATATATGTTGACCTAGCAATGCCGGTGGGTTGAATAAGCGATCTACGCAGGCGGTCATGCTCCTCTGCCATTCTCATGATGTCCGACATTGGCCCTATGCCACGCGCTAGGTCAGCGAGCGCTCCTGTGCCGTGAAGGTTGTCAAACATCGACTGCGCGCTACGTATCGCTGCCAGTTGGGGACCGAGACCGCTCATCACTCCGCGCGAAGCCTTCTCCAACTCAGAAATCCTCAGACCACTGCCGGGCATTCTCAGTGTAGCGATATCAACACCTTTCGTCGCAGAAGGCGGCCGCTTCACGATGCGTCGAACCGCTGGCGGAACAGGCGGTGCGGGCAGCCTAGGAATGGGGGGAAGTGTGGGTTGCCCATCGTCATCATTCCCATCCTCATGATCGTCTGGATCATCTGCGTCACGGCTCAAATCGATGTTGCCGACAGCCTCAAACGAGACGCGCATCTTCGAGGCCGGTCGAGTTCCACCGTTGGCGACCCCAAATGTTAGCGCCACTTCGGCCTCAGGTTCGACGCGGCCCTTATGCAGCGATTCAAAGATTGAGCGGCACGCGTCGATCCATTTTGGGTAGGCTGCGGAAGAGTATTTCCTGATCGCTTCAGCATCCGGCGCTTCGTAGGAAATTTCGGTTCCATCGGCCTGAATCTCGGCTTCCGGAGCAGAGAAATCCTCCGTTGGGGGGTGACGCGCTTTTAGTTTGTCGATCAGTCGGTCAATTTCGGAGGGCTCAAGTGCCAATGCGATCCGGCGGACCACATTAGCCGCTGTTGCCTCGCCTGAGACGTTCGCGATGCTAATGACAGGCTCCTGCGATCTATAGATCGATAGATCTTTTTCGAGTTCCTTGATCCGCTTTGCTTCGGTCGTCTGTTCCGGCGGTCGCTTCCAACTCTCCGGGATCAGAAAGAAGGAAACCCCAAGTCCCTGCGCGGTGGACGCCGCAACACTGTCATCTGTGAGCATCTTGACGGAGGCGAATGTTTCGTCCTTCGAAAGGGTGGCGACAGTTCCGACGATCCGGTCGTCGTTGATGCCGTAGTCAAGTGAGCTCGCGAGTTCGGGGGCGGGCTGGATGATGGGCATCAGCCGGAGCAGGACGCGTGGTCCGGCTTCCTGAATAACGACTTCCGGCGGAAGGGCCGCAAGCATTCCACGTATGCGCCCCGAAATCTCGATTGCCCGCTTGCGTGTTCTGCCGCCGCCCTTTTTGTGCTTGTCGATCTCCGCCAAAACGGGTTTGGTCAGTGCGATCACAACCGGATCTACGGCGAGGTCAGACCAAGGAAGCTCTTCTAGGCGCTTGCACTCGAAAAAGAGATTCGTATCGGCTACAAGCACATGCTCCATTCGCCCCTCGCACACGCGGAAATGATGGTGAACCAATCGCCTGTGCGGAGTTCACCGTTTCTGTCGCTGTATAGAGAAGTCAGAACATTTCCGCAACAAAACTACCTACTGAACTCGTAGCGCGGAACATCGACAATCAAGCTTTGGCTGCTGAGCGGCTGGCCTCGCTGTCGCAAATATCGTTGTGTTGCCTACGAGGCCGTAAACCAGATGACGGGCTGCCGACCCTACGCAGCAGCCTGAAGCCTGCCGACCGCTTCGCACTCCACCGGAGCCATTCGCTCGGGCCTTATTTAGAGGGTTATAGCGTAGGTGTAGTTCTCCGTTTCGTCGGCTTCGGCCCGCCATTCAATCCCTGAGTGGGCACTGAGTTTACGCCAACGCCCGCCACAAGCGTCTGTAGCAGACGGGACTTCGATCCCATGATACGAACCTCGCCCTCTGCGACCTCGACGCGCTGTGCCAGCGCGCGCAGGTGGTCGCGGCGATAGCCTCCACCTTCAAGCCGGATGCGTTCGCGGGCG
>NZ_JBQWAR010000012.1:0-81168 GCF_052491725.1 Haloleucobacter ellipsoideus
TTCGGTGGCTGATGCGGTGGTGGAGCTTGAGATTACCGGCGCGCCGGTGGTGGTGTTCCGGCATGCCGGACATGGCCGCATCAGCGTGGTGTATCGGCGTGCCGATGGACATGTCGGCTGGATCGACCCCGCCGCAGACCAGGGCCAGTAACCTCACCACTCATCTCACTGCATATATGAAAACCCTCCGGGCGAGAGCCTTATCCTCTCGCCCGGAGGGCAAAACCGGAATGGCCTGACGGACATGGAGCCGTCCGGGCCGGAACGGCCTCCCCACATGCCTAGTCTGTCGACTGCCTCACCCGTCGACGGCCGCGCCCATCGGTGGCAGGGCGAGGGTGCAGTCGCCGTGCAGCGCGCCTTGCAGGCAGAAGAGCGCAACCCCTCCGCCCACCAGCCGTTTCACCCGCCGCATTCTCGGATTGTCCGGCCGGGCCGCGCAGGGCCCGTTCGTTCAGTGCACGCTGACGGTCACCAGCTCATGCTCCGCCGCATTGGCAAGGGCGGCTTCACGGCTGTCTGTCAGCATCATCGGCGTGCCATCCGCCGCATGAAGCGTGAAAAGGGTGATGCCCGGCGCGATGGCGGGGACCTGCGGAAACATGGCGCGCGCATCTTCCGAACGGATGGTGCGCACATAGGCGATCTCTCCGCCGCCCAGAATGGCCAGCGCCTCGGGGCTGATTGCCTGCTGGATAGTGTGTTGTGCCATGCGAGTTACTCCTGTCTGTGCGGCATGCGGCTCGTTCCCACCTCAGGGTCGGGAAACGATGCTGATCCGCTTGACGCTACGCACCGGCTCCGGTCGAACCAGATCGACCGAAAGCAGGCCATTGCGCAGTTCCGCCCCCAGAACGCTCATGCCTTCCGCCAGCACGAAAGTGCGCTGGAACTGGCGCGCCGCGATACCGCGATGCAGGAAGGTGCGTTCCATATTCTCCTCGGCCTGTCGCCCACGAATGGTGAGCTCCATCTCCTCGAGAGTCACTTCCAGCTGGTCTGGCGAAAAGCCCGCAACAGCCAGCGTGATTCGCAGGCGTGGCGGCTCACCCGGTCCGACATCCAGCCGCTCCACATTATAGGGAGGGTAGCCATCGGCACCTTTGGTGACCCGGTCCAGAACCCGCTCGACTTCGTCGAAACCCAGAAGAAAGGGGTTCGACAGTGAAGAAACCCGCGACATGCCTCAAAGTCCTCGTCAAGCGACTTTGCATTGCCGGGTGCATGCTTTTGCCTGCACCCGCGAAGCCCGGATGGCGCTTCGCATGTTCGCATATGGGCACCCCATGGGACGGGCGCAAGATGAGCAGGCGCACGAGGCCCCTTCCTCTGGGGCACAGCCGCACAGAACTGCGCCGCGCGGGGTGGACATCCGGCAGGGAGTTTGAAAGGTTGTGCCGGTTACGGCCGGATCGCGCCAGAAGGCAGCCTGTCTTCATTCCCGGATGGAGATGGCGTGCTGCAACCGGGCGACAGCATCTGGCCGAATGTGCCGCCTCTTCGCTGCGTTGCGCGCCTTGCGACGCCTTCTTCCGTGTGTCAACAGACCACGCCAGATCCCGTCGGGAAAGTTTCTTCAATGCTGCTGCGCATGCTGCCCCGCATATACGCCCCCTTGTTGCCCTGCCTGATCCTGCTGTTTCTGGCCTTGCCCGGCCCCTCCCCCGTGCTGGCCAATCCCGAGCATCATTCCATCGCGCCGGCAGCTCCGCCGGCATTGCCCATGGTGCCGGGGGCCAGCCCCTCAGGAACAGCGGGGACACCATCGGCAGCAGCACAGAACGGGACGGAGCATCACTCCATCGCGCCCGCCGCGCCGCCGGTCCCGCCGGTCCCACCGCAGCAGCCCGCCGCCACGCCCACGCCCCCATCGCCAGCGGCACAGGATGCGCCCGCACAGCAAACAGAGGCGGTGGCCGAAACGCCCCCGGCCCCGACCACAACACCCGCCACCCCTTCCGCGCCGGTGCTGACCGATCAGCAGCGCACCGAAATCCGCGATCTGCTCAAGACCCTCCAGAACGAAACCACACGCACCGAATTCCTGCGCAATCTGGAAACGCTCATCACGGTTGGCGCGGATGCCCAGGCAACACATGAAAGCGACTGGCTGGAAGACGCCACCCATGCGGTGAGCCACTTCTCCGCCCTCATCCTTGGGCTGGTGGCCGAGATGGGCAAGCTGCCGGAGCAGGCCTGGGAGCTGTTCATCAGCCTGTCGGACTCCAATCTGGCGGAGAATGTGGGCTGGACGGCGCTCATGGCCTCCCTCGTGCTTGTGGCCGCACTGGCCGCGGAATGGGTGGGCCAGCGCCTGCTGAGCCGGCCCCGGAGGGTCGTCGAGGCGCAAAAAAGCCAGCACATGCTGGTACGCGTGAGCTGGCTGGTGCTGCGCACGCTCATGGATATCGCGCCCATCGTCGCCTTCTATGTCGTGGCTTTTGCGGTGCTGGCGGCCATAGACCTGCCCTTCGTGGTGCGGCTGGCGGCCATTACCATCATCCATGCCAATGTGCTGGACCGGATCATCATCGCGGCGGGGCGCGCGGTGTTTTCACCCGGGGCGCCGCGGCTGCGCCTGCTGCCCATGCATGATGAAAGCGCAACCTACTGCTTCCTGTGGGTGCGGCGTTTCTCGCACACCATCATCTATGGCTATTTCCTGCTGCGCGCCGCCTGGATGCTGGGCCTTTCCACCCCGGCCCATGCCATGATGATCGACATTCTGGTATTCATCGTCGCCGGCATGATGATTGTTTTCGTGTTGCAGGTGCACAAGCCCGTGGCGCGGCGGTTGCGCAAGGTGGGGGATTTCTCGGGCCGCCTCCACCGGGTGCGCAACAGGATCGCCGAATTCTGGCACCTGTTCGCCATCGCCTACATCATCGCCGCCTATCTGGTCTGGGCGATGGATGTGGAGGGGGGCATCCTGTTCATTGCCCGCGCCACCTTCCTCTCGGTGATCGCGATACTCATCGCCCGCCTGCTCTCGATTGGCCTGCGCCGCCTGTTCGAGAGCGTGTTCCAGCTCAATGATGATGTACGCACCCAGTTTCCCACCCTGGAAATGCGGGCCAACCGCTATCTGCCGGCCTTGAGCCAGGGCGTGAACATTCTGGTGGCGCTCATCACCCTGCTGAGCCTGATGGAAATATGGGGGATAGGCCCCTTCGAATGGCTGGCGACCCCGGAGGGGCAAAGCCTGCTGGGCCGGGTCATCGCCATCACCATCATGATCGGTGGCACCTTCATCCTGTGGGAGATCGGCGAGGCGTTCGCCAGCAACCTGTTCGAGCGCAACCGCAACTCCACCCGGATGATGACCCTGCTGCCCTTCTTCCAGAACGGCTTCCGCATCATCCTTGTCACCATCTCCAGCCTCATCGTGCTGTCGGAGCTGGGCGTGGACATTGCCCCGCTGCTGGCCGGCGCCGGCGTGCTGGGCCTTGCGGTGGGCTTTGGCGCACAGACCATGGTGAAGGATGTCATCACCGGCGTGTTCATCCTCATGGAGGACACGCTTGCCGTGGGGGACATGGTGGAACTGGGAGATCATACCGGCTTTGTCGAGAAGATCTCGGTCCGCACCGTGCATCTGCGCGACATTGACGGCAACATCCACTCCCTGCCCTTCGGCGAGGTGCAGACCATCAAGAACATGACCAAGCAGTTCGCCTATGCGGTGACCGACATTGCCATTGCCCTGAACGAGAATGCCGATGAAGCCATGGCCGTGATGGAGGAAACCGCCCGCGAGATTGCCGCCGATCCCGCATTTTCCGCCAGCATCACCGGGCCATATGAAATGTTCGGCGTGGACCATATCCGTGAATCCGGCATATGGCTGCGCGGCCGCTTCAAGACCGTGCCGCTGACGCAATGGATGATCCGGCGCGAGTTCAACCGCCGCATCAAGATCGCCTTTGACAAGCACGGCATCCGCATGCCCTTCCCGCACCAGACCATTTTCTTCGGCGTGGACAAGCAGGGCCAGTCCCGGCCGGTGCATGTGGTTCAGGAGATGGCGGCGCAGCCGCAGGAATCGTCCGTTTCCGGGCCGCAGGGCATTGCCGTGGAACAGCAGGCCCGGGAAGAGGACGGGGTGCAGGATGATGCACAGACCCGGCAGGACGGGCCGGAAAAGGACAAGTCCTGACACCCATGCCCGTACCCCGCGCCCATCATGCGCGGGGTACGGGCAGGCCGTGCCGTGAAGCCGGAGCTTGAGGGATGGCGCGAAACGCCCGAGTGACCGGACAGGGCATCCAGACAATGGAGGCGCCCGACAGGATCGGACGCCTCGAAAGCCGGTGACTCAGAACATGACACCCGGCGCGCTCAGGCCAGCAAGAAAGCGGCCACGGCGACACCGCTACATATAGAAGAACAAGACAAATTCCAACCAGATGTAGCGGGTTAGGCAAAAATCAATCGCACTTTGCAAAAGACACTTCGCTTTTCGCAAGCGAAATTCGCAAAATGAGAAAGACCCCGCCCGACATCAGGCTCATGCCGATTTCGCGTGCTCCGCTGCGGAGGCGGAGGGATGACCATCTTCATCCCCCTCCCTTCCCGCAGGAGCCGGAACACAGGCGGACACGGCCGGGGCGGCTGCAACGCCTGCTTCCTTGCCCGGCCCGGCCTTCAGCCATTGGTCCAGAAAAGCGTCCAGCCAGCGGCAAACGGCGGAATCATAACGCGCCCAGCCTTCCAGATGCGCCATGACCGGTTGCGCCCCGGGCCGGGTGAGATGATCCGCCCCGCGCTCGGTCCACAGCTTCATCATGTCCCGGGTCACTTCCGGGTGGAACTGAAGGCCGTAAGCGGTGTTGTCATAGCGAAAGGCCTGGTTCGGAAAGGTTGAGCCCGTCGCCAGAAGCTCCGCCCCGTGCGGCAGGTCAAAGCCTTCCGAATGCCAGTGATAGACATGGCTGGGCCATGGCAGCATGGCGGAGCCGGCCTGTGTGGGGGCGAGCGGATAATAGCCGATCTCGCTCTCGCCCTCATCATGCGGACGCACCTGCGCGCCCAGCGCCCGCGCCATCATCTGCGCCCCGAGGCAGATGCCGAGCAGGGGCTTGCGGGCCGTGAGCGTCTTTTCGATGAGGTTGATTTCGGTGCGGATGAAGGGCAGCGGATCATTCACGCTCATGGGGCCGCCAAACACCGCGACGCCGGCATGATTATCCAGCGTTTCCGGCAGCTTGTCCCCCAGCGCGGGGCGGCGCACATCCAGCTTGTAGCCGCGCTTTTCCAGCCGCTCGCCAATACGGCCAGCGGAGGAATGGGCCTGATGCACGACAACAAGAATATCAGACGACTTGCCGTGCTTCGCCGCCTTGTGCTGCCACTTAGCTTTCCTGCTCACCGCCTGCTTCCGCCTCCTCCCGGATTTCCCGGCGGATCTCCACCCGGTCCCGATCACTGATGTTCAGCAATTCGGAAACGCGCGCGACAAGATTGTCCTCGAACTCCGTCAATCCACCATCGGCAAAGGCAACCTCGAACATCATCTCGACGATGCGCCGGCGCCCCTCCTCATCCAGCGCCCGGTTGAGGGTACTGGTGAAGGCATAAAGATCAACGGCTTCCGCATCCTTGACAATCGCTTCCTGCATCAGCGCCCTGCTCGCGTCCGCATCCAGATCAAAGCGTGTCGCCAGAATGGACTTCACCTTGTCCCGCTCGAGCGGGCTCATCTCACCGTCAATGGAAACCACATGGATCAGCAGTGCGGCAGCAGCGAGGCGATAATCGCTTGAGCTGAAGGCCTGCGCATCGCGCTTCTCGCCGGTAATATCAGAGATGAAACTGGTGAGCGTGCGAAACATGCGTCAATCTCCTGCGGGCCTTCAGCGGGATGGATGGCATGCGCGCATCCGGAATGGATAAAAGGCTGTGCCATGCAGGGCGCGCCCGGGCAAGACCGGAACAGGGCCGAAAGACGAGAAACCGGCCTTTGGCTGGCGCACGACGCCAGAAAACCGGCAGCCCGCACCCCTGATGCGGACAACCGGGCATGAGGATCAGCGGGCAGCGATCATCCCGCGCGCGAGCCGGGCCAGTGCCAGCCCCACCAGCATCGCCCCCACGAAAACCAGCGCCTCCACCTTGCCCAGCCCCAGTGCCGGGATGGAACCACCCGGACAGAAGCCGGCAATGCCCCAGCCAATACCGAACACCGCGGCTCCTCCCACCAAAGGCAGGTCCACCTCACGCTTTGTCGGCAGATGGAAGGAGCTGTCCAGCACAGGTGCCGGGCGCCGCAGCACCAGCCGGTAGCCGATCGCGGTAATGGTGAGCGCCGCACCCATCACCAGCGCCAGAGACGGGTCCCAGTTCCCGGCAAAATCGAAAAAGTTCAGGATCTTGGCGGGGTTCGACATGCCGGAGACGACAATGCCACCGCCAAAAACCAGCCCGACGATCAGGGACGCGAGAATCCGGGCCATCACAGACCTCCCGCCACATGGCGAATGATGAAGACCGTGGCCGCTGTCGTGGCCATGAAGGTGAGCGTGGCCACCACCGAGCGGCGCGAGAAGCGCGCCATGCCACACACCCCATGCCCTGATGTGCAGCCGGAACCGAACCCGGTCCCAAGCCCCACCAGCAGGCCGCCAATCACCAGCCAACCCAGGGGCGTCGGGCTTTGAAAGGGGATATCCACCCCGAATCCACGCACCAGAAGGGCCGGCATCGCAATGGCCCCGGTGGTGAAGGCGGCCCGCCATGCCCAGTCGCGCGCGGGGGGCGGGATGAGACCGGAGAGAATACCGGTCATGCCCACAATCCGCCCATTCAGCGCCATCAGCAGAACCGCGGCGATGCCGATGAGCGCGCCTCCGGCCAGTGCGCTCCAGGGTGTGAACTCCGTCATCTTGCTGGCTCCTTGCAGGAGGAATGAAGGTCAGCGCCAGCCTCCGGCAGCAGGTCTTCCCGCCACCGGAAGGCAGGCCGCGCCCTCAGGCCTCAAACTGGTCATAGGCGCGCAGGGCATCGGCGGCATACATCAGCGCCGGCCCGCCACCCATATAGACACACATGGAGAGCACATCGCACAGCTCCTCACGGCTTGTGCCCAGATCCCGCAATGCCTTCACATGAAAGCCGATGCAGCCATCACAACGCTGCGTGACACCGATGGCGAGGGCGATCAGTTCCTTGGTCTTCTTGTCCAGCGCATTGTCCGCGGTCGCCGCCTTGGCGAGGGCATAGAAACCGTTCATGGTCTCGGGTGCCACTTTCTTCATTTCTGCGGTATATTGAGAAATATCACGGATTATTTTCGTGTAATCCTTGCTCATCATGCCACCTGCATATGTTCGGGGATTAATTCATGCATTTATTATATTATGAATTAATGAACTGTCAAGCGTATGGATGCAAGCCGCGAGAAACCGATGGAACCGGGCGAGATTCAGGATTTCGAAAAGAATGTCGGCAGGGCGGCGGCCTTTCTGGGCGGCCTTGCCAGCCCGCACCGGCTGCGCATCCTGTGCCAGCTTGCGGAAGGTGAGAAGAGCGTTTCCCAGCTGATCGAGGCCACGGGCCTGCCGCAGACCTCCATGTCGCAGCATCTGGGCAAGCTGAAGGATGAAGGCATCGTCACCTTCAGGCGGGAACACCGCACGCTCTATTATTCGATTTCAAACCCCGCCGCGCTGGCCATGCTGAACATTCTGCACGCCCATTATTGCGGATGAGCCGCATGCCGCATCAGGCTGGCGATGCGCCCGCCTGCCGGTGGGCGGAAAGATCCCGAATGGTGGGCGCCTCACCTGTCAGGGGGTTGTCCGGGTCCCAGCCATAGCTCAGCGTCTCGAAGCGCATGGAGCGGGCATCGATCATCAGCAGGCGGCCGACCAGCCCCTCGCCGAAACCGACCAGAACGCGAATCGCCTCCAGTGCGGCAATCGAACCGGCAATGCCGGCCAGGGCACCAATGATGCCGGCCTCCGAACAGGGCGGCACCGTGCCCGGCGGTGGCGGCTCGGGGAAGAGACAGCGATAGGTGGGGTTCAGCCCCCCGTCCGCCCCCCGCTCATGCGCGCGCACGGTGGTGACAGTGGCGTCAAACGTGCCCAGCGCGGCGGCCACCAACGGCTTGCCGGCCAGAACGCAGGCATCGGAAACCAGAAAGCGGGTGGTGAAATTGTCAGATCCGTCCACCACCACATCCACATTGCCGATCAGTTCCATGGCATTGTCGGCAGTGATTCGGGTCTGGTGGGTCACCATCTCCACATGCGGGTTGAGGGCGGCCACGGCATCGCGCGCGCTGTCTGTCTTCGCCCGGCCGATATCCTGCGTGCGATGAATGACCTGCCGCTGGAGATTGGAGAGGGAGACCTCGTCATCCTCCACCAGCTCCAGTCGCCCGACCCCGGCCGCCGCCAGATACAGCAGAACCGGCGCGCCCAGCCCGCCTGCGCCAATAACCAGAACCCGGCCGGCCTTCAGCTTCTGCTGGCCCGGCCCGCCCACATCATGCAGCACGATATGGCGCGCATAGCGTTCGATTTCTTCAGCGGAAAAGAGCATGGCGGCCGCAGCGCTCCCCAGGGCAGGCGGAAAGGATGTCAGCGCACCGTTTCCGGAGCGACAGCAGCGGCATCGCGCGGGGCACCTTCCAGCTTGTCGAGCAAGGGCATCAGCGTGCCCTGCACGGCTTCCGGTGTCAGCGGCCCCACGAATTTGTGGACGATGCGCCCCTCACGATCCAGCACAAAGGTTTCCGGCACACCATAGACGCCCCAGTCGATGGCCGCGCGCCCGCGCGGGTCCACGCCCACGGCCGCGTAGGGCAAGCCATACTGGCCGAGGAAGCGGCGGGCATTTTCCGGCGTGTCCTTGTAGTTCAGACCGACGAGCGTGATGCGCGGGTCTTTCGCCAGCTCCATCAGCAGCGGATGCTCCTGCCGGCAGGGCGCGCACCAGGATGCCCAGATATTCACCAGGGCAGGCTTGCCCTTGAGCGCGGCCACATCCAGCCCCGGAACAGGCTGGCCATGCGCCATCAGCCCCTGAAGAGGCGGCAGGATCACATCCGGGGCAGCACGCCCCACAAGGGCGGAAGGCAGGCGCGAGGGATCCCCGCCCCCGACAAGCTGGCTGAAGAACAGCCCGGCGAGCGCGAGAAACACGACCAGAGGAACCGCCATCACCCACAGGCGGCTGCGCGAGCGGGCCGGCCGGGGCGCAGCGGGGGAAGGGATTTGAGATGTCATGATCCGGCCCTCACACGCTCTTTTCAAGCGCATCGGCCCGCGTGGCCAGAGTGCGCTCGGCCGCCTGCCGGCGACGGCTCTTGCGGCGGGCCTCCAGCTCTTCCAGCACCTTTTTGGTGCCGCGATAATCCAGCACCAGCCAGAGTGTCAGCAGGCCAAGGCCAAGGATGGAGACCCCATAGGACGCGGCGATGAAGGTGAAATGGGTCATGGGCGTCTATCGTTCATCCGGCATGAGGAAAGGGACAATGGCCCGTGATCATGGCGAGGTTCAGGCCGTGGCTTCCGCCGCCGCCCGCGCCTCCAGAGACTGAACGCGCCGCCGCAGGATTTCCGTGCGCATGCCCAGCATCTGCAGGCTGATGAACAGCAGGCTGAAGCCCACGGCACAGGTCAGCAGCGGCCAGAGCAGGCTCGGGTCGATGGTCGGCCCGTCCATGCGGATCACCGAGGCGGGCTGGTGCAGCGTGTTCCACCAGTCCACCGAGAATTTCACGATCGGCACATTGATGAAGCCCACAAGGGTGAGCACGGCGGCCGCGCGCCCGGCCCGGTTCGGGTCCTCGATCGCGGCGCGCAGCGCCATCAGGCCGAGATAAAGCAGCAGAAGCACCAGCATGGAGGTGAGACGGGCATCCCACACCCAGTAGGTGCCCCACATGGGCCGGCCCCACAGCGCGCCGGTAATCAGGCACAGGGTCGCGAAGGTGGCGCCCACCGGCGCCGTTGCCTTGTGCGCCACATCGGCCAGCGGATGCCGCCAGACCAGAAGGCCAATGGCCGAACAGGCCATGAGCGTGTAGCCGAACATGGACAGCCACGCGAAAGGCACGTGGATATACATGATCTTCACGGTATCCCCCTGCTGGTAATCAGCCGGGGCGCGGAAGGCCAGGAAAAAGCCGACAGCCAGCACCACCACCGTCGCCACCGCCAGAATGGGCAGCAGCCGGTTGGAGAGCGTCATGAAGCGGACGGGATTGGCAAGATCAAGTAACGCCATGGAGCGGTTCTAGTTCGGTGTGTGCGTGGAGGGAAGACGGAAAACCCCGTAAGGGGACGGATTCCTGCGCATGAACAGGGCTTGCGGGTGCGACAGAAGCGCCCGCCTGCCCGTTTTGTCGGGGCTTTCGGCGGTGCACACTGCCCTAACGGCACTCAGCCATCCACCATCGGCCCCCGTGACATGATCCGGCGGGCGCGATTCAGGCGCGCGCCACACGCAGTGCACCGGCGGCCGCCACCGGCCCCAGCACCAGCGCAAACAGGGTCAGCCCCACCAGCACCCGGAAGGGCGTGCCGAACGGCACCGGGCCGGTGACAGCGGAAGTGGTGGCGGAAACCGCGAAGATCAGCACCGGAACGGTCAGGGGAATCACCAGCACGGCAATGAGCAGCCCGCCGCGGCGGAAAGCGCCGGCAAAAGCGGCCCCCACCAGCCCCAGAAAGGTGACGGCAGGCGTGCCCACCAGCAAGGTGAGCGTGACAGCGCCAATGGCGGCGGGCTCCAGGTTGAGCATCAGCGCCAGCACCGGGGCGGCGATCACCAGCGGCAGGCCGGTGGCCAGCCAGTGGGCCAGCCCCTTGGCGGCGGCGGTCAGCTCCAGCGGCAGGACCGACAGGCTCATCGCATCCAGCGAGCCATCCTCCACATCCGCCGCGAACAGCCGCTCCAGCCCGATGAGACAGGCCAGCAGCGCCCCGATCCACAGGATCGCCGGACCGATTCGCGAAAGCAGCACCAGATCGGGCCCCACGGCGAAGGGCACGACCGTGATGACACACAGAAAGAACACGACGCCAAGCCCGGCCCCGCCCCCCGCGCCGAGGGACAGCGCCAGATCGCGCCGCACCACGGCAAGAAAAGCCCCGATCATGAATCATCCTTCATGGTGCGCCTGTTCATGTCGCGCCTTTATAGGCGCGCAGGTCGCCCCGTCCATTGGCCATATCAAGTCTTGTACGCGCACATTCACAACTTGCCGCCAAGACGCAGCTCATCGGTCTCGCCAAGATCCAGCGGCGCATGGGTGGCGGCGATGATCAGCCCCCCCTCGGCCAGATGGGCGCGACCGAATGACGCGAACCAGGCCTGCGCCTTCACATCCAGCGCCGTGGTCGGCTCATCAAGCACCCAGATGGGGCGACGCGACACCAGAAGCCGGGCAATGGCCAGACGCCGCTTCTGCCCGGCGGAAAGCACGGAAGCCCGCAGCCGGCCAAGCCCGCCCAACCCCACCTGCTCCAGCGCCTCTTCCACGCCAAGCCCGTTCGGCCCGAGAATCCTGCGCCAGAAATCCAGATTTTCCGCCACCCGCAGCGCACCCTTCACCGCGTCATCATGGCCGAGATAGTGAATCTGTTCGCGAAAAAGCCGCTCCTCATCCCCGCCATCCAGCCGGATCCGCCCGCTGGTGGGCGAAAGATAACCGGAAATAATGCGCAGCAACGAGGACTTTCCGGCCCCGTTCGGCCCCAGAACGAGCAGGGCGCGGCCCGGACGGGCCTCAAAATTGAGGTGTTCAAACAAGAGCTTGAAGCCTCTTCGGCAACTCAACCCCTCGCCATGAAGCGCCGTTATGTGTAGAGGGCTCATCCGTACTGCTTTCGTTGCATTTGCATCTTTTGCTGTCTTATCGCATGACCGCGACTTGAAATGGCTCTATAAAGCGGCCCAACCGCACCGACCAAGGTGGGGGGTATTTCTCCCGCACCTCAGGTCCTGGCGCCAGTCGTTCACTGAACCGGAGAGAACGCCGTGACTTCACTTGACAGCTTCAAGTGCCGTACCACCCTTCAGGTGGATGGCCAGGAATACGTTTATTACAACCTTGAGGCTGCGGAAAAGAACGGGTTGGAAGGCGTTTCCCGCCTGCCGTTCTCGATGAAGGTGCTGCTGGAAAACCTGCTGCGCTATGAAGATGGCCGCACCGTCACCAAGCAGGACGTCATTTCTGTCGCCGAATGGCTCAACGACAAGGGCAAGGCCGGCCGCGAGATCGCCTATCGCCCCGCCCGCGTGCTGATGCAGGACTTTACCGGCGTGCCCGCCGTGGTGGATCTGGCCGCGATGCGCGACGCCATGGTGGCCATGGGTGGCGAACCCTCCAAGATCAACCCGCTGGTTCCCGTGGATCTCGTCATCGACCACTCGGTGATCGTGAACTTCTTCGGCTCCAACACCGCCCTCGGCCGCAATGTCGAGGAAGAGTACAAGCAGAATCAGGAGCGTTACCGCTTCCTCAAATGGGGCCAGAGCGCGTTCGACAATTTCCGCGTCGTCCCCCCCGGCACCGGCATCTGCCACCAGGTGAACCTCGAATATCTCGCCCAGACCGTATGGACCCGCAAGGAAAACCTGAACGGCAAGGAAGTTGAGGTTGCCTATCCCGACACGCTGGTCGGCACCGACTCCCACACCACCATGGTCAATGGCCTTGGCGTTCTGGGCTGGGGCGTGGGCGGCATCGAGGCCGAGGCCGCCATGCTTGGCCAGCCGATCTCCATGCTCATTCCCGAAGTCATCGGCTTCAAGCTGGATGGCGAGCTGAAGGAAGGCATCACCGCCACCGATCTCGTGCTCACCGTCACCCAGATGCTCCGCAAGAAGGGCGTGGTCGGCAAGTTCGTGGAATTCTACGGCCCCGGCCTTGAGCACCTCTCCCTCGCCGACCGCGCGACCATCGCCAACATGGCCCCGGAATATGGCGCGACCTGCGGCTTCTTCCCGGTCGACAGCGAGACCATCGCCTATCTCGACGAGACCGGCCGCACGGATGCCCGCGTCAAGCTCGTGGAAGCGTATTCCAAGGCCCAGGGCATGTGGCGCACCAAGGAAACCCCGGACCCGGTCTTCACCGATACGCTTGAGCTGGACATCGGCTCGGTGCAGCCCTCTCTCGCCGGCCCCAAGCGCCCGCAGGACCGCGTGCTGCTGGCCGACACCAAGGCCGGCTTCATCTCCGCGCTGGAAGGCGAGTTCAAGAAGGCTGGTGAAGTCGAGAAGCGCGTGCCTGTCGCCGGCACCGACCACACGCTCGGCCATGGTGACGTGGTGATCGCCGCCATCACCTCCTGCACCAACACCTCCAATCCCTCCGTGCTGATCGCCGCCGGCCTGCTGGCGCGCAATGCCGTGAAGAAGGGCCTGACCTCCAAGCCGTGGGTCAAGACCTCCCTGGCGCCCGGATCGCAGGTCGTGGAAGGCTATCTGGCGTCCTCCGGCCTCCAGACCGACCTCGACAAGCTGGGCTTCAACCTGGTCGGCTTCGGCTGCACCACCTGCATCGGCAACTCCGGCCCGCTGCCGGAGGCCATCTCCGAGGCCATCAACAAGAATGACCTCGTAGCGGGCGCCGTCATCTCCGGCAACCGCAACTTCGAAGGCCGCGTGAACCCGGACGTGAAGGCGAACTATCTCGCTTCCCCGCCGCTGGTTGTCGCCTATGCCATTGCCGGTTCGCTGCAGATCGACCTCACCACCGAGCCGCTCGGCACCGACAGCGAAGGCAAGCCGGTCTATCTCAAGGACATCTGGCCCTCCAACAAGGAAGTGGCCCAGTATATCCGCGAGAACGTCACCAAGAAGATGTTCACGGAGAAGTACTCCGACGTGTTCAAGGGTGACGAGCACTGGCAGGCCATCACCGTGCCGTCGGGCCAGACCTATGCGTGGGACGACAAGTCCACCTATGTCCGCAACCCGCCCTATTTCGTGGGCATGGGCAAGACCCCGGCTCCGGTGAAGGATATCGAGAACGCCCGCATTCTCGGCCTGTTCCTCGACTCCATCACCACCGACCACATCTCCCCGGCCGGCTCCATCAAGAAGGACTCGCCCGCGGGCAAGTATCTGATCGAGAACGGTGTCGATCCGGTCAACTTCAACCAGTACGGCACCCGCCGCGGCAATCACGAAGTGATGATGCGCGGCACCTTCGCCAATATCCGCATCAAGAACCAGATGGTTCCGGGCGTGGAAGGCGGCGTGACCGTGCACTATCCGGACGGCAAGCAGGAAGCCATCTACGACGCCGCCATGACCTACAAGGCAGAGGGCGTTCCGCTGGTGGTCTTCGCCGGCAAGGAATATGGCACCGGCTCCTCGCGTGACTGGGCGGCCAAGGGCACCAACCTGCTCGGCGTGCGCGCGGTTGTCTCCCAGTCCTTCGAGCGTATCCACCGCTCGAACCTGGTCGGCATGGGCATTGTCCCGCTGGTGTTCAAGGAAGGCGAGAGCTGGCAGACGCTGGGCCTGAAGGGTGACGAACAGGTCACCATCAAGGGCATCGAGGGCGACCTGAAGCCCCGCCAGTTCCTGACGGCCGAGATCAAGTTCGCTGACGGCACCGTCAAGAATGTGGAACTGATCTGCCGCATCGATACGCTCGATGAGCTGGACTACTTCCGCAATGGCGGCATCCTGCCCTACGTGCTGCGTTCGCTGAACGCCTGATCTGGCATCTCGCCCAGAACATGACGCCGGCCTGCTTTCACCAGCAGGCCGGCGTCATCATGTCATGGCGTGACATGAATGACATCAGCACACCGGATTGTGACCGGGCACACCCTATTGTGACTGGTGCCAGATCACCTCCTCCGATATTGCGGTTTCATGGAATGACATGATCCTTACAAAATGGTCGCTGCGAGCATGATCCTGCGCAACATCATCTTCTCGCTTGCCCTTGCGCTTTTATACGCGCCCGGCGCGCCTGCCATGGCGCAGGAAAAAACCACCACCGTCATCGAGCTGTTCACCAGCCAGGCCTGCGCCACCTGCCCCCAGGCGGATGAAGCGCTGATCCACCTTTCCAGGCAGCCCGGCATCATCGCCCTCACCCTGCCGGTGGATTACTGGAACTATACCGGCTGGAGAGACACGCTGGCGCTGGGTGAGCATACGGCGCGACAAAGGCGTTATGCCGACCGCAGCGGCAAGCGCAGCATTTTCACCCCCCAGTTCATGGTCAATGGCGTGCATGATGTGAAAGGCACGAGTGACAAGACCCTGCTGGACAATATGGCGTATCTGCCACCGCACCCTTCGGCCCTCTCGGTTCCCCTCTCCGCCCGCCTGCTGGATGAAAGCATCGAGCTGACCCTGCCGGACACAAAACTGGAGACGGATACGGTCGAGATCTGGATCTGCCCCGTCAGCTATCTGCGCGAGGTTCGGGTCGAGGGGGGCGACAATAACGGCCAGACCCTCAGATATGGCAATGTGGTCCGGGGATGGATCAAGGCGGCAGATTGGGACGGCAAGGCCGGGCCGCTTCTGTTCCCTCTCGCCAATCTCAAGCATGATGGCGCCGACATGGTGGTCGTGCTGGTTCAGTCGGGCGACGTGAAGGCTCCGGCCCCCATACTGGGCGCAACCTCCCTGCCCCTGCCGGAAAAGATGCGGCGCGCAAATCTGCCAGAGGCCACTATCAGCGTCCGCTGAAGCGCGCTCATGCATTGTGCGGACGGGAAGCAAATAGGAAGCTGCGAAGGAAAAAACCACCGGAACGGGCTCGGTCAGGAAGACTGACCGTAACCCGTTCCGGGGAAAGATGCAGAAACATCTTCTTTCTGAACGGACCAAAAGATCCAGATTCAGACCAGCAGAGACCGGCCCGGAAGCACCACGGGGGGCTTGGGGGGGCTGGGATAGACCGAAGCGCCTCACGAACCGGCCCTGCTATGGTTGTGAAGATGCCGTTCGCAATGGGCGGCCTATTGACCAAATCAGGGCGAGACTGTGTCTGCCCCTAACATTGGCGTGATCTTACCTCCCGCCCACCGGCACAAGCGCCTTGCAAGCCCTCGCGGCCGGGGCAATCATGGCCGGATGCCCGCCCGCACCACCCGGACCTGAAGACAGGCCCGGAAAACAGGGCTGGCCCCTTGCCACCTTGAGGAGGCACCATGGCAGACGATCCCCCCGTTCATCTGTCCCCCCTGCCGCATGCCGCGGGGAGCGCCAGCCTGGCGCATCGCCCGGCCCAGCCCGCAACACCGCCCGCACAGGTGACCTTCAACCGGCAGGAGCTGGACCGCATTCTGGGCCTGTACGGGCGCATGGTGGCGGCCGGGGAGTGGCGGGACTACGCCATCGACTTCACCCGCGAGAAGGCCATCTTCTCCATCTTTCGCCGCACGGCGGATGTGCCCATCTATCGCATCGAGAAAGACCCGCGTCTGGCCCGCAAGCAGGGGGCCTATGCTGTCGTCTCGCAGACCGGCCTCATCCTCAAGCGCGGCCATGAACTGCCGCGCGTGCTGGCCGTGCTGGAAAAGCCATTGCGCGCGGTCTGATCCGTTTCTGGATCAGGCCCGCACATGTCCCCTGCCATGGCCCTGCCTCAAGCCCTGCGCCGCACATTCTGCCGGCGCGGCGTGACGGAGCGGGAGACCAGCAGCTTGTCTATACGCCGGCCATCCATATCGACGATTTCAAAGCGCCAGCCCGAATCCGTGAAGACATCCCCCTCCTGCGGCATCGACTTCAGCCGCGCCAGGGCAAAGCCGGCCACGGTGTGGAAATGCTCATCCTCGGGAAAATCGACCCGCAGCAGCTCGCGCAGCTCATCCATGGGGGCATCGCCCGCTACCAGATAGCTGCCATCCTGCCGGCGCACCACATAGCGCTCGCCCTCCACCGCGCCCTCCTGACGGGGAGAGGCGGGATCATGCTCATGGGCCAGCGCATCCTCATGCATGGTGCCGGTGATGGCGAGAAGCAGGTCATAGCCGGTGACAACGCCGGCCATGTCTCCATACTCGTCCACCACAATGCCCATGGGCACCTCGGCGCTGCGCAGAATGCGCATGGCATCCAGCGCGCCAAGGGTTTCCACCAGATAGGGCGCATTCTGCACATGGTCCCGCGGGTCCGGGTTTTCACCGCGCAGCCAGGCATCCAGAACGCGCTTGGCCTGAATGACGCCGATCGCCTCCTGCGATGAGCCCTCGCAGGCCGGCAGGCGCGAATGGGGAGAGGCCAGAAGCTGGGCGCGGGCCTTTTCCGGCCCCTGTGTAATATCCACCCACTCCACTTCCGTGCGCGGGGTCATGATCGCCTCGACCGGCCGGTCCGCCAGACGCATCACGCCGGAAATCATCCGCCGCTCATCCGGGCGGATCACCCCGGCGCTTTCCGCATCGGTGATCATGGCGCGGATTTCCTCATCGGTCACCGCATCGCTGTTGTCTTCCCGCACCCCCAGCAGGCGCAGCACCGTGCGGGTGGAGGCATCCAGCAGCCACACCATGGGCGCGGAGATGCGCGAGAGCGCCACCATGAGCGGAGCCAGCATGCAGGCCAGCGGCTCGGGATTGCGCAAGGCCAGGCGCTTTGGAATCAGCTCGCCGATCACAAGGGAAACATAAGTGATGGCCGCCACCACCGCGATATAGCCCAGCGGCCCGGCCATGCCCGAAGGCACGCCAATCTCGCGCAGCAGCGTGCTGAGCTGGGCGCCAAGGCTGGCGCCGGAAAAGGCACCCGCCAGAATGCCGATGAGCGTGATGCCGGCCTGCACGGTGGACAGAAACCGGCCCGGCTCCGCGGCCAGCGCCAGTGCGGTCTGCGCGCCGGATCGTCCCTTGGCGGCCATGGACCGCAGCCGCGCGGGGCGGGAGGAGACGATGGAAAGCTCCGCCGCCGCGAGAACCGCGTTCAGCAGCACCAGCACCAGAACAATGAGGATTTCAAGAAAAGGCATGGGAAAAACGAATGCTCCTGCCAGCTCTCATAACACAGCCCCGCCCTGCCCGGCGACGGGATTGATGGCATGGGAGCCGTGCACAGTTCGCGGCTTTCCACGCCAGACATTCCCATTCTGCCCAAGCTCGTCTATTCAGCAGGAGCAGCAAGGCAGGTCTCGATATGTCATTCAACAGTTTCGGCCATCTTTTCCGCGTCACCACCTTTGGCGAGAGCCATGGCACGGCCATTGGCTGCGTGGTGGATGGCTGCCCGCCACAACTGCGCTTCACACTGGAAGAGGTGCAGGCCGCGCTGGACCGCCGCCGCCCCGGCCAGTCACGCTTCACCACCCAGCGCCGCGAGCCGGATGAGGTGAAGGTGCTGTCCGGCGTGATGGAACATCCGGAGGGCGGCCTCGTCACCACCGGCACACCCATTGCCCTGCTGATCGAGAATGTGGACCAGCGCTCGAAGGACTATGCCGCCATAGCGGGGGCCTATCGTCCCGGCCATGCCGATTTCACCTATGACATCAAATATGGCATCCGCGACCATCGCGGCGGCGGTCGCTCCTCCGCGCGCGAAACCGCAACCCGTGTGGCGGCCGGGGCCATTGCGGCCAAGGTTCTGCCCGGCGTCACCGTGCGTGGCGCGCTGGTGCAGATTGGCGATATCGAGATCAACCGTGCCCGCTGGGACTGGGATGAGGTGAACAACAATCCCTTCTTCTGCCCCGACCCGTGCACGGTCCCTGTGTGGACCGAATATCTCGACGGCATCCGCAAGGCCGGCTCCTCCATCGGGGCGGTGATCGAGCTGGTGGCGGAGGGCGTGCCCCCCGGTCTTGGCGCACCCCTTTATGGCAAGCTGGATGCGGACCTTGCCGGCGCGCTCATGGGCATCAATGCCGTGAAGGGCGTGGAGATCGGCGACGGCTTCCGGGCCGCCCGTCTCACCGGTGAGGCCAATGCCGATGAAATGCGCCGCGGCAATGAGGGCCACCCGCATTTTCTCGCCAACCATGCCGGCGGCATTCTCGGGGGCATTTCCACCGGCGCGCCGATTGTCGCCCGGTTCGCGGTCAAGCCCACCTCCTCCATCCTCACACCGCGCCAGACCGTGGACCGCAAGGGCGAGGAAACCGAACTCTTCACCAAGGGGCGGCATGACCCCTGTGTCGGCATCCGCGCCGTGCCCGTGGGCGAGGCGATGATGTGGTGTGTGCTGGCAGATCACCTGCTGCGCCATCGCGGACAGGTGGGAGAAACCCCGCACTGGCCCTTCGCGGACTGAGGCGGGACGAATCAGCTATCTCAGGCAGTGTGATCTGCAAGGGCCGGAACAGCGCCGCCCGGCAGATGCGCCGATCTCGGCCAAGGAGCGATGACGATGAATTTCCGGGGACCAGCCACAGCCGCCGCCCTGTTCTGCCTTGGTCTGGCGGGGATCACCTCCGCCGCCGCCCAGAACACGCCCGCCGCCCAGCCCTTCGGCACATGGTTCTGCACCCCCCTCACACAGGATGGGCTGAATGCGCTCTCCTTTGCCTTTGAGGGCATGAGCGTGAACAATTTCACGCTGCAGGAGGGGCAGGAAATCGTCACCAATGCGCCGGTTCTCAACTTCTCGGCCTCGGCCCTCAACGGTTCCGGCAAGATGGCCGCGCTCTCCATCGAGGTTCTGGGCGAGGCGAAGGGGCAGCCGGCCTTCACCTTCTCCACCCATACGCAGGATGGCGCGCTGGCCATTGGCGGCAACCAGACCATGAAGACCTATGTTTTCGCGCCGCAGGGCACGCTTGCACAGGCAGACAGGATCTGCATCCGGGTTTCCGGCGTTTCCACCTGGAACTGACCCCCCCCCGCACGGGCAGAAACTGGAGCAGGAGCCGGGGCACCCCCCGGGGCGGAGGGCGGCCCGCGACACTGGTTTTCAGTGATGCTGAAAAATTCTCTTTTTCATTGTCACTGAAAACGATGCTGCTATGATCCTGCCATGAAGCTCGCGGAATGGCTGAAAGCCACAGGAACAACTCGAAGCGCCTTTGCACGGCAGGTGGGCCTTTCCCCGGCCAGCATCACAGCCCTGTGCAATGACGAACGCGCCTGGATTTCCCGCGAAACCGCCGAGCGGATCGCCGAGGTTACGGGTCACGATGTGACGCCGAATGACTTTCTCGGCCTGGCCCCATCTCCTGCCCGAGGTTCCAGCGTGACCGAAAACTCCATTCAGGACCGTGTTGAAGCGGCTGTCGAAGCCTTTGCCCGTGGCGAAATCGTTGTGGTGACGGACGATGATGACCGCGAGAATGAGGGCGACCTCATCATGGCCGCATCTCTGGCGACACCAGAGAAGATGGCCTTCATCATCCGCAACACCTCCGGCATCGTCTGCACGCCCCTGCCGCCTTCCGAGGCGCGCCGGCTGCGGCTGGACCCGATGGTCTCGGTGAATGATGCGCCCCTGAGCACGGCCTTCACCATTTCCATCGATGTGCGCCACGGCACCACCACCGGCATTTCCGCCGAGGAGCGCACCAATACCGTGCGCGCCTTGGCCAACCCGAACATGGGCGCCGCTGATTTCGTGCGCCCCGGCCATATCTTCCCCCTCATCGCCCGGGAAGGCGGCGTGCTCATGCGCTCGGGCCATACCGAGGCGGCGGTGGATCTGTGCCGGCTGGCCAATGTGCCCCCCGTCGGGGTCATTTCCGAGCTGGTGAATGATGATGGCACCGTGCAGCGCGGCCCGCAGGTTGCAGCCTTTGCGGAAAAGCATGGCCTGCTGCGTATTTCGGTGGCCGATCTCATCTCCTATCGTCAGGCGCGTGAAAAGCTGGTGGTGCGTGCGGCGGAATTCCCCGTAGCGACAGCCATCGGTGAGCTGCAGGGCTATTCCTACACCACCCCCTTCGACCCGGTGAACCATCTTGCGCTGGTGAAGGGCCGCATTGGTGATGGCCGCAACATTCTCGTGCGCCTCCATCGCGCGGACCCGATCGAGGACGCTTTCACCGGTGGCAAGACCATTGCCAGCGCACTGGAGCGCATTGATGCGGAAGGCCGCGGCGTCCTCATCTATCTGCGCGATGGCACGGCAGGCGTGCCCGCCACTTCCATGGGCCAGCCGGAAAGCAGCGCCGCCGAACGCGACCGGGACTGGCGTGAAATTGGTCTGGGCGCACAGATCCTGCGGGATCTCGGCATCTCCTCCATCCGCCTGCTCTCCTCCACCCCGCGCACCTATGTCGGCCTTGACGGGTTTGGCATCGAGATCGTGGAAACGGACACGGGCAGCGAAGAAGGCTGAGCCTGCATCAGGCGGAGCACAACGCGCCCCAATAATGCGGACATGAAAAGACCCGGCCAGGTGCCGGGTCTTTTCATGTCAGGCCCGTTGCAGCGCCAGACACAGGCATGGCCCAACAAGAAACCCTCTCCCCATGCGGGAAGAGGGTTTCTTCATGTCGCACAGCCAGAGCGGAACAGGCGCCCGCTCCGGACCGCCGGATCAGCGCTCGGCGCAGGCCTCGATCACATCATCAAAGGTCCGCAGGCCGGGGCGCGGGGCATTCACCAGAACCGCCATATTGCCCGGCGCATGCTGGTTCGCCAGCATCTTGCCATGCGCCTCGGGAATGCGCTCCCACGAGAACACCTCGGACATGCACGGGTCCACGCGCCGGTCAATGATGAACTGGTTGGCGGCGGAGGCCTGCTTGAGATGGGCGAAATGCGAGCCCTGAATGCGCTTCTGGCGCATCCACACATAGCGGGCATCGAAGGTGATGTTGAAGCCGGTGGTGCCGGCGCAGAACACGATCATGCCACCGCGCTTGCCCACAAGGGTGGACACCGGGAAGGTGCTCTCGCCGGGATGCTCGAACACGATGTCCACATCGCGCTTGCCGGTGATGTCCCAGATCGCCTTGCCGAACTTGCGCGCTTCCTTCAGCCATTCGGCATATTCAGGCGAATTGACCTTGGGCAGCTGGCCCCAGCAGTTGAAATCCCGGCGGTTGATGACGCCCTTGGCGCCGAGCCCCAGCACATAATCGCGCTTGGTCTCATCCGAGATGACGCCGATGACATGCGCGCCCGAAGCCGCGGCGAGCTGGACGCCGAACACGCCAAGACCGCCAGAGGCCCCCCAGACCAGCACATAGTCACCCGGCTTCACGGTGTGCGGCGCATGGCCGAAGAGCATGCGGTAGGCGGTGGCCATGGTCAGCGTGTAGCAGGCGCTTTCCTCCCAGGTCAGGTGCCGGGGACGCGGCATGAGCTGGCGGGCCTGCACGCGGCAGAACTGGGCGAAGGAACCATCCGGCGTCTCATAGCCCCAGATGCGCTGGGAGGGCGAGAACATCGGATCGCCGCCATTGCATTCCTCGTCGTCGCCATCGTCCTGGTTACAGTGAACGACGACCTCGTCGCCCACCTTCCAGCGCTTCACCTTGGAGCCGACAGCCCACACGATGCCGGAGGCATCGGAACCCGCGATATGGTAGGGCACCTTGTGCACGTCGAAGACGGAGATCGGCTCGCCTAGGCCGGCCCAGATGCCGTTATAGTTGACGCCCGCGGCCATCACGAACACCAGCACGTCATGCTCACCCAGCTCCCAGGTGGGCACCACTTCGAGCTGGAAGGACTGCTCGGGCGGGCCGTGACGCTCACGGCGGATGGCCCAGGCATACATTTTCGAGGGCACATGGCCGAGCGGGGGAATCTCGCCCATCTCGTACAGATCTTTAAGCTGGCCCTCGGTCGTATCCTTCGCGGCATTCTGGCCCATAGCGCTTCGTCCTCTTCCTAGCGTGAACCCTGTGGTTCTTTTTTGAAATGTTATCGCAATGCAGCGTATCAGAGATGATCGGCTCGGCAATAGGGGCTTTGCGCTCCTCCACGTCCCTCTTTTGGCTTAGACGGGGGGCTGACAATCCGGTTCACGGAGCGGCCCGGGGGCATTAAAGTGTGAGGGAAGGGGCGAACGGCCTCTTGAGCGTCACAAGGGAATGCAGCCTGATGGCACTTATCTGGACCCTCATCGTCGGTGTGGTCGCGGGCTTTCTCGCGGGCCAGATTTTCCGGGGCTCCGGCTTCGGAATCGTTGGAAACGTTGCCGTTGGCGTGGTTGGCGCACTGATTGGCGGCTTCCTTTTCGGCAATGTCTTCGTGGTTGGCGGGCTGATCGGGCGCATCATCTGCGCCACCATTGGCGCCATCATCCTGCTGTTCGTCATCTCGCTGGTGAACCGCAAGGCCTGACGCCCGGCCGCGACCTTCTGCCCCGACACGAGATGCGGCGGCGGGCGATCTGGAATTTTTCCATCGACGCCCGCCGCATTGCAGCGCACAATAAGCTGGCTCGGTTCTCCGGAATCGCGCTGGGAGGTGGTCCCTCTCCCCGGACACATGCAGACAAAATGCATGCAAGGGCAGAGGCGGCTTGCAACAACCAATGGATAATGGGGGCAGACGAATGGTCGTCCGCGACAAACCCTGGCTCTTCCGCACCTATGCCGGCCATTCCACGGCAGCGGAATCCAACAAGCTTTACCGTTCAAACCTCGCCAAGGGTCAGACGGGCCTCTCGGTCGCCTTCGATCTGCCGACCCAGACCGGCTATGACAGCGACCATCCCCTCGCCCGCGGCGAAGTGGGCAAGGTGGGTGTGCCGATCTCGCATCTGGGTGACATGCGCACCCTGTTCGACGGCATTCCGCTGGCCGAGATGAACACCTCCATGACCATCAATGCCTGCGCGGCATGGCTGCTCTCGCTCTATATCGCGGTGGCGGATGAGCAGGGGGCGGACCGCACGCGGCTTCAGGGCACCACGCAGAACGACATCATCAAGGAATATCTCTCGCGCGGCACCTATGTGTTCCCGCCCGCGCCCTCCATGCGGCTGACGAAGGACACCATCATCTTCACCACGCAGCATCTGCCGCGCTGGAACCCGATGAATGTGTGCTCCTACCATCTGCAGGAAGCCGGCGCGACGCCGGTGCAGGAACTGGCCTTCGCGCTGGCCGATGCCATTGCCATCCTCGATACGGTGAAGGCCTCGGGCGAGGCGGAAGGCCCCATTTTCGGCGAGGTTGTCGGCCGCATCTCCTTCTTCGTGAATGCGGGCATGCGCTTCATCACCGAGATGTGCAAGATGCGCGCCTTCGTGGATCTGTGGGACGAGATCTGCGTCAACCGCTATGGCGTGACTGACCCCAAGCAGAAGCTGTTCCGCTATGGCGTGCAGGTGAACTCGCTGGGGCTGACCGAGCAGCAGCCGGAAAACAATGTCTACCGCATTCTCATCGAGGCGCTGGCGGTGACCCTTTCCAAGAAGGCGCGCGCGCGCGCCGTGCAGCTTCCGGCATGGAACGAGGCGCTGGGCCTGCCGCGCTCGTTCGACCAGCAATGGTCGCTGCGCATGCAGCAGGTGCTGGCCTATGAAACCGACCTGCTGGAATATGGCGACATCTTCGATGGCTCCACCGTCATCAACCAGAAGGTGGAAGAGCTGAAGGAAGAGGCGCGCGCCGAGCTTGCCCGCATCGAGGGCATGGGCGGGGCGGTTGCCGCCATTGAAAACTCCTACATGAAGCAGGCGCTGGTGGAATCCAACACCCGCCGCCTGGAGGCCATCGAGCAGGGCGATCAGGTGGTGGTTGGCGTGAACCGCTGGACCGAGACCGAGCCCTCCCCGCTCACCACCGGGGAAGGCGCGATTCTCACCGTGCCGGAAGGGGTGGAGGCCGAGCAGGTCGCCCGCCTTCAGGCCTGGCGCGAGGCGCGCGACAACACCGCCGTGGAGAAGGCGCTGGCCGAGCTGAAAAGCGCGGCGCAGGAAGGCCGCAACATCATGGAGCCTTCCATCGCCTGCGCCAAGGTTGGCGTCACCACCGGCGAATGGGGCACCTGCCTGCGTGCCATTTTCGGCGAGTATCGCGCCCCCACCGGGGTCGGCCGGGCGGCGCGCATAGATACGCAGGGGCTCGATGATGTGCGCCGGGCGGTGGATGATGTCTCCGCCCGCATTGGCCGCCGCATCAAGTTCCTGGTGGGCAAGCCGGGGCTGGATGGCCACTCCAATGGCGCCGAGCAGATTGCCGTGCGCGCCCGCGATTGCGGCATGGAGGTGGTGTATGAAGGCATCCGCCTGACGCCCGCCGAGATCGTGAATGCCGCGCTGGAAGAAAGCGTGCATGTGGTGGGCCTGTCCATCCTCTCCGGCTCGCATGTGCCGCTGGTGCGCGATGTGATGGAGCGGATGCGGCAGGAAGGGCTGGATGATGTGCCGGTGGTGGTTGGTGGCATCATTCCGGCGGAAGATGAAACCGCCTTGCTCAGCTTCGGAGTCGCGGCGGTCTATACGCCGAAGAATTTCGAGCTGAACCGGATCATGGCGGACATCGTTTCCATCGTCGACAGGCAGAGCCAGAAAGCGGCCTGACCGCTTCCGCAAACAGTACCCGTGACACCGGAAAGCGGCGGCCAGACTGCCGCTTTCCCTTTTTCAGGAGCGCCGGCTTTTTTCAGGATGGCCGGCTTGCCGCACGGCGCATGCCCATCGCAAAAGCGACGGGCGCGCAAGAGGGGCGGTTCCAGCGACGGGCGCGCACTTGTCCCATGCGCGCACCTGCCCCATGGCCCTTCATGCTCCCCCTCCTTTCCGATCATTCCTTCTGATCGTTCCTTACCTTGGGAGATGGTTGAATATCTCCACCAAGACGGCATTATCGCCCAACCTTGCCCGGTGATGGCGATCTTCGGGCTTGCGCCGGAAACGCTTTCACATCCAACCCACTTCTGCCCGCCGGCTGTTGGGCCGGTTCCGGTGGCTCTCCCTTCCGGGAGCGTCATTCATGGAGAAAGCATGTCTGCTCCACCTGCAAACCGCCCCATGCAGGGATTGTTCAATGCCCCCTATCTTCTGCTCACCCTGACAGCCCTGCTCTGGGCCGGAAATATGGTTCTGGGCCGCTATATTGCCGGGCATGTCCCCCCCGTGACGCTGGCAGCCATGCGCTGGATCGGCGCAACCGCGATCATCCTGCCCTTTGCCTGGGGCCAGATCCAGCGCGACCTGCCCCTCATCCGCCGTTCGTTCTGGATGCTCGTGCTGCTGGCCGCGACCGGCATCTCCAGCTTCAACGCCATGAGCTATCATGGCCTGCAATATACCCAGGCGGTGAATGGCCTGCTGCTGCAATCCACGGCGCCGCTTCTGGTCGGCCTGTGGAGCTTCCTGCTGTTTCGGGACCGGCTGTCCCCGGGACAGATCGCCGGCATCCTCACCTCCCTGTCCGGGGTGGTGGTCATCATCAGTCAGGGGAGCATGGATACGCTGCTCCATCTCACGCCCAATATCGGCGACATGTGGATTCTGGTGGCGCTGATGATCTATGCTTTCTACACGACCATGCTGCGCAAACGCCCCCAGCTTGGCCCGCTCTCCTTTCTGGCCACCATCATGGCCATCGGTGCGGTATTGCTCACGCCCATCGCCCTGTATGAGCTGCTGAATGGCGGAAAGGTGCATTTCGATGCACCCACAATACTCACCCTCGCCTATGTGATGGTCGCGCCATCCCTGCTCGCCTATCTGTCCTTCAACCGGGCGGTGGAACTGGTGGGAGCGAACCGCTCCGCGCCCTTCCTGCACCTCATGCCGGTGTTCGGAACAGCGCTGGCCATCATCTTTCTGGGCGAGGAGCTGGCCTGGTATCACTTTGCCGGATACGCGCTAGTGATCTGCGGGATTTTCCTCGCCACACGCTCCGGCGGCAAGCCGCCCACGGGCACCGGCGCCCCCTTGGCCTGAGCGATCGGCAGCCTGAGAGATCAACACACCCAGCCCCGGCCGCACATGAAAATGGCCCGTGTCCCTGATCAGGGACACGGGCCATCTGCTTTCAGTTCCAGGCGGCAGCGCCCATGCGCGCCGCCCGGCCATCACATCTTCAGAACTCGACCAGCTTGGCCTGCTTCACATGCGGCAGGGCCTGGATCTTCTGCAGCACCTCGGCAGGCACGAGCCCGTCGACGGATACCAGCGCGATCGCCTCGCCGCCCTCATTGTGGCGCCCCAGCGAGAAGGTGGCGATGTTCACGCCTGCCTCGCCCAGCAGGCTCGCGAAGCGGCCAATGAAGCCCGGCTTGTCCTCATTGGTGACATAGATCATGCGCGGGGCGAACTCGGCATCCACCTTGATGCCCTTGATGTTCACCATGCGCGGATGGCCATCGGCAAACACCGTGCCGGTGACCGAACGCTCGAACTTGTCCGTCACCACCGTGATGGTGATGAGGTTGTCATAATCGCCAGCGGCGGCGCGGGTGGTTTCCTCCACCACAATGCCGCGCTCCTTCGCCACTGAAGGCGCGGAGACGACATTGATGTCCTGAAGCGCGGGGCGCAGCAGGCCGGCAACCGCCGAGGAAGTCAGTGCCTTCACCTTCAGATTGGCAACACTGCCCTCATAGGTGATGCGCACGGTCTTGATGTCGGTATCGGTCAGCTGGCCCGCGAAGGAGCCGAGCTTTTCCGCCAGCTCGATGAAGGGCTTCAGCTTGGGGGCTTCCTCCGCCGTGATGGAGGGGAAGTTGACCGCATTGGAGATGGCGCCGGTGAGCAGGTAATCGCTCATCTGCTCGGCCACCTGCAGGGCCACATTCTCCTGCGCCTCGGTGGTGGCAGCGCCCAGATGCGGGGTGCAGACGACATTGGGATGGCCGAACAGCGGGTTGGTTTCCGCCGGCTCCACCGTGAACACGTCAAAGGCCGCGCCTGCCACATGGCCGGAATCAAGCGCCGCACGCAGGGCTTCCTCATCCACCAGGCCGCCACGGGCGCAGTTGATGATGCGCACGCCCTTCTTGGTCTTGGCGAGGTTCTCGGCCGAAAGGATGTTGCGGGTCTTGTCGGTGAGCGGGGTGTGCAGGGTGATGAAGTCGGCACGGGCGAGCAGGTCTTCCAGCTCCACCTTCTCCACGCCCAGATCCAGCGCGCGCTCGGCCGAGAGGAAGGGATCGAACGCAATCACCTTCATGCGCAGGCCCACGCCACGCTCGGCCACGATGGAGCCGATATTGCCGCAGCCGATGATGCCGAAGGTCTTGCCCGTCAGCTCCACACCCATGAAGCGGTTCTTCTCCCACTTGCCGGCCTGGGTTGAGGCATCGGCGGCGGGAATTTCGCGGGCCAGAGCGAACATCATCGCAATGGCGTGCTCCGCCGTGGTGATTGAGTTGCCGAACGGCGTGTTCATCACGATCACGCCCTTGGCGGAGGCCGCCGGCAGATCGACATTGTCCACACCGATACCGGCGCGGCCGACGACCTTCAGCCGGTTGGCGTTTTCCAGAATCTTCGGGGTGACCTTGGTGGCCGAGCGGATGGCAAGGCCATCATAATTGCCGATGATCTCCGCCAGCTTGTCCTTGTCCTTGCCAAGGTCCGGCTGGAAATCGACCTCGATGCCACGATCCTTGAAGATCTGGACGGCGGCGGCGGACAGCTTGTCGGAAATCAGAACGCGGGGTGCCATGGTGGGCTCCGTCATGTTGAGGTGACGCGAACCGGCGCGCCTTCGGGCGACCTGCCGGCGTGAGGGCTTCCCCGCTTGCGGGAAAGCTGCGAAATGTCAGGAATATGCCTGCCCGCATGGCCCCACCTTAAAGGAGGCGGATGACCGGGCGGCGACAGGACTGAACGAACGGGGAGCGGCATGGCCTCTCCCCGTGGATTCAGTCATCAGGCCGGCAGAGCTGCCTTGGCCTCGTTGAAGGCCCAGTCCAGCCAGTGGGTCAGGGCTTCCACGTCAGCGCGCTCAACGGTCGCGCCACACCAGATGCGCAGGCCGGGAGGGGCATCGCGATAGGCGCCGATGTCATAGGCCACGCCGCCCTTTTCCAGGCCGGACGCAATGGCCTTGGCAAAGGCCGCCTGCGCCTCGACAGGCAGGGCGGTGACGGCGGGATCGACCACCTTCAGGCACACGGAAGTATTGGAGCGGGTGACCGGATCATTGGCCAGGAAATCCACCCATGCGGTGCGGGCCACCCACTGGGCGATCGCCTCGAAATTGCGGTTGGAACGCTCCTGCAGGGCCTTCAGCCCGCCAACTTCCTTCGCCCACTTCAGTGCATCGATATAGTCCTCGACGCACAGCATGGACGGGGTATTGATGGTCTCGCCAACGAAGATGCCCTCATTGATCTTGCCGTTCTTGGTGAGACGGAAGATCTTCGGCATCGGCCATGCGGGCTTGTAGCTTTCAAGCCGCTCCACGGCGCGGGGCGAGAGAATGAGAATGCCGTGCGCGCCTTCGCCGCCCAGCACCTTCTGCCAGGAGAAGGTGACCACATCGAGCTTGGCGAAATCAAGCGGCTGGGCAAAGGCCGCGGACGTGGCGTCACAGATGGTGAGGCCTTCGCGCTCTGCCGGAATCCACTTCCCGTCGGGAACCATGACACCGGAGGTGGTGCCGTTCCAGGTGAAGACCACATCGTGGCTGAAATCGACCTGTGTCAGATCCGGCAGATCGCCATAGGCGGCCTTGAACACGCGGGCATCCGCCAGCTTGAGCTGCTTGGCCACATCGGTCACCCAGCCTTCACCGAAGCTTTCCCAGGCGAGCATGTCCACCGGGCGCGCACCGAGCAGAGACCACAGGGCCATCTCCATCGCGCCGGTATCAGACGCGGGGACGATGCCGATGCGGTAGTCCGCGGGCACTTCCAGAACTTCACGGGTGAGGTCGATCGCCTCCTTGAGCTTCACCTTGCCAACCTTCGCGCGGTGCGAACGGCCGAGGGGTGCATCAATGAGGGCTTCAAGCGTCCAGCCGGGACGCTTGGCGCAGGGGCCGGAGGAGAAATTGGGATTCTCCGGACGAACGGCCGGTGCAGGATTCGCAGTCATGTAACCATCCTTACAGATGGGCGCCTCCCGTTGGGGGGAGGTGTCCCGCACACAGCGTTACGACGCCGCCGATCCCGCGTCAAGCACTCATCTGGAAGATGCGTTCATCCCGCCCTGCCCTGCTGCGCCAGCAGCCGCCACGCATCAAGCCGCACCTTCATGAAAGCCAGAAGGAACACGCCTGTGAGCACCAGAACAATGGTCGGCGCGGGTGCGCTGTCGAGGAAGAAGGAGAGATAGACACCAGCCAGCGCGCTGCCCACCGCCACCAGAACGGAGGCCAGCAGCATGGCCCCGAATCGGCGCGTGAGAAGAAAGGCCACGGCGCCCGGTCCAATCAGCAGCGCCACGGCCAGAATCAGCCCCACCGCTTTCAGCGCCCCCACAATGGTGAGGGAGAGCATGGCCAGAAAGCCGTAATGCATCAGCCCCACCGGCAGGCCGATCGCGCGCGCCTGCGCCGGATCGAACGCATGCAGCAGCAGATCCCGCCACTTCATGGCGATGATGGCGCTCACCAGAACAGTAATCACCGCGCTTTCGACAATATCGTCGAAGCTGGTGCCCAGCACATCCCCGAACAGGATGTGATCGAGATGCACATCCGGCCTTGCCGCCGTGTAGAGCACGATGCCCAGCCCGAACATGCCGGAAAACACCACGCCCATCACCGTGTCTTCCTTCACCCGGCTGTTGGCGCGCAGATATCCCGTGCCCAGCGCACAGACCATGCCGGCGCAGAACGCCCCGACCGCCAGCGGAAGGCCCGCCATATAGGCCAGCACCACCCCCGGCAGCACGCCATGGGAGACCGCATCGCCCATCAGCGCCCAGCCGCGCAGCACCAGATAACAGGAGAGCAGTGCCATTGGCACCGCCACCAGCGCCGCGATAACCAGCGCCGAAACCATGAAGTCGAACTCGAACGGCAGCAGAAGGGTCGTCATCAGGTTGCTCATGCCCCCTCCTCCTGTGCCAGCGCCTCTGCCGCACGCCGGCGGGCGGCAAGAATGCCGTGGGTGGGGGCGAACACAAAGGCCAGCAGGAAGATCAGCGTCTGCAACACCACGATGATGCCACCCGTTGCGCCATCCAGAAAATAGGAGAGATAGGCGCCGAAAAAGCTGGTGCCCGCCCCCAGCAGCACGGCAAGCGTGATGAGGCGGGGGAAACGGTCTGTCAGCAGATAGGCGGTCGCGCCCGGCGTGACCACCATGGCAATGACGAGAAAGGCGCCCACGGTCTGCATCGCCGCCACGGTGGAGGCGGACAGCAGGGTGAAGAAGATGACCTTCAGAAGCCGCGTGCGCAGGCCGATGGTGCGCGCATGGGTCTCATCGAAGAAAGTGACCATCAGATCCTTCCAGATGACCAGAAGAATGGCCAGGGACACCACGCCGATAATCACAAGCTGAAGTGTATCCTCCGGAGAGATGGCGAGAATATTGCCCATGACGATGGTCTTGACATCCACCGACATGGGCGAAAGCGAAACCATGAACAGGCCGAGCCCGAAAAACGAGGTGAAGATGAGGCCGATGACGGCATCTTCCTTCAGCTTGGTGCGCTCCTGCAGGAACAGGATGGCCGCCGCCGCCAGACCGCCGGAAAAGAAGGCGCCGATGGAAAAGGGCAGCCCCAGCAGCCATGCGCCGGCAACACCGGGAACGATGGAATGGGACAGTGCATCACCGATCAGCGACCAGCCCTTGAGCATGAGGAAAGCGGAGAGAAAGGCGCACACCGCCCCCACTAGCGCGCTCACCCACATGGCGTTGGTCATGTAGTCATAGGTGAAAGGCTCCAGCAGCAGGCTCATGAAGGCCGCTCCTGCAAAGCCCGCTCCTGCGCGGCCTTCTCCCGCTCCGTCTGCCCGCTTGCGGCGGGGCGGTCCTGCACCAGCACCAGCGGGCGCTCATCATCCGTCAGCACCCCGACCATGCCGGCAGAAGAGCCATGGCTCTCATCCAGAACAAAGTGACGCAGGACACCGCCGAAAGCCTTTTCCAGATTGGCCTGGGTGAAGATTTCATCGGTCGGGCCATAGGCCAGCACCGTGCCCTTCAGCAGCACCGTGCGGTCACAGAATTCCGGCACGCTGCCCAGATTATGGGTGGACACCAGCATCACCCGCCCTTCATCGCGCAGCGATTTCAGCAGGGCGATGATGGCGTCTTCCGTTTTCACATCCACGCCGGTGAAGGGCTCATCCAGCAGGATGACGCGGGCATCCTGCGCCAGAGCGCGGGCCAGAAAGACCCGCTTCTTCTGGCCGCCGGAAAGCTCGCCGATCTGCCGGGTGCGGAACTCACTCATGTTCACGCGGGCCAGCGCCGCATCCACCATTTCACGGTCTTTGGCGCGGGGAATGCGCAGCATGTTCATGTGGCCATAGCGGCCCATCATCACCACATCTTCCACCAGCACGGGGAAGGTCCAGTCCACTTCCTCGGACTGGGGCACATAGGCGACGATATTGCGCCCGAGCGCCTCGCGCACGCTCATGCCCAGAATGGACACACTGCCCCGCGCGCTTTGCTGGAACCCCATGATGGTCTTGAACAAGGTGGACTTGCCCGAACCGTTCACGCCCACCAGCGCCGTGATGGTGCCGGTGGGAATCTCGAAACTCGCATTGCGCAGCGCGGTGTGGCCATTGCGATAGGCAACGGTCACATCGCGCACGCTCAGCCCGGCGCCGGGCGATCCGGAGGGGCCTGGAAGCCCCCCTGGCTGAAGCGCCATGTTCATTGCGCATTCTCCCTGGCGGCATCCGCCTTTTCCGGCGCAAGACCATCGGCGATGGTGTCCGAGGTGACGCGCAGCAGGTCGAGATAGGTGGGCACCGGCCCGTCCGCCTCGCTCAGCGAGTCCACATAAAGAACACCGCCATATCGCGCACCGGTTTCCCGCGCCACCTGCTTGGCCGGACGATCGGAAATGGTGCTTTCGGAGAAGATGACGCCGATATTGTTTGCCTTCATCTCATCGATGACCTTGCGCACCTGCTGCGGGGTGCCCTGTTGATCGGCATTGATCGGCCACAGATACAGCTGCTTGAGACCATAATCCCGCGCAAGATAGCTGAAAGCCCCCTCGCTCGTCACCAGCCAGCGCTGATTTTCCGGGATCTGCGCCAGCCTTTCGCGGATCGGGGCAACAGCATCCCTGATCTTCTGCTTGTAGGCCTCGGCATTGGCCTTGTAGACTTCGGCATTCTTCGGGTCGTGCTTGGCGAAGGCATCGCGAATATTGTCGACATAGATCAGCGCGGCTTCGGCGGACATCCATGCATGCGGGTTCGGCTTGCCCTCATAGGGCCCCTCATCGATGCTCATCGGCTCAATCCCCTCGGTGACCACGACACCGGGAACATCCTTGAGCCGGGCGAAGAATTTCTCGAACCACATCTCAAGATTCAGCCCGTTCCACAGCACGAGCTGGGCATCGCGCGCCTTCATCAGGTCACCCGGGGTGGGCTGGTAATTGTGGATTTCCGCGCCCGGGCGGGTGATGGATTCAACGATGGCAGCATCACCCGCCACATTGCGCGCCATATCGGCGATGACGGTGAAGGTGGTGATGGCCTTGAACTTCTGCTCCGGCGCATCCTCGGCATGGGCGGCGCCCGAAAAGGCCAGCGCCGCGCCAGACATGAACATGCCGGCAAGCAGCGCTCTCACGCCTCGTCCGCCAGCCACGCCCATGCGCGCCAGCCCTGCTTCCAGAAGCCCCCTGCATCCCGTCATCACCTGTCCTCCTCGATTCGATATCGGCTAGATTACAGGCCATTATCGCAATTGCAAATCAATTGCATTACGAACTGAGTCACACTTACAGTCCTGCGTGAGCCTTGTCGCGGGGGCAGATATGCCATTTATTCCAATGCGTTGCGTTCGGGGCAAAGAAAAAGCGCCCCAGAGGGGCGCTTCCTGCACATCTCGAAACCTGAAACGGAGGCCCGGCCTCACAGCCAGGGGCGTTCAGATGCCTTGGCGGTTTCATAGGCATTGATAGAGGAGGCCTTTTCCAGCGTCAGGCCGATATCGTCCAGCCCCTCAAGCAGGCAGCGCTTGCGGAAGGGGTCGATCTCGAAACGGACCTTGCCGCCATCCGGCCCACGGATTTCCTGTGCCGGCAGATCGATGGTGAGCGTGGCATTCGCGCCGCGGTCCGCATCCTCGAACAGCTTGTCCAGGTTTTCCTGGGAGACGATGATCGGCAGAATGCCGTTCTTGAAGCAGTTGTTGTAGAAGATGTCCGCGAACGAGGTCGAGATCACGCAACGGATGCCGAAATCCAGCAGCGCCCAGGGGGCATGCTCGCGCGAGGAGCCGCAGCCGAAATTGTCACCCGCGACAAGGATCTGGGCATTCTTGTAGGCCGGCTGGTTCAGCACGAAATCCGGATTGTCCGAACCATCCTCATTATAGCGCATCTCGGAGAACAGGCCCTTGCCGAGGCCGGTGCGCTTGATGGTCTTCAGATACTGCTTGGGGATGATCATGTCCGTATCGACATTGACCAGCTTCAGCGGGGCGGCGACCCCTTCAAGAACCGTGAACTTGTCCATGGAGACCTGCAAGCCTTCCTGTTGAAACATGGGCAGGCGCGATGATGGCAGCCGGAGGGCGCATCATCCAACCCGGATGGCCCTTTCATTAACAGGCGCGGGCGGCCTTGCCCAGCGCCGCGAGAAGAGGAATGGACGGAAGCCCGGCCCCGCCGGGTCCCTGCCCTCTCCAGCCTCACTCCTGCACTTCCATCACCGGCTGGCGGCCGATCAGCCGTGCAAGCTGGCGCACGCGGTTGCGCATGCGCTCATTCACCAGCGGCACCAGCTCCTGCGGAACGGTCAGCACCAGCTGCTCGTCACGCACCCGCAGGGGCACACGCGGCAGAATGCCCGGCATGGCGGCCGAAAGCAGATAGGCCACGCGCATGGCGCCGCCCAGAATGCGGGCCCGGTCCAGCGTGCCGGTGGAAACCAGTTCCAGAATCCGGCTGCCAAGATCATCCGCCCCCAGTCCCTCATAGCGGAAATAGACCGCAAGGGCGAGGAAGGCCCGCTCCTGATGATCCACCCCGACAAAGGTCGCGCGGGAGATGGAGTTCATGCTCTGCTCGCCGCGATAATCGGGATGCGCGCGCCAGCTGATGTCGGACAGCAGGCAGGCTGCCCGGCGCAGGCGGGTCTCGTCACGGGATTCCTCAAGCGCCGCGGAAGAGGCGAAGAAGGCATCGGTCCAGGCCACCAGCTCGCCCCCATGCCGGGGAGAGCGCGAGCGCAGCTGGTTCACCTCCGCCGCGCTCAGCAGCAGCGGATCTTCCGCCTGCTGTTCCGCGCTCAGCAGTGAATAGAGCAGCCCCTCCCGCACACCGAGCGCGGAAATCACCACCTGCGAGGCGCGGCCCTGCCGCACCACATGCTCCAGCACCATGGCCCCATAGGCCAGAAGCGGCCGGCGGGCGGAGGGCACCGCCTCGATATGCGCCAGGGTTTCCGTATCACCGCGATAGATGATGCGGGAGAATTCCAGCGCCTCGCGGGCGGGAATGGCATAGCCATGCATCACATGCAGCGGATAGCCCTTCTGGAACATGTGCAGCCGGGCCAGCGCGCGCCATGTGCCACCCACCGCATAGAAGGTGCGCCCGGCCAGACCGTCCAGCACGCCTTCTTCCGGCACGGTGTCACGAATGATCTTTTCCGCCTTGCGCAGGGAGCGCGAGGAACGGTCCTGCAAGGCAAGGCCGCCCAGCGGCAGGGTGATGCCGGTGCCGAGCGTGCGGCCCTTCACATCCACCAGCTCCAGAGAGCTGCCGCCCAGATCCCCCACCACGCCATCAGGATCATGCACGCCGGAAAGAATGCCGGAGGCGGCAAGCTCTGCCTCGCGCCTGCCGGAGAGGATCTCGATCTTCACCCCGCATATATCCTCGCAGGCGGCGATGAAGTCCGGCCCGTTCTGCGCATCGCGCGCGGCGGCCGTGGCCAGAGCGTGAACCCGGCCCACCTGCATGGCATCGCACAAGGCGCGAAAGCGGCGCAGCGTGGAAAAGGCCCGCTCCACCGCATCGTCCTGCAGGCGACCAGTGGAAACCACCTCGCGCCCCAGACCGCAGAGCACCTTCTCGTTGAACAGGGGCGTCAGCGCCCGCTCAAGGCCCTCATAAACGACAAGACGAACCGAGTTGGACCCGATGTCGATCACGGCAATGGGTGCGCCGGCCCCCATGCGCGCCGGCGCGTTTCGCGGATCATCCACCGCCTCAGCGCCGGACAAGGAGGCTGCGCGGTGAAGAATGTTTGAGAGACTTTCCACGTCCAGACAAGCTCGGGTTCGTCATGAAATATTGATGGGCGTTGAACGGTTCCTCGCCCGGGGCGGGGACTATGCGTTCAGAAGAACCATCGGGCAAGACCCGCCAGCTCTGTTGATTATCAATGAGATTGGCCACCATGATCTGCTCCAGCACCTGCTCATGCACGGTGGGATTGGTGATGGGGCACAATGTTTCCACGCGCCTGTCCAGATTTCTCTGCATCAGATCTGCGGAGGAAATATAGACTATTGCATTGGGGCTGGGCAGGCCGTGGCCCGCGCCGAAGCAATAGATGCGGGAATGCTCCAGAAAGCGCCCGACGATGGATTTCACACGGATATTGTCAGACAGGCCGGGAATACCGGGGCGCAGGCAGCAAATGCCGCGAATCACGCAATCCACCTGCACGCCGGCCTGACTGGCCTCGTACAGCGCATCGATGATTTCCGGGTCCACCAGCGAGTTGCACTTCAGCCAGATCGCCGCCGGGCGGCGGGCGCGGGCATGGGCGATTTCCTCGGCAATGTGGCGCAGCAGGCGCGGCTTGAGGGTGGTGGGCGAAACCGCCATCTCCTCCAGCTCGCCCGGCTCGGCATAGCCGGTGATGAAGTTGAAGATGCGCGCCACGTCCTGCGCGATCACGGGGTCCGTGGTGAAGAAGCTCAGATCGGTATAGATGCGCGCGGTGATGGGGTGATAATTGCCCGTGCCCACATGCACATAGGTGGTGAGGCCGCCGCCCTCGCGGCGCACCGCCATGGACAGCTTGCCATGGGTCTTCAGCTCGATGAAGCCGAACACCACCTGCACGCCGGCCCGCTCCAGATCACGCGCCCAGCGGATATTGGCCTCTTCATCGAAACGCGCCTTCAGCTCCACCAGCGCGGTGACGGACTTGCCGGCCTCCGCCGCCTCGGCCAGCGCCTTCACGATGGGGCTGTCGGAGGAGGTGCGATAGAGGGTCTGCTTGATGGCGACGACATTGGGGTCGCGGGCGGCCTGACGGAGAAACTGAACCACCACATCAAAGGATTCATAAGGGTGGTGAACAAGAATGTCCTTCTCGCGAATTGCGAGAAAGCAGTCTCCGCCATGGTCACGGATGCGCTCGGGAAATCGCGCATTATAGGCCTTGAACTTCAGGTCCGGCCGGTCCACCCCCACGAGCTGGGAAAACTCGTTCAGCGCCAGCACGCCATTGACGACGAAGATCTCGTCATCGGCCACGCCCAGTTCACGGGCCACGAAATTGCGCAGCTCCTCCGGCATGGCGGCATCCGCCTCCATGCGGATCACCTCGCCATAGCGGCGCTGCTTGAGCGCGGTCTCGAACAGGCGGACCAGATCTTCCGCCTCTTCCTCGATTTCCAGATCACTGTCACGAACGACACGGAAGACGCCCTGACCCTTCACCTCATATCCGGGGAAGAGCGAGGAGATGAACAGGCCGATCATCTGCTCCAGCGTGATGAAGCGCTGGCCGGCCACATCCGGCAGGTCCGGCAGGCGGATGAAACGGTCCACCTTGGCGGGAATGCGGATCAGGGCATTCATGCCCCGCCCGTCGCCCTTGCGCGCCAGTTGCAGCGCCAGCGAGAAGCCGAGATTGGGAATGAAGGGGAAGGGATGGGCCGGGTCGATCGCCAGCGGGGTCAGCACCGGGAACACGCGATTGAGGAAATATTCCTCCAGCGCCTCGATATCGGCTTCCGTCACATCCCCGCCGGACACAAGGGTGATGCCGACGCCGGCCAGATCCGTGCGCAGCTCCAGCCAGCGCTCCTGCTGGTCTGAAATGAGCTGGGCCGCGGTGGAAAGAATGACATTGAGCTGCTCGGAGGGCGTGCGTCCATCCGGGCTCTGGGTCTGCACCCCTTCGCGCACCTGCTCCTTCAGGCCGGCGACGCGCACCATGAAGAATTCGTCGAGATTGTTGGCCGAGATGGACAGGAAGCGCAGCTGCTCCAGCAATGGATGATTGCGGTTGGACGCCTCTTCCAGCACACGCCGGTTGAAATGCAGCCAGGACAGCTCACGATTGATGAAACGCTCCGGCGAGGAGGCCAGCTCCAGCACCTCCGCGGCTTCATCGGCAAGGGCGTTGATGGGGCTGGCGTTGATGTTGCTGGTAGGGTTCATGTCCGCCTCGTTCACGTCCGTATCGCTCCCCTGCGTCAGGGCCGCGGCTTTCACCGGGCCCATCACCATAACCCCATGCAGTCGCGCGGAAGATGGTGATGTTGGATGACACTTCTATGACGAAACGCACCTGTTCGGACATGACACACATCATGTCCGCTCATTATGACATGTCGTCATCCGGTTCGTCGTCATCTTCCCTGTCATCCGGGCCGGTTGCAAGATCCGGATTCTCCCGCAGGACCTGTGCGGCAAGGGTGCGGGTGAGCGGACGTTTCTGCGCCAGGGCGGCCTCATCCAGCGCCTCGACGATGCGCCGTGCCCCGGCAACCGAGCGCTGCATGCGCAGCAGGATGTAATTCACCGTCGCCTCGTCCACGGTGAGCTGGCGATCGGCGAACAGCTTGACCAGAACCGCGCCGAGCAGGGTGTCATCCGCCGGCTCGATCATGAAGACCGGAACCGCGCGCAGGCGCGAGGCCAGATCCGCCGTGGCCAGCCTGAAGGTGGAAGGCGGCGTGCGGGCTGTCATCAGCACGAAGGCATGCTGCTCTCGCGCCAGATTGAGCAGGTGGAACAGGGCGGCCTCATCGAACCCGCCGGGCTCCAGATCCTCCAGCGCAAGGGCGCCGTTTTCCAGCGCCCGCGGCACCCCGGCGCGGGTCAGCTCCCCCGCCGCCAGCACGCTCCCTCCGGCCTGTTCGGCGAAGATATGGGCCAGATGGCTCTTGCCTGCCCCCTCCGGGCCCACGAGGCACACCACGCGCGATGACCAGTGCGGGAATGCATCGATCAGCGCCAGTGCGGCCGCATTGCCGGGCGCGCCCAGAAAATCCTCGCGGCGCAGGGCCGGTGCAGTGGAAAGAGCCAGCGGAAGCTGGCGGGGAGAAGAGGTGGTCATGTATCAGATCTCAGCCCGCATCCACCGCCGAGGGCGGATCTTCACCTGTCCCCATATAGAGGCGCGATGCCCGGTAGCGGGTGATGGCAAAGCCCACCAGCACACCGGCAACCGCCGTCAGCGGCACCGCCAGCAGCAGGCCGACAAAGCCGAACAGATAGCCAAAGGCGAACAGCGCGAACATCAGCCATACCGGATGCACGCCGATACTGTCACCCACAAGCTTGGGCGCCAGCACATAGCCTTCGAGAACCTGCCCGAAAATGAAAATGCTGAAAATCACGCTGATCATCGACCAGTCCGGAAAGAACTGGACGATGGCCACGCCAATCGCCAGCACGAAGCCGGTGAGCGAGCCCACATAGGGAATGAAGGTGATGGCTCCGGACACGATGCCGATGAGCAGCCCGAAATTCAGACCGGACAGGGACAGGCTGATGGCATAGAAACTGCCCAGCAGCAGGCACACCATGGCCTGCCCGCGCACGAAGCCGGCCACCGCGCTGTCCATGGCGCGGGCCAGCTCACGCACCACCGGGCGGTGCGGCACCGGCACCAGACGGTCGACAAAGGCCACCATCTTGTCCCAGTCGCACAGGATGTAGAACATCACCACCGGCGTCACCACGATGAGGGCGAACATGGCCACCAGCGCCTGCCCCCCGGACCAGACCGAGGACAGCAGCCCCAGAAGATAGGTCACGCCCTGGGTCATCAGCTCGGAGATGGAACGCTGCATGTCGGGCAGGCGGTCGCCCACGATATGGCTCAGCCATTCGCGGTTCTCCTCGGTGAACAGGCCCTGCAGGCGGGCGACATAGGCCGGCAGGCGCTGCATGAACTCCATGAGCTGGGTGGTGAGGAGGGGCAGCAGCACCAGAAAGAAGATCACCACCGCCAGCAGCATGATCACCACCACCACCAGCGAGGCGGGCGTGCGCCCGATGCCGATGCGGCGCATGCGCACCACGACAGGATTGAGGAAATAGGCCAGCACGATACCCATGACGAAGGGCAGCAGGATGCCGCTCAGCAACCACAGGCTGAGCACCACCACGGCAAGCGCGCCGACCCAGAAGCGCCATTCGATGCGCATCGGCCCGGCTCCGCTGCGCCGGGCAGCAACCAGCGCCCGCATCGCGCTCTGTGCCGTGCGCCTCTTGCCTCGCCGCGCGAGGGACCGTGCCTGCCGGTTCTTCAGTTCGCCATGTGGCGTATCCATTCCGCGAGATAGGCAGCGGCGGAAAGGCACGTCAAGACCCCGACAGCCACCAGCCCGACATTGAACGCGCCGGGCAGATGAATATCAAACCCCGAAACAGCCAGAACAAAGGCCGCAAAGGCGATCTGCGCCGCCGTGTTGATTTTTGAAACCAGCAGCGGGCGGATCACCACCGGCCGGGCCATGACCAGGGAGAGCACCACCGCGCCGATGATCATCACATCCCGCGAGACGACGGCAATCGCCAGCCAGCGCGGAATCAGCTCCACCACCGCCAGCCCCACATAGATGGACACGAGCAGCGCCTTGTCCGCCACCGGGTCCAGATAGGCGCCAAGCTCGGTCTGCATGTTGAAGCGCTTGGCGATGAAACCGTCCAGCGCATCGGACACGCCGGCCACGAGGAACAGCCAGAAGGCGAGCTGCACCTCCTGCGCCGCGATGGCCCACACGATCGTGGGCACAAGAACGATCCGGAACAGGGTGATGAGGTTGGGCAGGCTGATGCCGCCTCCCGCGGGAGAGAACAGACCCTTCATGCCAGCGGCTCACCCGGCGCAAGTCCGGCACGGGTTCTCGACACACTCTGCTGCACCACCCAACCTCATGGTTCGACCTCTCCTGCCGGATCAGCGCTGCCCGCGTTTCACCGAGAAGGGCGAGAAGCCCTGCTGGCCGGCCATGGCCTGAATGCGCGTGATGTTGACATGCCGCGCCACGGTGCAGGCGAAGAAGACCTGCTCGGCAATGTCCGCGCCGGTCATCGGGGCCATGTCGGCATAGACGTTTCCGGCCGCACCGGCATCGCCCCGGAAGCGCACGACAGAGAATTCCGTCTCCACCATGCCGGGCTCGATATTGGTGACGCGCACGCCGGTTCCGGCGGTATCGGCCCACACATTCAGGGCGAACTGCTTCACGAAGGCCTTGGTGCCGCCATACACATTGCCGCCGGGATAGGGATAGTCACCCGCCACGGAGCCGGTGAACACCAGATGCCCCTCGCCCTGCCCGACCATCTGCGGCAGGGTGGCCGCAACCGTGTTGAGCATGCCGCGGATATTGGTGTCCACCATGGTGGCCCAGTCTTCGTCCCTGGCCTCCCATGTGGGCTCCAGCCCCATGGCCAGACCCGCATTGGCAAACACCACATTGAAGCGCGAGAAGCCCTCGGGAAGCCCCGCGACCAGCGCGCGGGTGGCCTCCAGATCACGCACATCCAGCTCCGCGGTGTGGATCAGATCCCCGAATTCCGCCTTCAGCGCCTCCAGCCTGTCCTTGCGGCGGGCCAGCGCGATCACGCGCGCACCGGCGGAGGCAAAGCGCCGCGCCGTCGCCGCGCCAATGCCGGACGATGCGCCGGTGATCAGCACGGTGAGGGTCCTGGGGTCCAGAAAAGTGGGGGCAGACTGGGTCATCGGGTCAGCTCCTGAATGTGTCCTGAATAAGAACGGGCCGCTTCGGAGAATGCCTCGCGCCCCAACCGCAGAAAAGAGGAACATAGAGTAGGGACGCAGCAGGCAGATACCCTTCATTGCCCATCGCGTCCACTTTCACGGCACGCAATGGCTGCATCGGCTTGGCCGACCTGCCCCACCGGGAACTTTATTTAAACCGAAATGATAATCGGCAACGCTTTTTGATCTGGCCCGCTTGCGATGCAGCGGAAACGCCGCATATGGTGACGCCGTGCCGCCATTTGGTCAGGATCAGCTGACACACTGGCGCAATAGGGGCATGTAGTGCACCGCCATTCCGGGTGCGGAGAAATTTGATGCAGGTGGTCCGACGTTCCGCAACCCTGACAGCCTTTCTGGCCCTTTCGGGCCTCACACTGGCCGGGTGCAGCACGGAACTCAGCGGATTCGGCTCCAAGCCTTCTGCGGTGGCCGGCAATTCGGTGCTCAGCGCACCTTCGGGCACGGTGGAAAGCAGCGCCCTGCCGCCTCCTGTAACCACGACCGGCAGCGTCAACACCGCCTCTGCCGCCGAGACGAAGCTTCCCGCCCGCACCACCACGGCCGCCAGCGCCATCAAGCCCAGCTCGGTGGCCAGCAATGTGCCCCTCACCCCGCCGACCGCGAATCCGGGGGCCACGGCCTATGCGCCTTCCGCCGCCAGCGAGCAGCTTGCGGGGGCATGGCAGTTCAAGTGGGATGACGGTCGCAATTCCTGCCCCCTCAGCCTTTCCGCAGAGCGCGGCGTCAGCAGCCTTGCCGCACAGGCCGACATCTCCTGCCCCGGCGAGATCTTCATGACCAAGGGCTGGACCATGATGGGGCCGGACATCATTCTGCAGAACCATCAGGGCAAGGTCACCGCCCGCCTCGCGCCGGACGGGCCGAACCACTATGTGGGTGAACTGGCCGACGGCAGCCAGAAGGTCGCCCTCGTCCGCTGACGGCGGCGCACGTTTCCCTCAGCCCCTGACCCATCCGCCCCTTGGAAAACGGGCTGCGGCAACCGGCCTGAAGGATGGCCAGCCGCCTCGGGCCTGTACGGGAATCACGGATACCCCGGCCCTCTGCCCGCGCCTTCCGGCCTGCCGGGGACGATCGTGGTGATTCCAAAAATGATCAGGAAAAAACCCGCATGGGCAGCCGCCGCCCTATGCGCCGGCTCGCCTGTGGAAGGGCCGGCCCATTCAGGACAGCACGGGACGGCAGACCGGCGCGCGGGGAACAAGATGCCTTGAGCACACGGGCCTTCACGGCCACACCCGCCCGCACACGGCCTTCAGCCGAAAATGACGGCCGCAGCGATCACACCATAGGAAACAAGGAAGAGGAGGCTATCCCTCATGATACGGCCCCTGGATGTCGTCATAACCTAATTCCACTTTATCCATGACCATTATGATATAAAAGTGATTATTGTAAAATAACAAATTTAAATGTGAATTAATCCGAAAATCCCATGAAATTCATATCCTTATAACCACATCGAGTTTGCGCGAAATAGGTTCCAACCCTATTTTCACGCATAATTTTAGTTGAATTTTATATATTGCGCAAATTTGAACGTTATTTTACCTTATACGCATTACATACACGCATTGAAGGCCCCTCCCCCACCGGCGAAGGGCAGTTATCTCAGGACGGAACCATGGCCTCGCCCCTGCAACGCAAGCTGAAAATCACCGGCCCCACCGTGGTGACCGCGAACCGCCTGCGCGATGGCGTGGTGGTGTGGCTGAAGGCGGATGGCGGATGGAGCGAGGCTCTGGCCGAGGCCGCCGTGGGCACCACATCGGACGAGGTGCTGGACCTTCTGGACATCGCCCAGTCGGATGAGAGCATCGCTGTCGGCCCCTATGCGGCGCGCATCGATCTGGACACGGACGGGCGGCCTGTTCCGGGCAATCTGCGCGAGCGCATTCGCTGTCAGGGCCCCACCATTGCCTATGGCGATGCCGCGGGCGCGCACTGAACCGGCAGCCCGCACCCAAGCCCCTTCATTTCCGGCCCCCGGGCCGACGGCATGAAAGACGGATCACCCCATGTATGTTTATGACGAGTTCGATCGCAGCTTCCTTCAGGAGCGCGTCGTCGAGTTTCGTGATCAGGTGGCCCGGCGCCTTTCCGGCGCGCTGAACGAGGAAGAGTTCAAGCCCCTGCGCCTGATGAACGGCGTCTATCTGCAACTGCATGCCTATATGCTGCGGGTGTGCATTCCTTATGGCACGCTCTCGGCCGGCCAGTTGCACAAGCTGGCCCATGTGGCCCGGCGCTATGACCGGGACTATGGCCACTTCACCACGCGCCAGAACATCCAGTTCAACTGGATCAAGCTGGCCGAGCTGCCGGATGCGATGGCGGATCTGGCCGAGGCCGGCCTGCATGGCATCCAGACCTCCGGCAACTGCATCCGCAACACCACCACGGACCCGTGGGCAGGCGCGACCCCGGAAGAGATCGAGGACCCGCGCATCTATGCGGAGGTGATCCGCCAGTGGTCCACCAACCACCCGGAATTCACCTTCCTGCCGCGCAAGTTCAAGATCGCCATCACCGCCGCCAGGCGCGACCGCGCCGCCATCCGCGTGCATGATGTGGGCCTGCGCCTGCATGAGCGCGACGGGCAGGTCGGCTTCGAGGTGATGGTGGGCGGCGGCCTTGGCCGCACCCCCTATATCGGCAAGACCATCCGCGAGTTCCTGCCGAAGGAACATCTGCTCTCCTATCTGGAGGCGATCCTGCGCACCTATAATCTGGGTGGGCGGCGCGACAATATCTACAAGGCGCGCATCAAGATCCAGGTCCACGAGATGGGCGCGGAAGAGTTTGCCCGCCGCGTGGAGGCCGAATGGGAAGCCACGCGCGATGGCGCGCTGCTGCTGGATGAGGCAACCCTTGCCGATATCCGCTCGCGCTTTGTCACGCCCGATTTCGAGGTGCTGGCCGACAATCCGCCGGAACTCACCGCAGAACAGGATCCGGCCTTCCTGAGCTGGCGGCAGAATTCCGTGGCGGCGCACAAGGCGCCCGGCCATGCCATCGTCTCGGTCTCGCTCAAGCCCATCGGCCTGCCGCCGGGGGATGCGACGGCAGACCAGATGGATGTCATCGCCGACCTTGCCGAGCGCTATGGCTATGGCGAGGTGCGCGTGGCGCACGAGCAGAACCTCATCCTGCCGCATGTGCGCCAGAAGGACCTGCCCGCCATCTGGAAGGCGCTGAAGGATATTGGCCTTGCGGTTCCGAACATGGGGCTGGTGACGGACATCATCGCCTGCCCCGGGCTGGATTACTGCTCGCTCGCCAACACCCGCTCCATTCCGGTGGCCCAGCGCATTTCCGAGCGCTTCGCCGATGCCGAACGGCAGAAGGAAATCGGCCTGCTGCACCTGAACATTTCAGGCTGCATCAATGCCTGCGGCCATCACCATATCGGCCATATCGGCCTGCTGGGGGTGGAGAAGAAGGACGAGGAGTTCTTCCAGATCACGCTCGGCGGCAAGGGCAATTCCAAGGCCCGCCTTGGCACCCTGCTCGGCCCGGCGGTGGCGGAGAGCGAAGTGGTGGATGTGGTGGAGCGTCTGGTGGAGACCTATCTGGCGCTGCGCACCTCCCCGCAGGAAAGCTTCATCGCCGCGGTCGAGCGCCTCGGCATCGAACCCTTCAAGGAGAGCGCCTATGCCCCTCGTTGAAACCGGCACGCCCTCTCCCGCCCCCTATATCCGCGTGGCGGATGACGAGACCCTGCCCGATGGCGCGGTGATCGTCACCGCCGAACGGCTGCTGGCGGAGGGCGAAAGCCTGCGCCAGCGCAATGGTGATCTGGGTGTTCTCTGGCCGAATGACCGCGACGTCTCTGAGCTGGAGCCCTTCCTGCCGCGTCTCAACCTGATCGCGCTGGACTTTCCGAAGTTCCGCGATGGCCGGGCCTACAGCCAGGCCCGCCTGCTGCGGGAGCGCTATGGCTTCAAGGGCCAGCTGCGGGCCACCGGCAATGTGCTGCGCGACCAGTTCCTGCACATGGCCCGCTCCGGCTTCGATGCCTTCGAGGTCGAGAAGGACGCTGACGCGGCGGACTTCGAGCAGGCCCTGAAAACCTATTCGACCTTCTACCAGCCCACGGGAGATGGCCGTCCCACGGTGCGCAGCCTGCGCGCCGGCATCAAGGGGAGAGAAGGCGCATGACCGCAACCATCAGTCTCATCCGCGATATCCCTGCCCCGCCCGCACCGCAGTCCATCGCCCGCACCGCCGGCACCCCGCCCCCGCTCGACATCGCAGCGCTGGATGCAAGGCTGCGGGAAGCCGAGCCGGCGGACATCATCGCGGCGGGGCTTGAGGCCTTTCCGGACCGGATCACCGCCGTTTCATCCTTCGGCACCGAATCCGTGGTGCTGCTGCATGTGCTGGCGCAGGTGGACCCCAATGTGCCGGTGCTGTTCCTCGATACCGGCCACCTCTTTCCCGAGACGCTGGCCTATCGCGATGAACTGGCGGCGCTGCTTGGCCTCACCGCCGTGCGCACCTTCCATCCCGATGCCGCGGCCCTTGCGGCGCGGGACCCGGAAACAGACCTGTGGTCCACCAATCCGGATGCCTGCTGCGACGTGCGCAAGGTGGAGCCCCTGGCCGAGGCGCTGCGCCCGTTCGAGGCGTGGATCAATGGCCGCAAGCGCTACCAGTCCGAAACGCGCGCCTCCATTCCGGTGGTGGAGCGGGACGGGTTGCGGGTGAAGTTCAACCCGCTCGCCTCCATGGGGCGGGAGGAGATCACCGCCTATATGGACCGGTACAACCTGCCCCATCACCCGCTGGAAAAGCACGGCTTCGCCTCCATTGGCTGCATGCCCTGCACCAGCCGCGTGAAGCCGGGAGAAGATCCGCGGGCCGGCCGCTGGCGCGGACGCGCCAAGACCGAGTGCGGCATCCACTGCGGCGATGGTATATAGTCTTAATTCTATAGATTTAATAGAATTAATCTTGACCTTGCGTGCATGTGGTGTCATCGTTCCAACATGAAAGAAGATCTGCCCGGCAGATCTCATGACCGGAGGCTTTCACCGCATGCGCCATTACCTGAATTTCTCTGCCGGCTCATTGACCCGCCAGAGCTCCACACGCGCTTCTGCTTCGCGTCGTCTGTCCTCGCGCATCAGTGGCGCCGTGCTGGCGCTGGCGCTTTCGGCAGGTTCCGTACTGGCCGCGGACACCACCTTGCTGAATGTCTCCTATGATCCCACCCGCGAGCTTTACACGGATGTGAACGCCGCCTTCATCGAGAAGCAGAAGCAGGCCAATCCGGGCGACAATCTCACCATCCGCCAGTCCCATGGCGGCTCGGGCAAGCAGGCCCGCTCGGTGATTGACGGCCTTCAGGCCGATGTGGTGACGCTGGCACTGGCCTATGACATCGACGCCATCGCCGAACGCGGCCTGCTGGACAAGGACTGGCAGAAGCGCCTGCCGGACAACTCCGCCCCCTACACCTCGACCATCGTGTTCCTGGTGCGCAAGGGCAACCCCAAGAATATCAAGGACTGGGACGATCTGGTGAAGCCGGGCGTCCAGGTCATCACCCCCAACCCCAAGACCTCCGGCGGCGCGCGCTGGAACTATCTGGCGGCATGGGGCTATGCGCTTCAGCAGTCCGGCGGGGATGAGGCAAAGGCGAAGGAATTCGTCAAGGCCCTGCTCAAGAACGCCCCGGTGCTGGATACCGGCGCGCGCGGCTCCACCGTCACCTTCGTGGAGCGCGGGCTGGGCGATGTGCTGCTGGCCTGGGAGAACGAGGCCTATCTCGCCGTGAACGAGCTGGGCCCGGACAAGTTCGATATCGTCACCCCCTCCGTCTCCATTCTGGCCGAGCCGCCTGTCGCGGTGGTGGACAAGGTGGTGGACAAGAAGGGCACGCGCGAACTGGCCCAGTCCTATCTTGAGTTCCTGTATACGCCGGAAGGTCAGGAGCTTGCCGCCAAGCATTATTACCGCCCGCGCAACAAGGAAATAGCTGAAAAGTACAAGGATACTTTCGCCCCGGTGAAGCTCTTCACCATCGATGAGGTGTTCGGCGGCTGGCAGAAGGCCCAGAAGGAGCATTTCGGAGATGGCGGGGTGTTCGACCAGATCTATTCGAACTGACCCTGCACCCGTTCGGGCTGGCGATTGCCATGCCGGCTTTTGCCAGCCCGCCCCGCGACACACACAGCCAGAAAGACGTGGGGATGCGAACCGCCCTGGAACCGCTTCAGGCTTGCACGCATGGCAGGCTTGGGGCACCGAAGGAGGCGGCGATGTTTCCCGATCCGTGCCCTGCCCATCGCAGGGGCTGCCCGCAACGGATTGAACATGCAACAGGATGGCCTGCAACAGGACGACCTGAAACCGTGGACGGCTGATCCATTTCCACCCGTCTTCGGCCTTCATGCTGGCGCAAGCTGGTCCTTTTTTCCCGTCGCAGGTTCAGAACCGCCGGCGTAACATGTAAAATCCCCTCATGAGCACATCAGCCAAAAGCTTGTCTGGCAAAAGCCTGTTTGGTCAGCCCCGCAGCGTGGTGCCCGGTTTCGGCATCACCCTGGGCCTGACGCTGACATGGTTGTCCCTCATCGTTCTGCTGCCGCTCTCGGCCCTGTTCATCAAGACCAGCGAGATCAGCTTCGAGCGCTTCATCGCCATCGTCACAAGCGAGCGGACCCTGCATGCCTTGCAGATCTCCTTCGGTCTTTCGCTGGTGGCGGCGCTGGTGAACATGGTGTTCGGCCTCATCGTGGTGTGGGTGCTGGTGCGTTATGATTTCCCGTTCAAGAAGGTGGTGGATGCGCTGATCGACATCCCCTTCGCCTTGCCGACCGCTGTGGCGGGCATCGCGCTCACCGCCATGTATGCGGAAAACGGGTGGATCGGCTCGCTGCTGGCGCCGCTGGGCATTCGTGTCGCCTTCACCCCGCTCGGCATTCTCGTGGCGCTCATCTTCATCGGCCTGCCCTTTGTGGTGCGCACGGTGCAGCCGGTTCTGGCGGATCTGGACAAGGAGCTGGAAGATGCCTCCGCCAGCCTTGGCGCAAGCCGGAGCCAGACCATCTGGCGGGTGATCGTGCCTTCCATCTGGCCGGCGCTGCTCACCGGCTTTGCCCTCGCCTTCGCCCGTGCCGTGGGGGAATATGGCTCGGTCATCTTCATTGCCGGCAACCTGCCCGGCATCTCGGAGATCGCCCCCCTGCTCATCGTCATCCGGCTTGAGGAGTTCCGCTATGCGGATGCAACCGCCATCGCCACGGTGATGCTGCTGGCCTCCTTCTTCATGCTGTTCGTCATCAACCGCCTGCAACACTGGGCCGAACGCCGGGGAGCGCGCTGACATGACCAATTCCGCCTCCGAAACCGCGCTCATCACCTCTGAAGGGCTGCCCCGGGGCACATATGAGGCCCGCGCCTATGCGCACCCCTACAAGCCGGTGCGGACCGAGCCTCTGGCGGTGCGCCTTGTGCTCACCCTGATCGCGCTTGTGTTTCTCGGGCTGTTCATCGGCCTTCCGCTGGTCATCGTGTTCGTCGAGGCGTTCAAGCGCGGCTGGCTGGCCTATGCCAGCGCACTGGTGGAGCCCGATGCCCTCGCCTCCATCCGCCTCACCCTCATCGTTGCGGCCATCTCGGTGGTGGCCAATCTCATCTTCGGCCTTGTGGCGGCATGGGCCATCGCCAAGTTCGAGTTCCCCGGCCGCAGCCTGCTCATCACGCTGATAGACCTGCCCTTCTCGGTTTCTCCGGTGGTGGCGGGCCTTGTCTTCGTGCTGCTGTTCGGCTCGCAGGGCCTTTTCGCCTCCCAGCTTCAGGCGTGGGATATACAGATCATCTTCGCCCTGCCCGGCATTGTGCTGGCCACCATCTTCGTCACCTTCCCCTTTGTGGCGCGCGAGCTGATTCCCCTCATGCAGCAGCAGGGAACGGCGGAGGAGGAGGCGGCTGTCTCGCTGGGTGCGGGCGGGCTGTCCACCTTCTTCCGGGTGACGCTGCCGAATGTGAAATGGGCGCTGCTGTATGGCGTGCTGCTCTGCAATGCGCGGGCCATGGGCGAATTCGGCGCGGTTTCGGTTGTGTCCGGCCATATTCGCGGCCTCACCAACACCATGCCGCTTCATATCGAGATCCTGTATAACGAGTACCAGTTCGTCGCCTCCTTCGCGGTGGCATCCCTTCTGGCCATGCTCGCCCTCGTGACGCTCATCGCCAAGACCGTTCTGGAACACCGCCTCGCAGAGGAAGACAAATGAGTATCGAAGTCGTCGGCGTCACCAAGCGCTTCAAATCCTTCACCGCCCTCGACAATGTGAGCCTGACCATCAACAGCGGCGAACTGGTCGCCCTGCTGGGTCCGTCCGGCTCGGGCAAGACCACGCTGCTGCGCATCATTGCGGGTCTGGAATGGCCGGACTCGGGCGAGGTGCGGTTCGATGGGCAGGATGCCCTCTCCCGCTCGGTGCGGGAGCGCAATGTGGGCTTCGTGTTCCAGCACTATGCCCTGTTCCGCCATATGAGCGTGTTCGAGAATGTCGCCTTCGGCCTGCGGGTGCGCAAGGGCAAGGACAAGCTGCCGGAAGCCTCCATCCAGGCCAAGGTGAACGAGCTGCTGAAGCTGGTGCAGATCGACTGGCTGGCCGACCGCTACCCCGCCCAGCTTTCCGGCGGCCAGCGCCAGCGTGTGGCGCTCGCCCGCGCGCTCGCCATCTCGCCCCAGGTTCTGCTGCTGGATGAGCCCTTCGGCGCGCTCGATGCCAAGGTGCGCAAGGAACTGCGCCGCTGGCTGCGCCAGTTGCATGAAGAGCTGCCGGTGACCTCCGTTCTGGTGACGCACGATCAGGAAGAGGCGCTGGAACTGGCCGACCGCGTGGTGGTGATGGGCCATGGCCGCATCGAGCAGGTGGGCACGCCCGGCGAGGTTTATGACAACCCCGCCACGCCTTTCGTCCATGACTTCATCGGCGAAACCATTGCCCTGCCCGGCGAGGCGCGCGGAGGCGGGCTGTATCTGAACGAAAAGGCGCTGGGACTGGATGCGCAGGGCCTGGCTGACGGGCCGGCCCGCATCTTTGCCCGTCCGCATGATGTGGAACTGGCTGGCCCGGACGATACCCCCTTCCGTGGCCGCGTTCTGGCCGTGCGCACCTTCGGCCCCACCCGCCGGGCGGATGTGGAGCTGAAGGGCGAGAGCGGCCCTGTGGTGGTTGAAGCCGCCGTGCCGCTGGACCGGACCTTGAACATTGGCGAGGAAGTCGGCCTGCTTCCCCGCCGCTACAAGGTGTTCCCGGCTGCGACACGCTGACCCATCCGCACATTTTCACCCCCTCCCCGCGGAGGGGGCGAAAGGCCGAGACACGCGCCCGGCTGTGGAGAAACTGCCCGGCCCAGAACGGGCACGGCACGGCAGAACTGTTGCCGGCTCTGGCTTCACATCGCCCACACCCGCCCTGAAGCCTGGTCTGGAACAACTCCGATCTGGCTGACTATTTTTCGCCACGCCTTCATGCGACATCAGGTTGTGTTCTATACTGGTGCGCAAGCCGATCATGGCTGACCGGAAGATGTCGCGGTATGATCATGCCGAACATTGTCTGGTATCAGATGATTCCATCTGAATGGCTTGCGCGTTTGCGCGCACCTCGCTTGTGGGGTGCAGATCATGGAGGAGGTCACGTGCGCCCGTTCCTCATCGTGGCTCTTGGTGCCCTTGGCGCTGCGGCCCTTGCAAAAATGCTGGCGGCGGAAAGCCGTCGTGTGAATGACGCCCTCAAGCGCCAGACTGCGGCGGAAACCGGCGAGATCAAAACCATCTCGCTGGAAAGAGACCCCAAGACCGGGGACTACCGTCCGCGAAACGGCTGATATTCAGGCCGCCTGCCCCATCCGGTGTAGGCGGCTTTTTTCATCTCGAGCCGGGGTGCATCATTTCCCGCCCCTCCCGCCGGCACAGCGGGCCGACCGGATGACAGGCCCGGCACCGGATGAACGGAATGAAAAAAGGGCCGGCGCACATATCGCCAGCCCCTGTTCGTCAAACGGCCCTGCCCTGTCAGTCCCTGGGAGGATTGGCCACGGCGGCTGAAGCAAGCCCCGCCCCGGCACAGCCGCTCTCCATGGTTTGCCGCTCCGCCCGGCTGCGCACCCGCTCCCGGTGGATGACATAGAGACCTGATCCCACCACAAGCACCATGCCGATGCTGGTCCATGGGTCCAGCGTATCGCCAAACACGAAGGTGCCATAGGTCAGCGCCCCGAACACGATCACATAGCGCAGCGGGGAGATGGACGAGATCGGCGCATTGCGGAAGGCGTAGACGATCAGCAATGTGCCCAGGGCGAAGGAGAAGGCGGCGCCCACCACAAAGATGAACTCACGGGTGGTAGGCATGCGCCACACCTCCCACATGCCCATGCCGAGCCCGCCGAGAACCAGCACGGCCGCGGCCGAGAAGGCCACCACCCCGCCGGGAATTTCCATGCTGATATTGCGCGTGGAAATATCACGCACCGCGCCAAAGAAGGCCGCCAGCATGGGCAGCAGGGCGATGGCGGTGAATGTATCCGGGTCCGGCTTGGTGACGATGATGGCGCCGGCAAAGCCCACCAGCACCGCACACCAGCTGCGCCAGCCCACCTTTTCCCCCAGCAGCGGCACGGCCAGCGCCATGGTGATGAGCGGGGCAGCCAGATAGATGGTGCTGGAGGCGGCAATCGGCATCACCGCCAGCGCCCCCACATAGGTGAGGGTGGTGACGGTATCCAGCCCCGAGCGCAGCAGCACGGTGGGCCGGACCGCAAGGACCAGCGCCGGAAGATCCCCCGCCCGGGCGACCACCAGCAGCAGAAGCGCCGAGGCAATGATGGTGCGGATGAACAGTGTCTCGCCAATCGGCAGTTCCTGCACGGCCAGCTTGACGAAAGTGTCATTGGTGACGAACAGCCACATCGCCACAAGCATGGCGATGACCCCGCGCACGCCCGCAGATGCCGGCAGCAGGCGGCTGGCCAGGCTGCGGGACTTCACGACCCCACGCATATCACCACCTCCCGCCATGCCGTCTCCAGCCCGCCTCCATGGGGGCGAGCGGCGGCCATGGGCTGCATCACGGATGCAGCCGCCAAAGAACGAATGGATGCAAACGCGCTCCCGCGCGCAAAACACGCCACCGGATGCCTCTTGTGAAAAGAAATGAAGAAGAATGGCCCGGCCGAAGTCCGGCAGGACCATAGATCCTTAGTCTAGCTCAAATATCGGGAATGAGAGCGCGCTCTTTTCAGGGGGCTCCACGCGGGGCCTTGCGCTGGACGCATGGCCCCGCCACGTCTTTGCCGCAATGGGTCGGGTTCGGCCAAGTGCCGCAGGGTCAGCCCCCGGTGGTGCTCATATGGCGCTTGACGGCCGGGGCCTGTCCCAGACGGTCGATCAGGAAATCGTGACCTTTCGGCTTGCGCAGCATGGCCTGATCCAGCGCCCGATGGAGCGCGGCATCATCACCCGTGCTGTTGCGCAGGGCGGCGCGCAGGTCCACGGCATCATCCTGCCCCAGACACATATAGAGTGTGCCCGTGCAGGTGACGCGCACACGGTTGCAACTCTCGCAGAAATTATGGGTCAGCGGGGTGATGAAGCCCAGCCGACCGCCGGTCTCCGCCACATTCACATAACGCGCCGGCCCACCCGTAACAAAGGAACTGGAGGTGAGCGTGTACCGCTCCTCCAGCCGCGTCCGCACCTGGGTGAGGGGCAGATACTGGTCCAGCCGCTCCTCATCCACATCCCCCAGCGGCATGACCTCGATCAGGCACAGATCATGCCCCTCGCCATGCGCCCACTCCATGAGGGGGGCGATTTCATCCTCATTGAAGCCCTTGAGCGCCACCGTATTGATCTTCACATGGATTCCGGCCGCCCGCGCCGCCTCCACCCCGGCCAGCACCTTGCCCAGATCTCCGCGACGGGTGATGGCGCGGAACTTGTCCGCATCCAGCGTATCGATAGACACATTGATACGGCGCACGCCGCAATCGGCCAGCTCATCGGCGAACAGGGCCAGCCGCGATCCGTTTGTCGTCAGGGTCAGTTCATCCAGCCGCCCGCTTTCACGGTGGCGGGAAAGGGCGCGGAAGAGGCTCATGACATTGCGCCGCACCAGCGGCTCGCCACCTGTCAGGCGCAGCTTGCGCACACCGCGCATGATGAAGGCGCTGCACAGCCGGTCCAGTTCCTCCAGCGTCAGCAGTTCCTCGCGGGGCAGAAAGGTCATGTGCTCGGACATGCAATAGGTGCAGCGGAAATCGCACCGGTCCGTGAGCGACACACGCAGATAGGTGACATGGCGGCCAAAGCCATCCACCAATGCCCTGTTTTCCTGTGTGACGACATGGCTGGAACGATCCGCCACATCCTGAACAGGACCTGGAACCGGCCCGAGACCGGGAAAGGCGCTCCTCACCACACATTCACTCCCTGGCCGATGCCGGGTTCACGCCCGGTGACCATATGCGCCTTCAGGCGAGCCCATTGCACCCACCTGCGCCGCATGTTCTCTCCGGCATGGGCCATGCAAACACACGACTTTATGCCTACTCCCCTTATAGCTTAAAAAGAATATCGGCGACAGGGAGGCAGAATGCGCGCAAACAATGCCTGGCCCTGCCCGGCGGAAGGACAAAACGCCATGGAAAAGACCCGGCCCGCCACGAGCTGGCCCACCGAGATCCGCCTGCTGGAAGACCGCAGCGCCCTTCGAATCAGCTTCGAGGATGGCGCAGGCTTCACCCTTTCTGCTGAACTCCTGCGGGTGGAAAGCCCCTCTGCGGAGGTTCAGGGCCATGCCCGGCATGAGAAGAAGCTCGTTTCAGGCAAGCGCCATGTGACGATTTCCGCCGTGGAGCCGGTGGGCAATTATGCCATCCGCATCCTCTTCAGCGATGGGCATGACACCGGCATCTATCCCTGGCCCACCCTCTACCGTTACGGGCAGGAGCAGGAGCGGATGATGGCGGATTATGTGAAAGCGCTGGAGGAAAAGGGGCTCTCGCGCGGATAGGCGCGCGGATAGGGCAGAACGCGGGCATCTCACACCCGTGCCGCGGGCAGGCGCTCGCGCTCAGGAGAATGGCGGCAGGCCCGCACACCGTCACGGAAAGCGGCGGCGTGCGGAACATGCAGGGGATGGCTGAAAGCGGACCCTGCCGCCTTCAGCTCAGCCCGCCGATGAACCCGTCCGGGGTCACGAAGATATTGTGCGCGGCCGGCACCGAGGGCAGGCCCGGCATGGTCATGATATCGCCTGTCAGCACCACCACGAACCCTGCGCCGGCGGAAAGGCGCACATCGCGCACCGGCAGCACATGGCCTTCCGGCGCATTGCGGGCCTTGGGGTCTGCGGAGAAGGAATATTGCGTCTTGGCGATGCACACCGGCAGATGGCCAAAGCCCTCGGCCTCATAATCGCGCAGCTTGTTGAGCGCAGTGGTGGAGAAATCCACCCGCCCGGCATGATAGATCTCCCGGGCGATGGTCTCGATCTTCCCGGCCAGCGGCATCTCATCCCCATAGAGCGGATGGAAGCTGGAGGGGGCATCGGTCAGGGCCATCACCTTGCGGGCCAGGGTTTCAGCCCCCGCGCCACCTTCCGCCCAGTGATTGCACAGCTCGACCTCGACACCAAGACGTGCCATCTCGGCCCGCACGGCTTCCACCTCCGCATCGGTATCGGATGTGAAGCGGTTGAGCGCCACCACGACGGGCAGGCCGAACTTGCCCATATTCTCCACATGCCGGCGCAGATTGCCGGTGCCTTCCAGCACCGCCGTCACATTCTCCGGACCCAGATCCTTCACGCCCACGCCGCCATGCATCTTCAGCGCCCGGATGGTGGCCACAACCACCACCGCATCAGGCGCAAGGCCAGCCTGGCGGCACTTGATATCGAGGAACTTCTCGGCGCCCAGATCCGCGCCAAAGCCGGCTTCCGTCACCACATAATCGGCCAGCGCCAGCGCACTCTTCGTGGCGACAACGCTGTTGCAGCCATGGGCGATATTGGCAAACGGGCCGCCATGCACCAATGCGGGCGTGCCTTCCAGGGTCTGGACGATATTGGGCTGGAACGCATCGCGCAGCAGCGCCACCATGGAGCCGATGCCTTCCAGCTCATGCGCCTGCACCATGCGGCGGCTGCGCGTCTGGCCAATCACCATGCGCGAGAGGCGGGCTTCAAGATCGGCCAGATTTTCCGCCAGACAGAAAATCGCCATCACCTCGCTTGCCACCGTGATGTCGAAGCCATCCTCGCGCGGGAAGCCGTTGGCCGGGCCGCCAAGCCCCACCGTGACCGAGCGCAGCGCACGGTCATTCAGGTCCATCACCCGCCGCCAGCTGATGCGCCGGGCATCCAGATCCAGCCTGTTGCCCCAGTGAATGTGATTGTCGATCAGCGCCGAGAGCAGATTGTGCGCGGCAGTGATGGCGTGCAGATCCCCGGTCAGATGCAGGTTGATGTCCTGCATGGGAATGACCTGCGCATGGCCCCCTCCCGTCGCGCCACCCTTTGCGCCGAAGACCGGGCCGAGGGAGGGCTCGCGCAGGGCGATGGCCGTGCGCGCGCCAAGGCGGGTGAGCGCGTCACCAAGGCCGATGGTGGTTGTGGTCTTGCCCTCGCCGGCGGGCGTTGGGCTGATGGCCGTGACCAGAATGAGCTTGCCGCGCTTCTTCTGCGCGCCTTCCGCTTCCAGCCCCGCGGTAAATTCCAGCGCCAGCTTGGCCTTGTGCGGGCCATGGCGATACAGCGCCTGGGCGGGAATGGAAAGCCGCGCCGCCACCTCCTCGATGGGCCGGGGCGTCACGCGCGCCGCAATGGCCACATCGGAATTCGGATCGATCGGTCGGGCAGTCTTCTGGTTCATGCGGCTCATCCCCTCTGGCGCGGACGCGGCGGCTGACCGCGCGACTCTGCGCCTCACACGCAGAGGCTTTAGAAGGGCAGAGCGGGCAAGGGAAGCCCGCCAGTTATGCAAAGTGCCACTCCTGCCACGCAAAGGCATGCTCATGCGGCATGGCACGGGGAGGTTGAGGCAGCCATCGCCTCATCCTCCCCCATTGCCCCCTGTTCCGATTCGCGACAGCACGCCATGCGGGAGGAAAAGCGCGCCCCGAGGGTGAGCCAGGCCCTGAATCACAGGCGCATGGTGCACAACTTTGGCAGGAGACCCCTCATTGTGTCCGGATCTGCAATATGGGGGCCATTGATCGCAGTGTAGAAACGCGGAACATATGATATTGCGCTTGATGTCCGGGCGAAGCAGACGCCCTCTCCCGGACAGTCATGCCATCCATCGTCCTGAATTCCAGAATGAATGTGACGAGGCCACCGGGTGCAAACGGCACCCGCACCCTCGCCTGATTGCGGGAGAGAACGTCATCACCACCGACCGTGAGCCCGATCAGAGGCCCGATCGCAAGCGCCTGTCGGCCTTCCTGTCCCGCTTCCGCGGATCTGCGCGGCGTGACCTGCGCATGACCATGATCTTCTCCGTGGTGACAGGCCTTTTCATCATCGTGCAGGCCTTTCTGGTCGCGCGCATTCTCAATGGCGTGATTTTCCAGCAGCAGCCGCTTTCCGCCCACGGGCCGGAGATTGGCGCGCTGGTGGCCATCATTGTCCTGCGCTTCGGCTCCGCCTGGGCAACCGAGCGTTTCGGCTTTGCCGCCGCCGCGCGGGTGATGCGCGCCATGCGCAATGATTTGATCGACCGGGTCGAGAAGATCGGCCCTGTCGGCATGGCCGAAACCCGCACCGGCGAAACCGTGACCGCGCTGGCCGAGGGCGTGCGGGCGGTGGAGCCCTATTATTCGCGCTATATTCCCGCATCGGTTCTGGCGGTGGTTCTGCCTGTCGCCATTCTCGTCGTGGTCTTCCCGCTGGACTGGATTTCGGGCGTCACCTTTCTCGTCACCGCCCCGCTCATCCCCATCTTCATGATCGTCATCGGCAAGGGGGCCGAGGCGATGAACCAGAAGCAGTGGCGCCGGCGCACCCGCATGGCCGGGCATCTGCTGGATGCGGTGCAGGGGCTGGCCACGCTCAAGGTGTTCAATGCGGCCGGACGCATGGCGCGCGAAGTGGCCAGCGCCGCCGACGGCTATCGCCGGGACACGATGGCGGTGCTGCGCATCGCCTTTCTCTCCTCCATGGTGCTGGAATTCTTCTCCTCCGTCGCCATCGCCATGGTGGCGGTGTTCATCGGCTTCCGCCTCCTGTGGGGGGAGATGAGCTATTTCGATGGCCTGTTCATCCTGCTGCTGGCCCCGGAATTCTATGCCCCGCTGCGCGCCATGGGCACCGCCTATCATGCCCGCATGGAGGCCATCGGCGCGGCAGAGCGCATGGTGGTTCTGGAAGATGCGCCACAACTGGCCGAGGCCGGCGGCACAACGCCCCTGCCCTCGCCCGATGCCATCGAGATCACATTCGAGGATGTGCACCTCACCTTCCCGGATGGACGCACGGCGCTGAACGGCATCAGCTTCACGGTTCCGGCGGGCCAGAATTTCGCCCTTGTCGGCCCCTCGGGGGCAGGCAAGTCCTCCCTGCTCAATCTGGTCATGGGCTTTGTAAAGCCCAGCTCCGGGCGCGTGCTGGTGAATGGCGTGCCGCTGAGCGAACTGGACATCCGCCAATGGCGGGCGCGGATCGGCTATGTGCCCCAGCGCCCGCGCCTCATTGTCGGCACGCTGGCCACCAATATCGCGCCGGGCGATGAACACCCGGTTCCCGTGCGGCTGGAGCATGCGGTGCGGCAGGCGCATCTGAGCGATGTCGTCGCGCGCCTGCCCGGCGGGTTTGAGGGGCGTGTGGGTGAAGGCGGCTCCGGCCTTTCGGGTGGTGAGGCGCATCGCCTTGCCGTTGCCCGCGCCTTCTACCGCGATGCCGCGATGATCGTGCTGGATGAACCCACCGCCCATCTCGACCATGAGAGCGCGGCACAGATTCATGATGCCCTGGAACGCCTCCTGCCGGGCCGCACCGGCCTCACCGCCGCCCACCGGCTGGCGGGCATCGTGCATGCAGACCGCATCATGGTGCTCAAGGGCGGCCGGATTGTCGAAAGCGGAGACCATGAGAGCCTGATGGCGCAGGGCGGCCTTTATGCCGACCTTGTGCGCACAGGCGCAACGCCGGACTGGGAGGACGCGCAATGAAGGACTTCCTGCGTCTTCTGTCGCTCATGCGCCCCCAGATGTGGTGGATGGCGCTGGCGGTCATCGTATCCGCCCTTGCCACCATGGCGCATGTGGCGCTGCTGGCCACCTCCGGCTGGTTCATCACCGCCATGGCGGCGGCCGGCATGGCGGGGGTACTGATCGATTATTTCACCCCCGGCGCGATGATCCGCGGCTTTGCCATTGCCCGCACGGTGGGGCGCTATATCGAACGGGTGGTGGGCCATGAGGCCACCCTGAAATTCGTCGCCAGCCTGCGCCCATGGTTCTTCAACCGCCTGACCCCGCTGGCCCCCGCCGCGCTGGAGGACCAGCGCAGCGGAGATCTCCTCGCCCGGCTGAAGACCGATATCGACCGGCTGGAATTCGCCTTCCTGCGCATTCTCTCCCCGGCCTTCTCCGGCCTTCTGGTGCTCGTTACCGGTGTGGCGGTGGTGGCGCTCTATGATGGCGCCATCGCGATTGCACTGGTCATTGCAGCACTCATCGCCGGCATCGGCCTGCCCGTGCTCGTCCACCGCCTCGGCGCGGATGCCTCCCGGCGGGTCACCGCCCGCTCGGCCGAGCTGAACGCTTTGCTGGTCGACCATATCGAGGCGCGGGCCGAGCTGGACATCTATGACCCGGATCACCGCCACCGCCGCGCTGTCGATCACACCTCCGATGTGATGATGGACGATGAAAGCCGGCTGGCCAGCCTCGGCGGCTTTGCCATTGCCGGCGTGGGGCTGGCGGCACAGGTGATGCTGGTGGTGGTGCTGGTTCTGGGTGCGCCGCGCGTGCTGGCCGGCACATTGCCGGGGCCGGACCTGCCCATGCTGGCGCTGATGGTGCTTGCGCTGTTCGAGGCCGTGGCCCCCCTGCCGCTGGCCTGCCAGACCCTGCCTGGCACGCTGGCCTCCGCCCGGCGCATCTTCTCGCTGGTGGAGCGTCCGGTTCCCGTGCCCGTGCCTGCTGATCCCAAGCCGGTGCCGGAAAGCGGGGCTCTGGTCTTCAGCCAGACCGGATTCAGCTATCCCGGCGCGGACCGCCCCGCCCTGAGCGGTGTGGACCTTGCCCTGGAACCGGGCAAGCGCATCGGCCTCATCGGCCCCAGCGGTTCGGGCAAATCCTCCATCGTCTCGCTGGCCCTGCGCTTCCGCGCGCCGGATGGGGGCGAGATCAGCTATGCCGGCGCATCCGTCGCCGGTTATGACCCGGATGCCCTGCGCCCGCGCATGGCCGTGCTGACCCAGCATGACCATCTCTTCTCCGCCACCATCCGCCACAATCTGCTGATGGCGGACCCGGATGCCACACAGGAAAAGCTGGAGGATGCTTGCGCCCGCGCCGGTATCCTGTCCTTCATCCAGGCGCAGCCGGAGGGGTTCGAGACCTTTGTGGGCGTGCACGGGGCGAAGATCTCCGGTGGCGAGGCCCGCCGTCTCGGCCTTGCCCGGGTGCTGCTGAAGGATGCCCCGGTCCTCATCCTCGACGAACCGACCGAGGGGCTGGATGCGGACAATGAAAGACGGGTTCTGGATGCGATTCTGGCCGATACCGGCTCACGCGCGCTTCTGCTCATCACCCATCGCCCGGCCGGCCTTGAGCAGATGGACGAGGTGGTGCTGATCGAGGATGGCCACATCGTTGCACGCGGCGCTCCCGCGCAGATGATGCGCTATATGAACCGGCCTCTCCCGGCCCGGGATCTGGAGCCGGGCGCGCCCGACCTTTCCGGCCTCTGAGCCAGTCATCAGGCCGGCCCGCATCTATCCTCCCCTGGAGACAAGATGCGGGCCGGCTTTTTTGTGCCCTGTTGCATGGAGAAGCCGGCCGCACCCATCTGCGACCGGGGAGAGGCGATTCACCACCCGCCCTTTGTATCGCCCCTGCCTGCCCGGGCCCTGCCCCCCCTCCTGCCTGCCACCATCCACCCTCCGGCTTGCCTGCTGGCCACTCGCTTTCTGCCCGCCGGCCTTCCGCCGCCCGGCCTGCGGGCAAAAACGTGGCCTCCCTGCCCATATGCCGCATCCCGCCCGGAAGGGTTCAGGACATGAAAAAGGCCGGGCGCACAAGCACCCGGCCTTCTCCAGTCCATTGTCTTTCAGCTCCGGCTCACTGGAACAGCAGAACCGTCTTCTGCAGGGTGATCCACACGCCCCACAGCAGCGGCACACCCACCACCAGCCAGGCAAAGGCAATGACGACAGACGGGGTCGTCGCGGTTTCGGCTGTAGCACCGGGCCGGTAGGGGGTGCCGGGAATGGGGCCATCCTTGCCCTCCTCCTCGACATCCTCGAAGTCCGCGATGACCTCATCCTCCTCCTTCACCTGCTTGCCGGCCTTCTTCAGCTCTTCATCGGTCATGAAAAGCTTCTCGGCCACGGGGCGCACCAGAAGGTTGCAGATGAAGCCCAGAACCAGAAGCCCTGCCATGATGTACATGGTCTGGTTATAGGAATCCGCGCGCGCCACACCGGAGGCAATCTGGTATTCGCGGATATAGTTCACCAAGACCGGCCCCAGCACGCCGGCTGTCGCCCATGCGGTGAGCAGGCGGCCATGGATCGCGCCCACCATATGGGTGCCGAACAGGTCTGCCAGATAGGCCGGAATGGTCGCAAAGCCGCCGCCATACATCGACAGGATGATGCAGAAGGCCAGCACGAACAGCACAACCGAGCCCATGGAGGCGGCGGTCGGCACGGTGGCATAGAGAATGAAGCCCAGCACGAAGAAGACGGCATAGGTCATCTTGCGCCCGAGCTTGTCGGAGAAGGAGGCCCAGAAGAAGCGGCCACCGATATTGCAGAGGCTGAGCAGGCCTGTGAAGCCGGCGGCGATGGCGGCGATCTGCGCCGTCTGGGCGGCATCCAGCTGGCTGAAGGTCAGGTCGAGACCGAGCAAGCGGCCGCCGAACACTTCCTGCAGCATGGGCGAGGCCACACCCAGAACGCCGATGCCCGCTGTCACGTTCAGGCAGAGCACCAGCCACAGCAGGGCGAACTGCGGGGTCTTCCACGCCTTCGACAGATGTACATGGCGATGGGTGACCATGGCGTTGGCGCTGGGCGGGGGCGGGGTCCAGCCGGCCGGCAGCCAGCCTTCCGCCGGCACGCGATAGGTGAGCGCACCGGCCACCATGAAAACGAAATAGATGGCGGCCATCACAAGGAAGGTCTGCCACACGCCGACATCCGTGGGGGTCGCGAAATAGCGCATCAGGATGTCTGCCAGCGGCGCGCCGATCATCGCACCACCGCCAAAGCCCATGATGGCCATGCCGGTGGCCATGCCGCGCTTGTCCGGGAACCATTTGATGAGGGTGGAGACCGGCGAGATATAGCCAAGCCCCAGACCGATGCCGCCAATCACGCCGGAGCCGATCCACAGCATCCAGATCTGGTGGAAATAGACGCCGATGGCGGAGATGACGAGGCCACCGCACCAGCAGAAGGCGGAGACAAGGCCGGCCTTGCGCGGGCCGGCATGTTCCAGCCAGCCACCCCACAGCGCCGCCGAGGACCCCAGCAGCACGAAGAACAGGGTGTACATCCAGCCGAGCTGGGAGATCTGCCAGTCGCAATCCGTGGCGAAGAGGGAGGCGAAGAAGCCCATATCCGCCGGGCATGCAACCGCGGCGGTGATGCCGACAGCGCGCGAGAGCGGCAGCCAGAACACGCTGAAACCATAAGCCATGCCAATGCACAGATGGATGGCGAGGGCAGCCGGCGGCACCAGCCAGCGGCTGAAGCCCGGCCTGGCGATGGTGCGCTCACGGCTCAGAAACGGGGGTGGGGCTACGGTGGCGAGGGACATGCTTCCTCCTGACTGTTCTTTTTATGGCACGTCATCCGGTGCGAGCCGGGGTGCTGGCCTTCTTCCATTGCAAGGGAGGGGCCACAGTCCGGAAAGGCGCATGAATGCAAGATTTCGCCACAATTGACGCTGGCAGACAGGGACAAATTGTCCATATCCGCCCGCAGATCGCGATGCGGATATGGACAGAATGTCGCAACACGCGCTCAGCGTTGCAGGTGAAGCTGCTCCAGAAAAGCGGTCAGATCCGTGGTCACATGGTCCACATAACGGGCTTCGCGCCCTTCCAGTTCCCAGCTTTCCCGCACCGCCTCGCCCTCACCCGGCGCGGTGACGAGCACGGTGACCATGCCCAGCTCGTGCGGCACCTCAAGATTGCGGGCCAGATCCTCGAACATCGCCGCACGCCCGGCATTCACCTCGTGGGAGGCAAGAAAGCGCTGATAGGCCTCGGCCGTGGGCTTGGGATGGAAGGCGCCGGCGACGATATCATGCACCGCATCGAACTGCCCCTCCATGCCCAGACGGGCCAGCACATTGCGGGCATGCCGCTCCGAGCCATTGGTGTAGACCAGCTTGCGCCCGGGCAAGGCATCGATCATCTGCGCCAGCCGCGGTTCCTGATCCAGCGTGGACAGATCGACATCATGCACATGATCGAGAAAGGCATCGGCATCGATGCCGTGCTCGATCATCAGGCCGCGCAGGGAAGTGCCATAGCGGCGGTAATAGTCCTTCTGGATGACGAAGGCATCTTCCGGCGCAATGCCCAGCAGGGCGGAGATATAGCCCTTCATCCGCATGTCGATCTGCTGCCACAGATCGTGATGGGCGGGATAGAGCGTGTTGTCGAGGTCAAACACCCAGGTGTCGATATGGTCGAAACCGCGTGAGGCCATCGCCCCCATAATCACCTCTCCACGCCCTGCCGGCGTGCTGAAACGGCCGGAAAACGCCTGCCTTCATGCGCGCCGGTGGCGGCCCGCGCGAAGCTGCGTCTCATCCGGACCTGAATGGACAATGCCCCCATGCCGCACACATGTGAGGATCACAGGATGCAAGGTCAATAAGGCCCCCGGCTGTATATCGCCTTCAGCCCCTGTTCAAGGGTGGCGATGCGCCGCGCATAAGCCCCGTTCAGGCAGGCGACATCCGCCCCGCAGGCCGCCCGCGTCCTGAGCCAGTCCTGCTGCTCATCGTGCAAGGCACCACGCGCGCCCATGCCCAGAAGATGGGAGAGCACCTCATAGAGGGTCGCCATCCGCACATCCTGATCATTCAGGCCGGGCGTGGCGCAGATGGCCTGCTCATCGGCGCGGCTGGCGGCGGCGCAGTCGAAACTCGCCGCCTGCCCTGCCCCAGCACCGAAAGCCAGCAGGCAGGCGCAGGGCAGCAGCCGGGTCAGGCCGCGGAAAAAGCCGCGCCACAATGGCATGCGCGGGGCAGAGCCCCGGCGCCCCGCAACAGGTAGGCCCGCGCGCCCCCTCATGCGCTCTCAGCCGGCTGAATCGAGGCCGCTATGGAAACCCCGATAGCCCTCCGCACGCAGCAGGCAGGCCGGGCATTTCCCGCAACCATAGCCCCACTCATGTCTCTCTCCCCGCTCGCCCAGATAACAGGTGTGGGTGTGCTCGATGATGACATCCACCAGCCGGGGGCCACCCAGGGACTGCGCCAGCCGCCAGGTCTGCGCCTTGTCGATCCACATCAGCGGCGTATGCAGCACGAAATTGGTGTCCATGCCCAGATTGAGCGCCACCTGCATGGCCTTCACGCTGTCATCGCGGCAATCGGGATAGCCGGAAAAATCGGTCTCGCACATGCCGCCAATGATGTGGCGCAGCCCGCGCCGATAGGCCAGCGCAGCGGCAAAGGTCAGGAAGATGAGGTTGCGCCCCGGCACGAATGTGTTGGGCAGGCCGCCCTTTTCCATCTGTATGGCGGTGGAGCGGGTGAGCGAGGTCTCCGAGATCTGCCCGAGCGCCTCAAGGGTGATGAGGTGATCCTCCCCCAGCCGCGCGCCCCAGCCGGGACGCAGCTGAGCTATCGCCTCGCGCACGCGGGGCCGGCAGTCCATCTCGATGTCGTGACGCTGGCCATAATGAAAGCCCAGCGTCTCCACCCGGCGAAACCGGTCCAGCGCATAGGCAAGGCATGTGGTGGAATCCTGCCCGCCGGAAAAGAGCACCAGCGCGCCATCCACGGCGGTTTCATCGTCCTTCATTGCAAATTCAGCCCGCCGGGCAAGGCGGCTTCCCTGTGAGTCGCGATAGATCGTCATTCGCCGGGAGCCTTTGCCTCGATCGCAAGGGCGTGCAGGCCACGCTCTATCTCATCCTGCAACAGCGCATTCACCAGCCGGTGACGCTCCACCCGGTTCTTGCCGGCGAACAGCTCGGAGACCACCCGCACACGCATGTGCGTGATTCCCCCGTCACTGCGCCCGCGCGCGCCGGCATGGCCGGCATGCAGGTGGCTCTCATCCTCCACAACCAGCACAAGGGGCCGCAAACCCGCTTCAAGAACGGCGCGGATCGGGGCAAGGGCTGCATCGGACATCATATCCACCTGTCTGGTACTGGAGGCTTGGGGGATGGCCCATTTAAGGCCGGGAAAAGGGGCGGGAAAAGGGGTAATCGGGAAATGTCGGGCCCGTACAGTGCAACAGTGGATATAATCCCCCCTCGTGGTCCTTGGCGCACACCCGCCAAACGTCTTATAAAGGGGCGACGCGGAAGGATGTCTTCAGGCCGGCAGGCCTGCCTCCGGAGCACCCGTCCGCGCCAGCCCCAGGATCGTCCACCCCTTGTCCATCTCTCGCCCGTAACATGCCCGCCATGTGGTCCCTCACCTTGCCGCGAAGGACCGCCGGGCCCATAATCCGTGTACCATGAAACTGGACTCTCCACTCTTCGATCGCATTCGCGTCAAACCCGGTGAAGACCGCGCGCGCCGGCCGGCGGAAACCTGCTGCCAATGGCCCGGCTGCACCGCGCCGGCGACGCATCGCGCCCCGAAGGGCCGGAACATGGAGGGACAATACTGGCAGTACTGTGTGGACCATGTGAAGCAGTACAACCAGTCCTACAACTATTTCGCGGGCATGAGCGATGATGCCGTCCACGCCTATCAGAAGGATGCGCTGACCGGGCACCGGCCCACATGGCGCATGGGCGCGCGGCGCGGCACCCGCGAGGATGACATGGCCGACAGCCGGGCCGAGGCGGATGTGCATGACCCCTTCGGGTTCGGCGACGAGATGGGCACCGGCTTCCGCAAGCCGCGCACGGAATCCCCCGCGCGCCAGCGTGGCATCCGCAATGCCGAGCGACAGGCCTTCGAGGTGATGGGACTCGACATTTCCGTCACCGCGGACGACATCAAGGCCCGATACAAGGAACTGGTGAAACTGCACCATCCGGACGTCAATGGAGGAGACCGCTCCTCCGAGGACCGGCTGCGCAGCGTCATCCAGGCTTACACCACGCTGAAACAGGCGGGTCTGTGCTGACCCGCCTGCCCCACCAAACGGACCCTTTGCCGCATTCTGGACAGCAGATGCATCAGGGGGTTCCAACCAGAGCCGGTTGCCTTCGGGCTGGACGCACCGCGCCCAGCCGGATGAACAGTCCGTCTCTCATCATGAAGTCAGAGGGCGATTTTTCCCGCCTGTTGCGCCATCATTGCGGGCAATATGGCAGATCGTGATCTGGAACAAAGGGACGCCGCGCGCGTCCGCGGAGGAGTTATGAGCGGCACCGAGACCCTGGCCCCCACCCCTGACGTGACCCTTTCGGTGCGCGAGACCTTCGGCATCGACCTGGACATGCAGGTGCCGGCCTACTCCGAGCCTAACGAGCACGTGCCCGACCTTGACCCGGACTATCTGTTCGACAAGCCCACCACCATGGCCATTCTGGCCGGCTTTGCGCGCAATCGCCGGGTGATGGTGAACGGCTATCACGGCACCGGCAAGTCGACCCATATCGAGCAGGTGGCCGCGCGCCTCAACTGGCCGTGCGTGCGCGTGAACCTCGACAGCCACATCTCGCGTATCGATCTCATCGGCAAGGATGCGATCGTCGTGAAGGACGGCGTGCAGGTCACCGAGTTCCGTGATGGCATCCTGCCCTGGGCCTACCAGAACAATATCGCCCTTGTGTTTGACGAATATGACGCCGGCCGCCCGGATGTGATGTTCGTCATCCAGCGCGTTCTGGAATCCTCCGGCCGGCTCACCCTGCTGGACCAGAGCCGCGTGCTGCGCCCGCACCCCTCCTTCCGCCTGTTCGCCACCGCCAACACCATCGGCCTTGGCGACACCACCGGCCTGTATCACGGCACGCAGCAGATCAACCAGGCGCAGATGGACCGCTGGTCCATCGTCACCACGCTCAACTATCTGCCGCATGACCATGAGGTCGGCATCATCCTGGCCAAGGCCCGGCACTTCCAGAATGATGAGGGCCGCGACACGGTGGGCCGCATGGTGCGCCTGGCCGACATGACCCGCCAGGCCTTCATCAATGGCGACCTGTCCACCGTGATGAGCCCGCGCACGGTCATCACCTGGGCCGAGAATGCCGAGATCTTCGGAGATCTGGCCTTTGCCCTGCGCGTCACCTTCCTCAACAAGTGTGATGAGCTGGAGCGTCCGCTCGTTGCGGAATTCTATCAGCGCTGCTTCGGCAAGGAACTGGCCGAGAGCACGGTGAACCTCTCCCTCTCCTGAGGCTCCGGCGCGGCTTGTGCCCGCCCATCACCATGAGACCCGCGCCAGCCTGTTCCGGCGCGGGGTTCCCCCGGCCCGCGCCGCACCGGGAAGCTGCGCGCAGATCTGAAGAGGCCCATCATGGCCCCCACCAACCGCACCCCTGGCAAACCGCAGGCAGAAGCCCCTTCCGAGCCCTTCAAGCGGGCGCTCGCCGGCTGCTTCAAGGCGATTGCCGGTGTCAGCGAGTTCGAGGTGACCTTCGGTGCGGAGCGTCCGGGCCTCATTCCCGGCCGGGTGCGCCTGCCGGAACCGCCGCGCCGGGTGACCCCGCAGGATGCCGCCATCATTCGCGGGCATGCTGACTCCCTCGCCCTGCGGCAGGCCTGCCATGACAGCCGGCTGCACAAGCGCATGCAACCCGGCGGGGAACAGGCCCGCGCCATTTTCGAGGCGGTGGAACAGACCCGCGTGGAGGCCATTGGCGCCAACCGCCTGCCGGGGACGCGCACCAATCTGAAGGCGATGCTCCATGAGCGGTATCGCCGCGGCAATTACGCCAATATCTCGGAACGCTCGGAGGCCCCGATCGAGGAGGCCATCGCCCTGCTGGTGCGCGAGCGGCTGACCGGCGAGGCCCCGCCGCGCGAGGCCCACCGGGTGGTGGAGCTGTGGCGCGACTATGTGGAAAGCCGTGCGGGCGACACCCTCGCCCGGCTGACGCAGAATGTGGACAACCAGCAGGCCTTCAGCCAGCTCACCCGCGACATCCTCACCGCGCTCGACATGGGCGAGGAGGGCGGCAGCTCCGACGACCAGCAGGAAGGCACCGAGGAAAAGGACGGCGGGGAAGACGAGCAGGGCGGCGAGGACAGCCAGACCCAGGAGAGCGAGGAGCAGCCCACCGCCACCGATGCGGAGAGCGAGCTTTCCGACGAGGACCTGCCCGATGGCGAAATGGAGAGCGACAGCGCCCCCGCTGACACGCCCCCCGATGGCGAGGAGGCCGCCGACCTCGACGAGCCGGGTGAGGCGATGCACCAGCGCCCCCCGACCATGCAGGACATGCGCGGGCCGGAATATCATGCCTACACCACCCGTTTCGATGAGGAGGTGCATGCCGAGGAGCTGTGCGACACCGAGGAACTGACCCGCCTGCGCGCCCATCTCGACAAGCAGCTCTCCCACCTTCAGGGCGTCGTCGCGCGTCTGGCCAACCGCCTGCAGCGCCGCCTTCTGGCCCAGCAGAACCGGGCCTGGGAGTTCGATCTGGAAGAAGGCGTGCTGGACCCTGCCCGCCTCTCCCGCGTGGTGACCGACCCGACCGCCTCGCTCTCCTTCAAGCGCGAGCGCGACACCGATTTCCGCGACACGGTGGTGACGCTGCTGATCGACAATTCCGGCTCCATGCGCGGGCGCCCCATCACCGTTGCCGCCACCTGCGCCGATATTCTGGCCCGCACGCTGGAGCGCTGCGGCGTGAAGGTCGAGGTGCTCGGCTTCACCACCCGCGCCTGGAAGGGCGGCCAATCCCGCGAGGCATGGCTGGCCGATGGCAAGCCGCCCAATCCCGGCCGGCTGAATGACCTGCGCCACATCATCTACAAGGCCGCCGATGCGCCATGGCGGCGCGCGCGGCGCTCTCTGGGCCTGATGATGCGCGAGGGGCTGCTGAAGGAAAACATTGATGGCGAGGCGCTGGACTGGGCGCACAAGCGCCTGCTGGCGCGCACCGAGTCCCGCCGCATCCTGATGATGATTTCAGACGGCGCGCCGGTGGATGACTCCACCCTCTCCGTGAACCCCGGCAATTATCTGGAACGGCATCTGCGCCACATCATCGCGCAGATCGAGACCCGCTCGCCGGTGGAGCTGATCGCCGTCGGCATCGGCCATGATGTCACCCGCTATTATCGCCGCGCCGTCACCATCGTGGATGCCGAGGAGCTGGGCGGGGTGATGACCGAGAAACTGGCGGAGCTGTTCGAGGATACGAACAGGCAATCCCAGCGCGGCCGGCGGGGGCACTGACCCCGGCCATGACGGGCAGGGGCAAAGGCCGCTGGCGCACAATGCGGGCCCTGGCTCTCGGGCTGGGGCTCTGGTGCGGTGCGGGCGCTGGCCTGCCTGTGGACATGGCGATGGTTTCCGCCGCGCAGGCAAAGCCTCCCGTCCCGCCTGTCCGCCCCCGCGCCATCGCGGTATATGCCTCGCCCATCACCGCCTTTCTGCCGGGCAGTGACGAGACACGCTTTGGCCCCCTCACATTTCTGGGCGGGCTGGTGCTGAAATCCCCCGAACCGGCCTTTGGTGGCCTCTCCGGCTTTGTGCTCTCGCAGGATGACAACAGCTTTCTGGCGGTGACAGATGCCGGCGCCATGCTCTCCGGCACGCTGGAGGTGGAGGGTGAGCGCCCCGTCGGCCTGTCCAATGTCAGGATCGCCGCCCTGCTGGATGACAAGGGCCGGCCCCTTGCAAAGCGCGGGCGACGCGATGCGGAATCCCTGACCCTTTCGCCGGATGCCGCCTATGTCGGCCTCGAAACCATCAATGAAATCTGGCGCTATCCCCGCCCGCCCATGGGCCGCAATGGCCAGCGTGTCCCCGTCCCGCCGGATGTGCGCAAGCTGCGGCGCAACCGGGGACTGGAAACCCTCGTTCATGTCCCCAATGGCCCGCTCAGGGGCGCTCTTCTCGGCATTGGCGAAGCGGGCCTGAAGGAGGGCGAGGACCTGCCGGGCTTCATTATCGGCGGGCCAAGGCCGGGGCGCTTCACCATCCGCACAAGCGGCGGCTTCAATGCCACGGACACCACCCTCGCCCCGGACGGGACGTTCTATCTGCTGGAGCGCCATTTCTCGTGGTTCACCGGGGTGAAAATGCAGATCCGCCGCTTTGCGCTGGCAGACATCCGCCCCGGCGCGATCCTGTCCGGCGAGGTTCTGGGCACATTCAGCTATCGCTACGAAATCGACAATATGGAAGGGATCAGCGCCACCACGGCCGCGGATGGACGCACGCTGCTGACCCTCGTCTCCGATGACAATTTCAGCGGCCTCCAGCGCACATTGCTGCTGCGTTTCGCAGTCGAGACGCCCTGAGGCGCGCAGCCCGTTCCGCTCATCTGCGGCGAGACGCCATCGGCCCCCGCCGTTCCGGGCAAGATCTTGCACCGCGATATTTTCGCACGGACACAGCAGAATCAAGAGTATGGCGCACAATGTAATGCTATGGTCAGGCCCGGATCATGGCAAATCCCGCTCAGAGGAGAGCTTCGTTTGACTCACAAGACATCTGGCAAGAACCAGCACGGTGATGAGCGCGACGATATTTACGCCTCGCCGGAACTACGCCACAGCCTGCCCAAGCACCATTTTCCCAAACATGCCCGCGACCCGCGCCACATCTTTGCGGCCGTGCGCGATGAACTGATGCTGGACGGAAACTCCCGCCAGAACCTGGCCACCTTCTGCCAGACCTGGGTCGAGGATGAAATCCGCGAGCTGATGGACCTGTCGATCGACAAGAACATGATCGACAAGGACGAATACCCCCAGACCGCCGCGATCGAGGAACGCTGCGTGCGCATGCTGGCGGACCTGTGGAACTCCCCCGCCCCCCTCACCACGCTGGGCTGCTCCACCACCGGCTCCTCGGAGGCCGCCATGCTGGGCGGGCTGGCGCTGAAGTGGCGCTGGCGCAAGAAGCGGCAGGCCGCCGGAAAGCCCACAGACAAGCCCAACCTCATCTGTGGCCCTGTGCAGATCTGCTGGCACAAGTTTGCCCGCTATTTTGATGTCGAGCTGCGCGAAATCCCGCTGGAGGGAGATCGCCTCATCATGAATGCTGAAGAAGTGCTCAAGCGGGTGGATGAAAACACCATTGGCGTGGTGCCCACCCTCGGCGTCACCTTCACCTGCCAGTATGAGCCGGTCAAGGAGGTGCATGATGCGCTCGACCGGCTGCAGCAGGAAACCGGCCTTGATATTCCCATCCATGTCGATGGCGCCTCCGGCGGCTTTCTCGCCCCCTTCTGCGCGCCCGATCTGGAATGGGACTTCCGCCTGCCGCGCGTGAAATCCATCAATTCCTCCGGCCACAAGTTCGGCCTTGCCCCGCTGGGCGTGGGCTGGGTTGTCTGGCGCGAGGCGGAAGACCTGCCGGAAGAACTGGTGTTCAATGTGAACTATCTGGGCGGCAATATGCCCACATTCGCACTGAACTTCTCCCGCCCCGGCGGACAGATCATCGCGCAATACTATAATTTCCTGCGCCTTGGCCGCGAAGGTTATGCCGAGGTGCAGGGCGGTTGCTATGATACGGCGGAATATCTGGCCGAAAAGATCGCGAAGCTCGGCCCGTTCGAGATGCTTTTCAGCGGAGACCGCAAGGCCGGCATTCCCGCCCTTGCCTGGAAGCTGAAGGACAATGCGGCCATTGGCGGCTACACGCTTTATGATCTGGCAGACCGGCTGCGCAGCCGGGGCTGGCAGGTGCCTGCCTATTCCATGCCCGCCCATCGGGAGGATCTGGTCATCCAGCGCATTCTGGTGCGCCATGGCGTGACCCATGACCTCGCCAGCCTGCTGCTGGAAGACCTGAAGCGCGCCCTTGCGCATTTCGAGAAGCACCCCGTGGCCAACCCGCTGACGGCCTCTGAGGCCAGCGGCTTCAACCACAACTGATCCCCTTCAGCCCCGGCACACACACCTGCCGGGGCTGCTCCCCACTGCCGAAGAAGAAAACTGTGGCGCTGTCCACATGCTATGACTTGTGGAGCGGCCTCAGCTCCGCTAGAAGCGCAGAACCACATGGTCGATTCTCTCGACCCGCCCTTTCTGGAGAGGTGGCAGAGTGGTTGAATGCACCGCACTCGAAATGCGGCATGGGTGCAAGCCCATCGGGGGTTCGAATCCCCCCCTCTCCGCCATTCAACCCCATTAAGTCGTTGGAATTAAATCGAAATTCGCGACGGTGATTTTCCATATCCCCCACTGCATCCCCCATTATGTTCGGGAAGGGGGCGGATATGGGCGGAATATCCCGGCACATTGTCCCCGGCCATTTGGGCTTCCACGACTCGCGGTGGTGATGCGGCCCAGTGCACAGCGCGGCAAAGCGGGATAGCAAGATCGGTTTTTCAGAAGCTGTGCCTGCCCATTATCCGGGGCTGCGCTCGCGTATGGCTGGGCACCACCGCATGAACGGTCCCTGTATCAGGGGGTATGGGGTGCGGGTTAAAGATGGCATGGGCTGGGGGTCGGACCGCATAGGGGGTCAATTCTCGCGGCTACAGGCCAGAAAAAATTGGCGAGCGGAACAGCAACCGGCGGCAGTTTGCAGGCAGGTTCGCAGGCCCAACGCGCGCATGTGACCGCGAACAAGCCTTCACAGCCTATCGCCTCCCTAGTGGCGGGCGCGCTACTGGGGGCATGGGAGGGGGTATCGGAAAGTGTAGGGCATCAGGGGCCGGGACCGGTGGGGTCGGCACTTTCCTGCCCGTGCATAATTCAGGACATTTTTGCCGGGCCGGTTTTAATCCCATTTGAGCCGCAGTGCGCGCGAACCTCCCCCACCGGTCCCATGCGCAGCCGCAGAAAGTTTGGAACCACCCCCCGGCTGGGTGGCTGGCATGGGCATGACGCCCACACCTCACCACCGCAGGGCAGATCAAATGGAGCGTGCCCGGCGCATGGCCCATTCGGACAGATCCGCGAACCGGGAAGCCAGCCGGCTGGAAACATCAGCCACCAGCCAGAGGAAGCGCCAGCGCCATAGCCGCCACCGGGCCATGAGAAGCCGGGTTATCATGCGCGGCCACCCTTGATCGGCACGACATTGCCGGGCTTGTCCCCAACCACTTCCGATGGCGGGGCGAAGCCATATGCCCGTGAACTGATAAGGCGATAACTGGCACAGGCCACGCCGACCATGTGCGCCGCCTCGGGCTCGCTGGCCCGCACGATAGCCGTGTATACAGCGGCCTTGCACGCCTCATATCCATCAGCATATTCCGCAATCTCATCCGGGTTTTTCGGCGGGTCGTAGTAACCCACCTGCACTTCGCCATAGTCTCGCTCTGCCAGATCGCGCCCCATAATGGCGACGCCAGCCAGCACCCGCGCCCATCCATTCGGAAAGTCTGTCATTTCACGTCCTCCAGTTCTTCAAGCCATGCGTCCTCAAGCTCATCAGCCGCCTGCCATGCCTTCGTGATGGCCCACTTCATGAGCTTGTCCCGCCATTCATCGCTGATATCGGCCAGCTCTCCGGCGGCAAGCGTTCCAGCCAGCCATGCGGCGCACTGCACGTTGCGGATGGGGGCTTCAAGTTCCATCAGGCTGGCGCGTACCAGCGGATTGGCCGCTTTCATCGCGCGCCCTCCCATGCCTTGGCTTCCTGTTCGGCCCATTGGCGCACCTGATCGATGCGCACGCCCGCGAAGGACATGATCCCGGTAGCGCGCCCGGAAGGCTGGGCAATGTCCTGCCAATCCCTCCCATGCGGGAAATGGAACAGGTTCGCCTCGGTGCGGGGGATGAAGCGTTCATCTATGCCCAGTTCGTGGCACAGCAGGCGGCGCTCCATGAACAGCCATTCGGAATAGGCCATCAGCATCCAGAAGCGCGGATCGTGGCTGTGGTGGTGGGTATCAGGCAAGCCGGTGGCGGCTGCCGGAACGGGTGTGTTCGGCATTGAATTGCTCCGAGAGCGCGTTAATGATAGAAAAACTATTAATCAGCCATCATGAGGCGGTCAATAGAAATTCTATCAATGAGGTTCCCGTGATATCCGTTCGGCAGGTTAAAGCGGCTCGAGCAATGCTCGCATGGTCTCAAAGTGATTTGGCGGCAGCGTCTGGGGTGTCAGAGCCAACAATCGCGCGGCTGGAATCAGTCGATGGTCCAATAGGTGGCCGGGCCGATACTGTCTTAAAAATCGTTCAGGCTCTTGAAACCGCAGGCGTGATCTTCGTGCCGGAGAATGGTGAGGGGCCGGGTGTGAGACTTAAAAAAAAGCCACCGTCCTCATCAGGAGAAAGCTTCTCGCATAATTGAGGCTGCGAGTGAATGAGGCGGGACTTAAGGGACATGGAGACTTAAATGATCGCTATCGACGAGACAGAAGTGTTCGTGCGTGGAGAAGCGCTTGGCGATATTTGGTGGCGTGGAAAGCAATGGGCAGTGACGGACAGAGGCATTGAATGTTTGGATGGAACTTATTTCATCGATAAGAAACGACTTATGGAAGAAAATGACGGATGGCACTGGGTGCGCCAATTGGCGGAGAAGTCTTGGTGCGATGCAAATGAGTTTGCTACAGCTTATATGGTCGGTCTGGTTTTACACGGCTACTCCGAAGAGGATCCAGATTCATTAAGGCACCATCTTTCTAAGATGGGCAGTGATGATTGACGTCTTTCTTATGAATGCAAAGCGGTAGATGGCTCGGCTCGGGGTCTACCCGGGCCTATTTTAGGCCCCGCTGCCCCTAAATCAGCGCCCGTTTTGTCAGGCCCCTGTCAGGGGGCAAGGGTGTCGGTTGAACTGACGCCCTTTGCCTGTTGGAGAATGTTGGAGCATTGCCATGGTGGCAATCACCCCTTCATCTTCATGAGCCGGTAGTGAACCGACTGCGGGGCCATGCCCAGTGTGCGGGCTATCAGGGGCGCACTTTCCCCGGCATCCATCATTTCACGGAACAGGGCTTCACCCTCCGCCGTCAGCTTCCGGCCCTTGCCCTCACCAGTGGAAAGGGTGATGGCCGCTGCACGGGCCTGCCAGTCGGTTGCCGGGCTATCCGCGAACATGGGCAGGGTATCCGGGCAGTTCTGGTGCACGGTGGTGGCGGGCTTATTGCCGGATTTCCCGGTATTTGAGGCAGGGGCCGTGTTCTTCAGCACCACCGCTTCCAGCGCCTCGATACGGGCGGCCATATCTGCCTGCCATGACGGTTCTGGCCCATCACCGGCACCACCGCTCAGGAAGGTTTCCAGCTTCACCGTGAAGGAAGGATCGGCCCGCATCAGGGCAGCGGCTTTCAGCAGCACCGGGCGGCTATCTTCCGGCACGCGGGCGTTGGCCTGTATCAGCTTCACCGTGCTATCGCCTGCTATCATTTGCTAGCCCCCTCGATCCGTTCCGCCTTCCAGCATGAGACATGCCATGTCCGGCCATCTGCCGTGCGCATGGCAACCTTCCAGTCAGCCTTGCCGCATCCGGCACAGGTGGCGGGGTGCGTTGGCAGGCCCGGCCCGCGTGCAAGGTGGATCACCACCGCGCCGGATGGGGCGGGCTTGGCGGCCTGTGGCATTTCTGGTTTCGGGGGTTGCTGCGTGCTAATCCGCAAATTCTGCGAATTTGCCCGTGTTTCACCCCTCCGATTAGCGACATTAGCGGGATTAGCGTTAGCAGCCTCATCATTCAGGATTTCTGCCAGCGCGGCTTTTACATCAAGCAACATGGCCGGGCCTCACGATCCGATAGGCTTCCCTGCGGGCTTTACCGCGCACCATGGTTCCGGCAGGCAGGAGAATAAGCCAGCCCGCCTTTACCAAAGCCGCTAATGGCTCATTCAGCTTCGCCCGTTCCCTCAGTGCATTCGGCCCCATCGTCAGGATTTCAGATGTTGCCACCTCATCATGAGGCCAGCTTTCCAGAAGCCATTTGCGCAGGGCTTCGGCCTTCGCGGTTCCTTCTGACACGGCCCCTGCATCTGCCAGCCTGCGGGCCTCATCCAGATAGAATTGCGCCAGCGTCACGCCCCAGCCCATGGCCTCGGGTGTCACCTCCCGCACATCCAGATTTTCCCACAGGGACAGAACGCCAGCGATGCGGCACGCCTGTTCGGCTGATTTGGAGGCATAGGGCTTCACATGCTCCATAGGTCCGCCCGGTCCCTGTGCCGCTTCTGCCGCCGTATAAAAGCGCCACAACAACTCTTTTGCCCCCTTTGATAGGGGCAGGCGCACCGGGGCCAGTTCCTGGGGGTTCTCATCGGTCGGCAATGGCGTTTCCAGAATGGTGCGCAGGCGGGCCGCGAAGGCAGAAACCGCCCGCTCGCTTTCAGGGGCGTGCCCACGCCGCAACCGTGTGCCGATGGCAGAAGGCGGTTCGGTCACAAGGAAGCGGGCCAGAAAGCCTTGCCCGGAAGCCTGCGGGTCTGCCATCAGGGGCCGTGCCGCAACGGGCTGGGCCATCAGGTGCGCAGCAAACCGCCGTCCGTAAAGCGTCGCGTTGCCATCCCCGGCACGGTTGCGGCTGAAAGGGTCGCCATCCCATAGTTTTGACAGGCCCGCTATCGTTTTCAGCCGGTTATCTGCACCCATCGCGTGGCCGCCAATGAAGCCCCCAGCCTCATCACTGAACAAGCCGAGGGAAGGCCGCCCGATAAGAAGCAGCTTCACCACCCCTTCAAGCGTCGGCTCCTGCACCAGAAGCGCAGGCAGAAGGGGGGCGGCAGGTTCCGGCCCCATGGCCCGCATATCAGCCTCGGCAGTCATAGCCTTGATCGGGTCTTTGCCGGCAACCTCGCCCATCAGCCGCTTGCGCTTGGCCTCCCATAGCTCTTTCGCGGTGAGGTATTCAGCCAATGCCGGTTTATAGATCCGGTCCTGCTCATGCTCATATTCGCGTGCGCCGCGCATCAGTAGCCGGTCACAGGTCGATTTACGCTCCCCGCTTTCAGCAATGGTGAGGCAGAACAGCGAGCAAGGTGCATCGCCTCCCAGCGTCTCGACATTGGCAAAGCCCTGCACGGCAAGGCTGGCCACGGACAAGGCAGACTGGGCCGCAATCGCTATAGGGGCTTGGGAGATGTCATGCACAGCCACCACCGCCTCTTGCAATGCGCCCAGCGCCTCAGCCGGATAGGACTGGCCAAGTGGGATTTCCCGCAAGAGCGGCTGGGGGCCTTCCTGTGCCGTGAAAGGGATAGGCTCCACCATCATGCCTCCCCTCCCATCCGCGCCGCGCCCATCGTGAGAATGTCGTTCCAGTCCTGCCCATCCGGTGCGGGGAGCAGGCTCACAGCCCAGCCCATGGCCTGCGCCCGTTCGGCCAGCAGGTTGCCCACAGCCTTGCCCGGTGCATCCCCATCGGTTGCGACAATCAGGCGGTGAGGCTTGCCCAGTGGCAGGCCCAGCGCACTCATGCCGGAGGTGGAAAGCGCGGCCCATATCGTGGCAGGCCCAGTCACCAGCCCGGATGCGAGAGACAGCGCCGTTTCAATGCCTTCCGCCACTACCAGCGGGCCTTCATCGGCAAAAGCCAATTCAACATGTCCGCCTGCGGTGGTGCCCAGCATGGCCTTGCGTGGCTCTGCATCGGCCTTCCCACTGCCATCAGGGCGAAGGTAGGTGCGGTGCAGGGCAAAGCGTTCTGCCCCTTCCACCATCGCCAGCATGACAGGCAGTGTCACGCCGGAAGGGTGCCAGCATGAGGGATGATAGCGCAGGCTATCAGGCAGATAGCATGTGATAGCACGGCCCCGCAGATAGGTTTCAGCAGGGGTGCCGGTGATGGGCTGGGCCTCCTTCCAGAGGCGAAGCGCCTGCTTTTCCCGCTTCACGGCCTTTCGTTCTGCCTCGGCATGGGCGCGGGCAATCTCGGCAGGGTCCGGTTCAGGCATCCGGCCATTGCCTTCCACAATGCCCTGCCAGCGCAGCGCGTCCAGCACATCCCCGAACAGGCAACCGGCCTTGCAGTGGAGAAGCAGCCGCCCGGATGGGCCATCTGCAATGGTAAGGCTGGGCTGGGTGTCCGCATGGGCTGGGCAGCAGGCCGCGCCATAGCGCCCGTACCAGCGACCCTTCAATGCGGTGGTGATGCGGCGCGCCTCGCTCATTGCGCGACCTTCGCACGGGAGGCCAGCCATTCAGCGATGGCGGTTTCTGGCCAGCCCACGACCTTGCTGGTCAGCTTTACCGGGCGGGGGAACAGCCCCTTGCCCATCATGTCATAAATGGTCGAACGGCTCAGGCCGGTGATTTCCTCAACAGCCTTGCGGCGAAGGTGTTTCGTCGCGAACTGTGCAACCCCTGCCATATCGGCAACTCCCTGTACGTTGTGAACGTAACCGGAACATTGCGGATTATGTGCAGGGCTGGAATGGGTGCAAAAACAGCAAAACTCCATCGTCTAGTTTTGCTGTTTTTGTCAGGCTTTTTGATCGGGTTTTGATCGGGATTTTGACTCTTATGCAATATCATCAGCCGACTTAAGGGCGCGCTTGATAGTCACCTCGCTTACATTAACTCCGTCTGCGCGAAGGGCTGATGCGACCTCTTTCCATGTTCGTCCCTCATGCCCATCCGGGAAAATCCCGCTGTATGACTTCAAAATTTCCAGCCGTTTCGACGGTCGCCCGCCTCTCCCCATAGCTTCCTGAAAATCATCATTATCTTCACCACTTGAACTATCATCATCTTGCATCGGCAGTTCAAGCATCATTCTGATGGTAAGCTCATCGGGGGCATCATCTGATCTTATGAAAACTGAATAACCTTGGAAGTCTAGCATACTCCTAAGTGCAGGCTCTAAATCAGATAGCCTAGATAGGAATGTATGAGTGGACTTATTCAAATAAATTCTACCGCTATTATTCAAAATTAATCTCGCAGCCCTTACAACCTCCAGTTCAGACAAAATATCAATGCACATGAATCTATCTGATAAATATAAATAATTTTTTTGACCTTCAATCGGAACTGAAAATATAGCCTTTGTTACAGGCTTTACATCACCAGATGGGTCTATCAAAAAGAATGAATTCAAGCTTTGAACGAAACTGCTGAATGCGCCTTCACAGTACCTCGATGCCCGGCTTTCAAGGAACTCATCATGCTCCCAAGGCAGCCTATCTTCACCCGGCTCATGACTCTCATATCTCGACATGATGTGTCGCTGATCTGTAAAACGCAGATTTGAAAATCTGTATTTTCTTTTTACTTCATAAAGGCTTACATATCCATCAACCTGAAACATTAGCCAATCCTCACCACTTTCGCGGGTGTATCAGCCAGATAGGCTGCCCATGCTTCCATCATTTTCCTGCGCTTCGCGAACACATCGGATCGCGCATAGGCCCGTTCCACCGCATCACCGGACAGATGCGCTAGTGCAGCCTCGGCAACCTCGCGGGGATAGTTGGTGCGCTCCTGCGCCCATGTCCTGAAACTGGTACGGAAGCCGTGAACATCGGCGATGAAGCCCAGTTCCTTAATCAGCTTCGATAGCGTCATGTCCGATAGGGGGCGGCTCTGCTTTGTGCCGGGAAAGATCAGCCCCGATCCATCATCCAGCCCCTTGGCAGCATCCAGAATGGACAGGGCGCGGGGTGACAGCGGCACACGATGCGGGCGCTTCATCTTCATGCGCTCGGCAGGAATGGCCCAGACCTTCGCAGCCATATCCACCTCATCCCACCGCGCTTCCCGTACCTCACCAGAACGGGCAGCGGTCAGCACAAGGAACTCGATGGCCAGCTTTGTGGCCTGCCCGGCGCGTGAGGCCTTCACCGTATCGAGGCAGGCCGCAACCTCGTCATGGCCTATCGCCTTCCTGTGCTCTTTCTCGGCTGCCACCTTCGGCAGGGCCTGCCCAATGTTTTCCGCTGGGTTATCCTGCCGCCATCCCTGCGCAATGGCCCATTTCATCACTGTGCCGATGCGCTGGCGCACACGCCGGGCGGTTTCCTGCTTCTCGGTCCATATGGGCGTGAGGGCTGCCAGCACATCAGCGGTGGTGATGTCCTGCACCTTCAGCTTGCCCAGCCGGGGGAAGGCATAGGTTTCCAGTGTGGTGATGAACTGGGCCGCGTGCTTCGGGTTCTTCCATGTCGGTTTGTGCAGCTCATGCACCTTGCGGGCAGCTTCCGCGAAGGTGAGAACGGCCAGTGCTTCCCGCCTTGCCTGCAATGGATCGCCGCCACTGCGGGCCAGCCTGCGGTTATCAAGGGCAGCCGCTCGCGCTTCTGCCAGCGTCACCAGCGACACGCTGCCCAGCCCGATCTCGCACCGCTTGCCGCGAATGACGATACGCTGCACCCATTGCTTCGCACCCCGCACATCAATGCGGAGATAGAGGCCGTGACCGTCAAAATACTTGCCGGGTGCGGTGGCATTTTTCACTGCCTGCGCAGTGAGCGCCTTTTCCGGCCTGCGGGTCAGATGCTCGCTCACCATACCCCCCATACTATCCCCCATTATATTCGGGAACATGCCGAACAGATGCGGAACACTCTGGACGAATAAAAATGAAAGAGTCAGGAATAGCAAGGGGTATATGGAACTAGCCGGAACATGTCAGTATGGCGGATGGCAGACCCCCTCTCCGCCACTTCAGTCCCTGAGTGGGCACTGAGTTTACGCCACTTCCCGCCACAAGCGTCTGTAGCAGACGGGACTTCGATCCCATGATACGAACCTCGCCCTCTGCGACCTCGACGCGCTGTGCCAGCGCGCGCAGGTGGTCGCGGCGATAGCCTCCACCTTCAAGCCGGATGCGTTCGCGGGCG
>NZ_JBQWAR010000015.1:0-208949 GCF_052491725.1 Haloleucobacter ellipsoideus
AGACGCGCTGCGTGAGACGCTCGCGAAGGGCTTCACCGATGTCGATATTCTTTCCGGACACGCGTAGGGCCATATGATCTGATCCCCCTTGAGCTCTGGCTGCGGGACAGCACAAACTCTGTTTTTACAAGCCGGCCGGCACCTTAAGAGGTAGGGTTGCTTGAGCGAACTGTCAACGCACTTGCGCAGGCCCGCTCTTGTGCAATGCAAAACATAGAGTATACACCATTTGATATAATCCAGACTGCAACAGGCACCGGGCATCGCCTCCAACACCTTGGGAATGCCCTCTCACGCCCCACCATTACCGGTGCCGGGACACCATGATGACACTTCAATGACCCCGTAGGCAAGCAACCGGCAGATCAGAAGCGCTCTAAACTGCCATAATGAGGAAGCAGATTCCCAATAGGGAATATTTCTCATCATTACAGTCTGAAATCAGGATTATACCTTTAGCCATTACAACATCATTCGTCACACCGCACACCCGTACCACTTGTATCAATTTCAAAATCAATGTGACGTAATTTCCTTGTTCTCGGACGAAGACAGCGATATGCGAAAACCTGGAGGTGCAAGACGCACTTTTCCGGGAATGTTGAAGAGATGACGCGGGGGCGGCAATGGGCTTGCAGTTTTCAAGGGGCAGTGCAGCACCATATGAAATCAGGCCCCGCACCCGCAGTTCCTGGGCACTGCTCACTGGCGCCAGCCTGATTGCTCTCGGCTGCGCAGTCTCGCCGGCCCTTGCACAGGAGCAGGCCTCCTCCCGCCCCATGACCTCCTTCACCCTGCCGCCTTCCGCCAAGGCGCTGCTGGCGCAGGACCAGCTCTTTGGGGACTGGGGCGGCCTGCGCACCCTGCTGGCGGACAAGGGCATCACCTTCAACATCACCCAGACCATGGATATTCTGGGCAATCTCAATGGCGGAACGCGGCAGGGCGGCGCCTATGACGCCGCGTTCGAACCCGAGATGACGATTGATCTCGACACCTTCATGGGCTGGAAAGGCGGCACCTTCTATGCCGCCGGCTATGTCATTCAGGGCCATGGCCTGTCGACCTACTATCTCGACAATATCCTCACCATCACCTCGATCGAGGCCGATCCGCAGGTCCGTCTTGGTGAAATCTGGCTCCAGCAGAGCCTGTTCGATGGCAAGCTGAAGCTGAAGGTCGGCCAGATTCTGGGTGACCAGAACTTCACCATCAGTGATACCGCCGGCCTGTTCATCAACTCCACCTTTGGCTGGCCCGGCAGCTTTGCGGTGGACCAGCCCGGCGGCGGCCCGGCCTACCCTATGGCCACGCCCGGTGTGCAGATCATTATCCAGCCGGATGATGCATGGCTGTTCCAGGCCGCCATATTCAATGGCAACCCCACCGGAAACGGCAAGAACGAGAATGGTCTGGCCTTCCCCATCGGCAATGGATACTTTGCCATTGCCGAACTGGCCTATACATATACTCCGGAAGGAGCGCAGGAATTCCAGTCCAGCACCTACAAGTTCGGTGCCTATTATGATTCAGAAGAATTCGACAATCTGAACATCTCCGAAAATGGCTGGCCGCTGGGCACCCCCAAGGCCTCTTCAGATCCCATGAAGGAGAAGGGCAACTACGCCATCTATGGCATCATCGATCAGGCCCTGTGGACCGAGCCGGGCACGACCGATCAGGGCCTGCGCGGCTTTTCCCGCTTCACCTTCGGCCCCCAGCAGAACCGCAACCAGGTGAACTGGTATTTCGATGTTGGCCTGGCCTATACCGGCCCCCTGCCGGGGCGGGATCAGGATGTGTTCGGCGTGGCCTTCGCCTATGCCAATATCAGCCCCTCACTCGCCAAAAATGCGCGGATCAACAATCTGCTTTCCAATGCGCATGATCCTGTGCCGAATTATGAGGCGGCGCTTGAAATCACCTATCAGGCGGCCGTTGCGCCCTGGCTCTCGGTGCAGCCCTTCTTCCAGTATATTTTCCATCCGGGCGGCAATATCGCCAATCCGCTCAAGCCCAACAGCACCATTCCGGATGCCGCCGTCGTCGGCACCCGCGTGGCGATGACCTTCTGAACATCCCGGGCAGGGCGGGCATCCAGCATCGCCCCTGCCCGCCCGTTTCAGGAAGCCGGACAGACGCCCTCAGACATCAGGCGTCAGGCGTCAGGGGCCTTTTGCGTCATCTTTCTCCAGCGCCGGGCAATAGAGCGGAAGTTCTTTTCCAGAAACCGCGCCCATGGAGACAGGTTTGCCCGCTCGGCGGCAAGCAGTTCATTATTCTGAACCGCCGCCCCCACCCGCGCCGCATCGATCAGCCCGTCAACGGCACACAGAATGCTCCTGTAGGGATAGAAGCCTGCCAGATCGAGATGGCGCATGGTGCCGCGGCATTCGCGGAAGGGCCGCTTCACCAGCTCTCCTGCCGCGCCGGCATGGTAGCTTGCATAGAATGAGCTGAAATCATCGACAGTCAGGCTCTTCTCACGCCGCAGGAAATCCGCGGCCCGGATCGGCCATTGCGCAAACTTGTCATTGTAATCGTGGCGCGATTTCCAGCGCATATAGGCGCACAGGCATTTCGCCACGAGCTGCTCGCGCGAGCGGACGGGGAAATGTGCAAGAGCAATGGTCTTCAGCACGACATCGGGGATCTTGATGCCATTTTGCGTTGCCGAATGGCTGCCATCGGCAATCAGCACATCGGCCGTGCGCGCCAGCTTGCGCGGCAGCGCAACCTTGAACACGGTGCCGGCGCAAGGGGCCGTATAATGCATGCGTGTCAGCGGATTGGGATCGGACAGATCATCCTCCGCCGTCATGATGTAATCAATATTTGTCAGGCCGGCGACGCGGCCTTCGCCGATCCCCGAAAGCTCCTGCTCCAGCGCTTCCCGGCTTTCCGCAATCAGGCACTCATCGCCATCGAGCGGGAAGATGAAATCCCAGTCCTGCTCGGCATAGGCATGGGCCATCAGCCGGGTCATGCTCCTGCCCTGATAATAGCTGCGGGCCGGCGCATGGGGCACAAGTTCCACCGGCAGCCCTTCCGCGCGCAAGGCTTCCAGTATTTGCGGTGTGGAATCGCTGCTTTGATCGTCGATTACGAAGATCTTGTCAAAGAAATGAAGATTATGCCGCGCCCAGGCCTCGATGATGTCCCCTTCATCACGAACGATGGAGATTGCGGCGATTTTCATTCTGAATCCATTTTGCTTGGCTTTTCACGGCGGAAGCGCAGGCCGCCTATAGCAACAAGGCTTTGCCTGCGCAACGCCGCGCCCGGCCCCATACAGGCCCGGGCGCATGGCCGGCTGCCTCAGTAGCGCAGGCGCGCATAATAGCTTTCAGCCGCCGCCTCCCGCGCCTGCCGCAGGGTGAGAATGCCCCGCTGGCGCAGCAGCGGCACCAGCTTCAGGAAAACCTCACCTGTCATGATCGCATCGCCCAGTGCCCGGTGGCGCGCCTCCACCCGGATGCCGAGCCGCTCGGCCAGCGCCTCCAGCCCGTGACGCTCCTCATTGGGATAGACAACGCTCGCCAGCAGCAGGGTATCGAGCACCGGCTGGTCGAACACGATACCGGTGCTGTCCTCCTTCAGCTTGAGAAAGCGCATGTCGAACGCCACATTGTGCCCCACCAGAACCGTATCGGCCACATAGGCGCGAAAGCGCGGCAGCACTTCCGCAATGGTCGGCTGGCCGCGCACCATCTGCGGCGTCACCCCATGCACCGCAATTCCGGCCTCCGGTATGGAGCGCTGCGGGTCCACCAGCTGGTCGAAGCTTTCCCCGCGCAACAGCTTGCCATTGACGATGCGTGTTGCCCCGATCTGGAGGATTTCATCTCCCCCGCGCGGGTCGAGGCCGGTGGTTTCGGTATCGAACACCGTGAAACTGATCTCGCCCAGCTCGCGCTCATCCAGATCCCGGTGGCCGGCACGGGCGGCCAGCAGATCGAAATCATAATATTCCGGACGACTGTCCGATGGGCTGAGCAGGTCCACCGCCTCACCGGCCTCCACCGGCAGGAGAAAGCGGAAGAAGCTGCACGCGCCGCCCTCTTCCCGCTCCAGCCACACCTCGCCGCCATGTCTTTCGGCAACATCGCGCACGCAGAGCGGGGGCATCGCCGCTCCTTTCGGCAGATCCCCCGCCATGGGCAGAGCGGGCCATGTGGTGAGCTTTTCCGCCGGCAGATCAGCCCCCCGCCACATCAGGTCCAGATGCACCCGCCCGCCGGCCGGGGAAAGCCGCAGGGCCAGTTCCAGCCCCGGCTGCTCCGCCTCCAGCTTTCCGGCAAGGAAGGTCAGGGCGCGGATAAGGGAGAAACTGTCCACGCTCAGCCATGGCGCACCCTCCACCTGCGGCGGCGGCATGGGCGCGCCGGTGGCGGCATGAATATGCTCCATGGCCGTGGAGAGCAGATCCGCCCCCGCCATGTTCTGCAAGGGCCAGCGCGTTTTCAGATCCTGCGCCGCATCGACAGCGAGCGCGGCAAGGCGGATGCTCATGGCCCGCACCTCATCGCGCACGATGCTGTGGAAGCCTTCCCTCTCGGCAGGCGCAAGGTCCGGATAATCCAGCATGTCCAGCGCGGCCTGCATGCTGGCGAAGGAGGCCCGGCTGGCTTCCGTCAGCTCCAGCAGCCGCTGGTCGCGCCGCACATGGGCCTCATATTCCTCGGTGATGTCATCCAGCAGCAGCACGAAGCCGGAGATGCGCCCCTCGCCACTGCCCACCACCCCGGTTTCCCCGGCCGGACGCACCGGCGCCATGGAAACCTGCAACAGATGCCCTGCCGGTGTGGTGATGACAAAACGGGCGGAAGAACCTGCTTCCCCGCGTGCAATGCGCCGCTCCACCTCGGCCCGGGCATGGTCGAGATAGGCCGGCTCGATCATGGCATGTATGGAGCGGCCAAGCCCGATGGCGGCGCTGGCCTGAATGCCCGGCGACTCATCGGAATGGAGCACCCGGCGAAACAGGGCCCGCGCCCGCGCATTATAGAGCAGGATGCGCCCTTCCAGATTGCACACCACCACGCTTTGCTCCAGCTCCGCCATCAGGGCGGCAAGCTGGTCCCGCTGCTGGGCCACGCTGCGGCTGGCCTCCGCCACACGGCTTTCCATATCCAGCGCCAGCGCGCGGCGCGTGTCCGCCAGCGCATTGATGGCCTGTGCCAGCTCCATCACCGGGCCGGCTGCATCCGTGCGCACATCCGGCGCGGCAGGGTCTTCCGCCAGAGCCCGCGTGCCATCGGTCAGACGGGCGACCGGCCTCACGGCGCGGGCATGAAAGCGCAGCATGGCGCCCGCCGCCAGCACGGCCGGCAGCAGCCACCAGGCAAAAAGCAGCACCCCATGGCTCTCCGCCAGAGGGCCCAGAATAGCCGTGAGGGCCGCCTGCTGCGCGCCCGAGAGCGTGAGCCAGCCGACAAGGGCGCCAAGCCCGATCCACAACGCCAGCGCAAGGCCCGGCAGGCCGGCCAGAAACAGGTGTCGCCTTTCCGTGCGCGAACCGCTCATGCCATCAGTTCCTCAACCTTCTGCACCAGTTCACGGGTCGAGAAGGGCTTGGTGACATAAAGATCCGCACCGGCCCCCATGCCGCGCGCCATATCGCTCTCGCGCCCCTTGGCGGTGAGCATCATGATCCGGGTGTCACGAAAGGTGGCATCGGCGCGCACGGCAGCGCACACATCAAAGCCGCTCATGCCCGGCATGGTGGCATCCAGCAGAACGAGGCGGGGATGCTCGGCGCGGATCTTCTCCAGCGCCTCCAGCCCGTCCCGCGCCACCAGCACCTCATAGCCGGCGCGCTTCATCATGAATTCGAGGGAGATGACGATATTGGGCTCGTCATCGGCAATCAAAACCTTGCGGCTGGCGGCAGGGCTGGCGTTCAGGCTCATGGTCTCCCCCTCTGTCTCCGGTTGCACCTGCGGCGGCGAGACGACGCGGCGCAATCCTTCTTGTTCTTGCACGTCAACTGGCGCGGGGCGGCCTCACCCCTGCACCCTGAGCGGCAAACGGAAGGCGAAGCAGGCTCCACCTCCGGTTGCCTTTTCATGCCACATGCTACCACCAAAATGGTCCACAATCTGTCGGCTGATCGGCAGGCCCAGCCCTGTGCCGGGGGGCCGGTTGCCATCCTCCCCGCCCTGACGGAATTTCTGGAAAATGGTTTCGGCATCCTCCGGCGGAACGCCCGGCCCATTATCGCTCACCCGCACCACCAGCGCGTCATCCTCCACGCTCAGGCGCAGCTCCACCCGCCCGTTTTCCTCCGGCACGAACTTGGCGGCATTGGAGAGCAGGTTCAGCAGCACCTGTGTGAGCCGGTCCGGGTCCGCGCGCAGCAGCGGCACATCCTGCGGCACATCCAGAACCAGTTGCGCACCGCGATTGCGGAACAGCTCGCTGGTTGTGGTCGCGCTGTTCTGGATGAGGCCCACAATGTCCACATCCACGCTGTGCCATTCGGCAAGGCCCGATTCCAGCTTGGCCATGTCCAGCACCTGATTGACCAGACGCCCCAGCCGCTCACTCTCCTGCACGATGATGCGCAGGAACTCGTCGCGCTGCTCCACCTCCATGTCCGGCGTGTCGTGCATCAGCTCGGACAGGGCGCGGATGGAGGTGAGCGGCGTGCGCAGCTCATGGCTGACGGAAGAGACGAAATCATCCTTCATCTGGTCCAGCGTTTTCAGCTGGGCATTGGCGGCGCGCAATTCGGCCGAGGCAACCTCCAGCGAGCGGGACTTGTCCTCCAGCGCCCGGGCATAGATGCGCAGCTGCGAGGCCTCATTCAGGATCTCGACCACATCATTGATGCCGAGAGGCTCCTCTTCCACCACCGCCGCCACCATCACCCGGGCCGAGGCGCTGCCCACCGCGCCGGCAATCTGCCGTTCCACCAGATCCACAAGGCGGGCATCGGCCTCCAGATTCCGCGCATCGGCCACGCCGGTTTCCCGGGCATGCTGGGCAAACAGGCGCTGGGCGCGCTCTGTTCCCAGCAGACGGGCGGCAAGGGCCATCAGGTCATCCAGCCGTGCCCGCCCGCGCCAGAACACCGGCGCGCCCTCGCCCGTGCGCTCGAAGACATCGACAAACAGCAGCCCCTGGCTGGCATCGCGCGCCGCAGGCGCCCGCCACAGCGAGAGGCCCACATAGAGCGAGATATTGACCAGCAGGCTCCAGAACAGCGCATGGGTGAGATTATCCAGCCCCGAAAGGCCGAAGAGCTGCTCGGGCGCAAGCAGGGTCAGGCCGAACGGGCCATGGGCGAGGAACGCATCGGAAATCCAGCCCGATTTCGCCACCGAGGGCAGCATGAGCGTATAGGCCCACACCAGAAAGCCGCCACACAGCCCGCCCAGCGCCCCGGCTTTCGTCGCCCCGCGCCAGTACATGCCGCCAAACAGGGCCGGGGCAAACTGCGCCACCGCGGCAAAGCTGATAAGGCCGATGGAGACCAGCGCATAAGCCTCGCCCGCCACATGAAAATACAGATAACCCAGCAGCAGGATGGCCAGAATGGCCACACGGCGGATATTGAGCAGAAGACGTGAAAGGTCTCCCCCCGCCTGCGCGGAGAAACTCTTCATCCGCAGCAATGTCGGCATCACCAGATCATTGCACACCATCGTGGATACGGCGATCGTCTCCACGATCAGCATTCCGGTGGCGGCGGAAAGCCCGCCAATATAGGCAAACAGCGCCAGAACCGGAGCGCCATAGGCCAGCGGCAGGGAGAGCACGAAGGTTTCCGGGTCTTCCCCGCCGGGGCCAAACAGCACCAGACCACCAATGGCGAGAGGCAGCACGAAGATATTGATGAGCAGCAGATAGGCCGGAAAGACCCATGCCGCACGGCGGATATGCTGCTCATCCACGCACTCCACCACCATCACCTGAAACTGGCGCGGCAGCAGCAGAACAGACAGCAGGGACAGCAAAGTGAGGGTGAACCACTGGGCATAGCCGAATGCCTCCTGCCCCTCTCCCCCGCCCAGGCGCAGCAGCTCATCCATGCCCGGCAGCGCCTGCGCCTTCTGCCAGATATCTCCCATGCCATTGAACAGGCCATAGGTGACAAAAATCCCCACCGCGAGGAACGCCACCAGCTTGACGACACTCTCGAAGGCGATGGCCGCCACCATGCCTTCATAGCGCTCCGCGCTATCGAGGTGACGGGTGCCGAAAATGATGGTGAAGGCGGCCAGCGCCACCGCCACCACCAGCGCCCCATCCCCCCACCAGGCCGGCAAGGCATGGGCGGCGGCATCCTGTGTCAGAATCTGGAAGCCGGCGGAAACCGCCTTGAACTGCAAGGCGATATAGGGAACGATCCCGACCACGGTGATGAGCGTGACCAGCGCCGCCAGAAGCGGGCTCTTGCCATAGCGGCTGGCGATGAAGTCGGCGATGGAGGTGATGCGATAGGTCTTGGCGATGCGCACCATCTTGCGCACCACCACCCATGCCAGGATCATCGCCAGCATGGGGCCGAGATAGATCGGCAGAAACCAGATTCCGCTCGCCGCCGCCCGCCCCACCGAGCCGAAATAGGTCCAGGCGGAACAATAGACCGCGAGCGAAAGCGCGTAGATCCACCCGTTCGAGATGACCGAGCGCCCCTCTGCCGCGCGCCGGTCGGCATAGGCGGCAATGGCGAACAGCACCAGCAGATAGCCGATACAGGCCCCGATGACGAGGAAGGGACTCATGCCGCCCTCCTTCCCGCCGGCCGGCGGAAACGGGAGGCTGGTTCAGCTCTCGCGACCATGGCGCGCGCCCTCCGCCTCCATACCTGCCCCGGAGACGGAAGCGGCCGACGGCCCCGTCAAGACAGGACGCAGGGCAGGGTGTGCGGATGGAGACGGCCCCTCCCCCTCCATCACCGGCTGTTCCGGCCAGACGGAGGGTATGGCTAACCCTTCTCCCCCGGCTCCCCCCGCCCCGTTCTCCTCTTCCAGCACGCGCCCGCCCGTCCCCCTGCGCGGCCCTGCCTCACAGACAAGCGCCAGCGCCACGATCAGCACCGCCCATACCGCAAACAGCGCCACGGGCAGCAGTGGCAAGCCGAACAGGGTGACAGGATTGTCCCACACCATCAGCAGCGGAAAATTGAACAGCACCACACCAGCCGCGCACAGGGCCAGAAGCACCTGCGGCCGGGGCCCCCTCATGGCGGGGCTTTCATGGCGCTGCCGGTTCATAACCGGTCAAACCGGTAATGCCAGGCCAGCCAGGCCTTGAACTCCCGCACGATGGCAAGGGAATCCTTCAGCGCCTTCCTGTCCAGCGTGCCCAGATCACTCAGGCGGATGGCATTTCCGGGGGCGCGCCCCTGCGCCATCTGCCGCAGATTGTTGGAGAGCTTCAGCCCCATGAGGAAATGCAGGGCGTCGGTCAGGTCCCGCGCGAGGGGAGCCTCGATCCGCCCCTGCTCCACCAGTTCATGCAGGCGTGCCGTGGTGCTGCGCATGGGCAGACGAAACTCGAAGGCCAGCGCGCGCACCCCGTGCACGATGGGGAACAGACCCAGCTTCTTCAGGTCGATCTCCGCCGCCTCGCGCCCTCTCAAGCCCGGCAGGCGCGACCACCAGCCTCCCCCTTCCGCGAACTGCTCCACCGCCCGCGCGAAACGCGCATGGTAGCCGGCATCGTCATTGAGCATGTGGTTCAGCGCGGCGCGGGCCTCGTTCAGCAGCGCCTCGTCACCCGCCACCATCTCCGCATCCAGAAAAATGGCGATATTCATGGGGCCGTCACTGGCTCCCGCCTCATAGATCCAGCGGCGCAGGGTGGCCCGGAACTCGCGGAGGGACTGCCGCCACAGCGGCCGGCTGACCATGATCCCCCCGGGGCAGGGCGGATAGCCGAAGGAGATGAGCGCATCGGTGAATGCCTGTGTCACCTCCTCCAGTTGCGGACAGGTGAAGCCATCACGCAGCAGCAGAGCATTGTCCTGATCGGTCTTGATGATCTGCTCGCCGCGCCCCTCGCTGCCCATCACGATCAGGCAGCTGTTCTCGCGCAGATCATCCGGCGCGAGCAGTTCCCACAGGCGGCGGAACAAATGGCGATTCAGTTCTCCCACCAGCCCGGCAATGATATCCACCCGCACGCCATCGTCATTCAGCACGCCGATGAGGCTGTCGATCTGCCCGGCGGCAACGCGCAATGCCTCCTGATCCCGGGCATTCTCGATTTCCAGCGCGATCAGATGGGAATGGCTGGCGACAAAGGCCATGAGGTCGAGCTGGCCCAGAAGCCCCACCACCTCCTCGCCATCGCGCACCACAACCCGATGGATGCGATGGCGCAGCATGAGGATGAGCGCGCTGTACAGCTCATCATTGACGCTGACGGACCATGGCTCGAAGGTCGCCACCTCACGCACGGCCAGTTGCTCGGGCGGGACGCCGCGGATCAGGGCATCGCGCAGATTGGTGGTGGTAAACACCCCAAGGCGCTTGCCGTCGCGCACCAGCGCATCACTGATGCCCTTGCTGGACAGGGCCCGGCACAGGGTGACGAGATCGGTATCGCCATCCACGAAAAAGGGTTTGCGCAGATAGGCCTCACCGACCCGGGATGACATGAGCGAGATGAACTCGCGCTGTTCCTGTCCCTGTCCCGCCTGCGGCTTGTCGGATGTGGGGCGCATGACACCCTCGTTCTCATGCGCATCAGCCCGCCCCTTGAGGGACGAGCCGCGCTGTTCCGGTTGGTCCCGCGCCGGATACGGACCCGGCGCGGGAAATGTCTGGGTTCGATCAGTGCGAGGACGCCTGCGCCGCACCGATACCCGTCTCGGAGCGCACCTGCTGGGCCACGAAGCCTTCACGGTCCTTCTTGGCACGCGCGCTGCTGTCCGTGATGGAGAACAGCCAGATGCCGACAAAGCCGATGGTCATCGAGAACAGGGCCGGAGAGGTGTAGGGGAACGGCGCCGAACCGGCAGGATTGCCGAGGGTCGCTTCCCACACCGACGGCGACAGGATCGTCAGCACCACCGAGGAGATGAGGCCAAGGAAGCCGCCGATCACCGCACCGCGCGTGGTGCAGTTCTTCCACAGAACCGAGAGGAACAGCACCGGGAAGTTCGCGGAGGCGGCGACCGCGAAGGCCAGCGACACCATGAACGCCACGTTCTGCTTCTCAAAGGCGATGCCGAGGATCACCGCGAGCACACCCAGGGCCAGGGTGGTGATGCGGGTCACGCGCAGCTCCGAGGCGCTGTCGGCCTTGCCGCCCTTGAACACGGTCGAGTACAGGTCATGCGACACGGCAGAGGCACCGGAGACCGCAAGACCGGCCACCACCGCAAGGATGGTCGCGAAGGCCACGGCCGAGATGAAGCCGAGGAACACATTGCCACCCACCGCATTGGCCAGATGCACCGCCGCCATGTTCGACCCGCCGATGAGACCGCCACCGGGCTCAAGGAACTGCGGATTGGTCAGCACGAAGGTGATGGCGCCAAAGCCGATGATGAAGGTGAGCAGGTAGAAGTAGCCGATCCAGCCCGTGGCCCACATCACCGACTTGCGCGCTTCCTTCGCGGAAGGCACGGTGAAGAAGCGCATCAGGATGTGCGGAAGGCCGGCGGTGCCGAACATCAGGGCCATACCGAAGGAGATGGCCGAGATCGGGTCCTTCACGAACGAGCCGGGGCCCATGATGGACTGGCCGGCGGCCGCAGCGGCCGCGGGATCAGCACCCTTCTCGGCGGCCAGATTGGCCTTCACCTGCACCGCGCCGGCAAACAGGCGCTCAGGGCTGAAGCCATAGTGCAGCAGCACCATGAACGCCATGAACGATGCGCCGCCGAGCAGAAGGCAGGCCTTGATGATCTGCACCCATGTGGTGGCGGTCATGCCGCCGAACAGCACATAGACGATCATCAGCACGCCGACGATCACCACCGCGATCCAGTATTCGAGACCGAACAGCAGCTTGATGAGCTGGCCTGCACCCACCATCTGGGCGATGAGGTAGAAGGCCACCACAACCAGCGTGCCGGAGGCCGCGAACACGCGCACCGGAGTCTGGGCGAAGCGGAAGGCGGCCACGTCGGCAAAGGTGAACTTGCCAAGGTTGCGCAGGCGTTCCGCCATCAGGAAGGTCACGATCGGCCAGCCGACAAGGAAGCCGATCGAGTAGATCAGGCCATCGAAGCCGGACGCCATAACGGCAGCGGAAATACCCAGGAAGGATGCGGCGGACATATAGTCGCCCGCGATCGCCAGCCCGTTCTGGAAGCCGGTGATGCCACCGCCGGCGGTGTAGAAGTCCGCCGCCGACTTGGTGCGGCCCGCCGCCCATTTGGTGATATACAGCGTGGCCAGCACGAACACGCCGAACATGATGATGGCGGTCCAGTTCGTCGCCTGCTTTTCAGCGACACCAAGGTCGCCGCCAGCGGCATGAACGAGGGACGGCACGAGGGTGGCGGCGGCGAGAACCGAGGCCAGCCCGAAAAGCTTCTGAGCGGTCTTCACTTGAGAACCTCCCGCTTGATCTTCTCGGAAAGGGCGTCGTACTCGCTGTTGGCGCGCTGCACATAGATGCCCGTGATGATGATGGTGAACAGGATCACGCCGAAGCCGATCGGGATACCGTAAGTCATCACCCCATCACCGATACGGGTGGAGAGGAACTCCTTGTTGAAGGCCACCAGCAGGATGAACCCGTAATAGACGATCAGCATGAGAATCGTCAGGATCCATCCAAAACTTGAGCGCTTTGATTTCAACAATTGATAATCAGGGTTTGCCGAGATTTTCTCGACCAGTGATGTTTCCATCTGATGCTCCCTAGATCGCCCGGTTTTCCAGACGTGTGTTCTTTTTTCTATTGAACCGCAGCCACCCAGCCCCTCCGGCCGGCAGTCTGCCAAGATCTCAAGTATTAGCAGACCTGCGCACAGCGCATACCGTACTTTTGGCGATATAGACTAAAGCTGCGGATTCATGCCTGCCGGAAAGCGCGATGCGCGGATGACGTTTTTTCCCGCCATTCCCCAGCGAAATGGGGCGCTTGCGCCCTTCCTGAGAGGTATAATTTTTACAGATACAATCAATTATGGAATATAAAATAAAATATTAACTGCACCAGATCATGGCATTCAGTCCATATTAACCATGATTTTCGAAGATGACCGAAAATACCAAAAGATATTGGCCAACCTTCTTCAGAAACAGAAGCAAGGTTACATATCTGAATTCACCCTGATTTCCGCTTCAGGGAAGCCGCCCGCCCCATTGCGGGAGCAGGACAGGCGGAAAAAGATCGGTCACCGGGTGCAGCCGAATGCGGGCCGGATCAAAATGCCCGATCAGCCATCCCGGCGGGGATACGGCGCAGCAGATAGATATCCATGATCCATCCATGGCGCCGGCGCGCCTCCTCCCGCGCGGTGCAGATGCGCGCGGCCAGCAGGTCCAGGGGGCCGTGCATGAGGATCTCCTCCTCCATGCCCAGATAGGCCCCCCAATAGATTTCAAGGCCCTGTGGATCGATCCGGCTGAAGGTCTGCTCCCCATCCAGCATCACCACCACGCTGTCGGCATCGGCGGGAAAGCCATCCCGCAGCTTGCGGCCCGTGGTCAGCAGCACCGGCTCGCCGATCCGGTTGAGCGCGATGCGATGGCGGGCGGCCAGCATCTGCACGCTGGAAATGCCGGCGATCACCTCATGCTCGAACATGACCGAACCGCGCGCCTGCATCCGGTCGAGAATGCGCAGCGTGCTGTCATAGAAGGCCGGGTCACCCCACACCAGCATGGCCCCGCACCCGTCCTCCGCCAGTTCCCGCAGGAAGGCACCGGCATAGGCCTCCTCTATGCGGGCATGCCAGTCGGCCACGGTGGCGGTGTAATCGGAAGGGTTGGGCGCGCGGGCGGGAATGTCCACATCCACGAAGCGGTAGGCATCATGGCGGATATACCGCTTGCAGATGTCCTCGCGCACATGGGCCAGCGTCTCCTTCTGCGGGCCCTTGCGCGGAATGAAGAACACCTGCGCCTGATTGAGCGCCTCCACCGCCTCCATGGTCACATGGGCCGGGTTTCCGGTGCCGATGCCGATGACCAGAATCCTGCGCATCACATTCCCTTTCCCGCATCGGCCAGATGCAGCAGCGCCGCACAATCCAGATGGGCTTCCAGATGGTCGGCGAAGCGGTCCAGAACCGCATCCACCATCGCCTCATGGGAAAAGGCCGAAGCCTGCGCGCCAAGCTGCGCCAGCACATGGCGCCGCAGGGCCGCGCCGGCGAACAGCCCGTGCAGATAGGTGCCGCTCACCTGCCCGCCGGCAGAGCGCGCGCCATCTGTCCGCCCTCCCTCCAGCAGGGCGAAGGGCCGGGCGGTATCCGGCCCGGTGGTCACTCCCATATGCATTTCATAGCCCTCGACCGGCACATCATTCTGCACCAGAAGCCCCCGGGCCAGGGCCAGCCGCTTGGTTGTCTCCATGCGCGTTTCCACATCGAGCAGGCCCAGCCCCTCCACGCGGCGCGGCGGGCCTTCCAGCCCGGCACTGTCATCAATGAAACGCCCCAGCATCTGGTAGCCGCCGCACAGGCCCATCACCCGGCCACCGCGCCGCAGATGGGCCTTGATGTCGATGTCCCAGCCCTCGGACTTCACAAACAGAAGGTCATCGATGGTCGCCTTGGAGCCGGCCAGCAGGATCAGCGCCGCATCCGCCGGCAGGGGCGTGCCGGGGGAAATGAAGCGCACCTCCACCCCCTCCTCCTCGCGCAGCGGATCAAGATCATCGAAATTGGACAGGCGCGGCGTCACCGGCACCACGATGAGGGGCTTTCCGGGCCTGCGGGGCGAACTGGCAAGCCCCAGCGCATCTTCTGCCGGCAGGCGGCGGGCCTCATCGAAATGGGGCACCAGCCCCAGCGCGGTCCAGCCCGTGCGCTCGGCAATGATGTCCATTCCTGCGGAAAACAGCGCCGGATCTCCCCGGAAGCGGTTGACGATGAAACCGCGGATCATCCGCGCATCCTGCGGATCGATGACCGCCTTTGTGCCCACCAGCGCGGCGATCACCCCGCCGCGATCAATATCGCCCACCAGAATGACGGGCGTGCCGGTGGCGCGGGCAAAGCCCATATTGGCGATATCCGCGGCGCGCAGATTCACCTCCGCTGCTGAACCGGCCCCTTCCACCAGCACCAGATCGGCCTCGGCTCCCAGATGCGCGAAGCTTTCCTGCACTGCCGCCATCAGCCGGGGCTTCAGGCCCTGATACTCCCGCGCGCGGGCGGTGCCGAACACCCTGCCCTGCACCACGATCTGCGCGCCGATATCGCTCTGGGGCTTCAGCAGAACCGGGTTCATGTGCACGCTGGGCGCCACTCCTGCCGCCCGCGCCTGAAGGGCCTGCGCCCGGCCGATCTCGCCCCCGTCCGCCGTGACGGCGGCATTGTTGGACATGTTCTGCGGCTTGAACGGCCGCACCCTCAGCCCCTGCCGCATGAACACCCGGCACAGCCCCGCCACCAGCAGCGACTTGCCCACATTGGAACCGGTGCCCTGCACCATGAGGGCGCGCGCCATCAGAATTCTATGCCCTTCTGCGCCTTCACCCCGGCTTTGAAATGATGCTTCACCAGCCCCATTTCCGTCACCAGATCCGCCGCCTCGACCAGTTCCGGCCTGGCGTTGCGCCCCGTCACCACGATGGTCAGGTCCGGCCGGCGGCTGGTGAGGGCGCAAAGCACCTCATCCAGCGGCAGATAATCATAGCGCAGGGCGATGTTCAGCTCGTCGAGCACGAGGAGGCGGATCCCGGGATCATCCATCAGCTCGCGCGCCTTTGCGAAGGCGGCCTCGGCGGCGGCGATGTCGCGGGCCTTGTCCTGCGTTTCCCAGGTGAAGCCCTCGCCCATGGTGTACCAGCGGATCTGCGGGCCGAACCGTTCGAAGGCGGTGCGCTCGCCGGTTTCCCACGCCCCCTTGATGAACTGGACGATGCCCACCTTCCAGCCATGGCCCAGCGCGCGCAGCAGCAGCCCCATGGCGGCGGTGGACTTGCCCTTGCCCGGCCCGGTATGGACCATAAGGAGACCCTTCTCGATGGTCTTTTCCGCCACCTCCCTGTCCTGCACCTCCTTGCGCTTCCTCATCTTCTCGCGGTAGCGCTCGGCTTCGCGCTCATCCTGTCCAGGGTTGTCCATGGGGCTCTCCTGCAAATGGCACTGAAAAGGCGGGAGGACGTGCACAGGTCTGGCTCTGCGGCATGCCGCACGCTTGCGCAGCGCAGCGCCGCCCTTTAACCCTATAAGCGACGGTGCCTCGAAGTTCGAGGTGAAAAGGGAATGCGGTGGAAAAGCCGCGGCTGCCCCCGCAACTGTAGGCGGCCCTGCCTTGCGCAACCGGCCACTGGGCGCAGGCCCGGGAAGGCGCGCAAAGGATATGCCGCAAGCCAGGAGACCTGCCGTCATGCCCTGCTTCCATGGGCCCATCCGCCGGGGTGGCGGCTGGCGCTGTGCCGGACGAATGTCCGCTCCGTCCGTGGAAGTTGACCGGCGCCTGCCGGAGCCTGACGGAGCAGATGATGTCGCGCCTTTCACACGCCTGTAGCGCCCCCGGTGCGCATGTGCACGCTGTAGAGACCATGTGCGTGGAGGCGCGCTCATGAGCACCCTTGCCAAAGTCCCCTGCACCATCGTCACCGGCTTTCTCGGGGCGGGCAAGACCACGCTGGTGCGTCATGTGCTGGAACAGGCCAATGGCGCGCGCATCGCCGTGCTGGTGAACGAGTTTGGCGATGTCGGCTTCGATGGCGCGTTTCTCGAAGGCTGCGGCATAGAGGGCTGCGATGAGGGCCGGGTGGTGGAGCTGCCCAATGGCTGCATCTGCTGCACCGTGGCGGATGACTTTGTGCCCGCGCTGGACCAGCTTCTGGGCTCGGACAACCCGCCCGACCATATCCTCATCGAAACCTCCGGCCTCGCCTTGCCCAAGCCGCTGGTGCAGGCGTTCAACTGGCCGCAGATCCGCTCGCGCGTGACGGTGGATGGGGTGATCGCGGTGGTGGATGGCCCGGCCGTTGCCGCCGGCTTCTTTGCCGATGACCCGCAAGCCCTCGCCGCACAGCGCGCGCAGGATCAGGCGGTGGATCATGACAACCCGCTGGAGGAGGTGTTCGAGGACCAGATCCTGTGCGCCGATCTCATCCTTCTCAACAAGGCGGACCTGATGGATGCCGCCGGCAAGGCGCAGGCCAGGGCGGAGATTTCCGGGCATCTGCCGCGCGCGGTGAAGATCGTGGAAACCGCCCATGGCGTGGTGGAGCCGGCCCTTCTGCTCGGCCTCAATGCCGCCGTGGAGAATGATCTCGACGCCCGCAAGACCCATCATGACGGCGAGGAGCCGCATGATCATGATGACTTTGAAAGCATCGCCCTGCCGGTGGCCGAGGCCGCCTCGCCCGAAGAGCTGGCGGCCCGCGTGGCGCGCGCGGCCGAGGCGGATGGCGTACTGCGCATCAAGGGCTTCGTGCCTGTCGCCGGCAAGCCCATGCGGCTGGTGGTGCAGGGCGTGGGGCGGCGCATTTCCCACCATTTCGACCGTCCATGGGCGGCGGGTGAGGCACGCGAGGGCCGGCTGGTGGTGATCGGCCTGAAGGACTTCGACAAGGATGCCGTGGCGCGCGCTTTGGCGGGCTGAACGGGCCGGGCAGCAGAAGGGGTGGCAGGCAGCCATGCATGCGCCGCCTGCCCCCTCCGCCCGACAGGGTCTGGTCATGTGGATGGGCCAGAAAACATCATCCGGTCATCCGGCCGCAATTCAGGTGCACGGTGAGAAACAGGCAGGCAGGGGCGATCAGTTTGCGGAGGCGGCAGTCCTGCGCGGGGCGCAGGCATACACGCGGCCTGCAGGCGCATGGGGCCAGCCGGCCCCGCACCCGCACGACCGAAGCCGCAGGATAGACGATCATGCATCTTCTGCCGGTCAGCACTGTCAGCCTGGATGATGGCGAAGCGGCCATTGATCTTGACCAGCCCCCCGGTGACGTGGTGGTGCTCTCCTTCGCGGACAGCGACCTTTCCGCCCTTGCCATGGCCCATCTTGCCATGACGCGCGCGCCCATGCCCCCCGCCGGTGCACTGCACGCCCCGCCCACCCTGCGCCTTGCCAGCCTGAAGAAGCTGCGCCATCCGCTTTCGGTGGATTTCCATGCGGAAAAGACCATTTCCGCGGCTAAGGCGGTGGTGGTGCGCTGTCTGGGCGGGCTGGACTACTGGCGCTACGGGGTGGAAACACTCAGCGCCCTGTGCCGCGCACGCGGTATTGCACTGTGCATTCTGCCGGGTGACGAGCGCGAGGACCCGCGCCTTGCCGCCCATGACACGGTGCCGCCGGAACTGCGCGCAAGGCTTGCGGCCTGTTTCCGCGCGGGCGGGGTGCAGAATATGGAGATTGTGCTGCGGCTGGTGGCCCGCGACATTCTGGGCCTTCCGGTCCCGGTGCCGTCGCCGCAGCCCGCGCCGAAACTGTTCCAGTGGGATGCCGCCCGCGGCATCTGCCCCCTGCCCGCCGCGGAAGGCACCACATCGTGCCCGCGCGCCCTCATTCTCGCCTATCGCTCCGCGATCCTTGCCGGAGAGACGGCGCCGCTGGAACATCTGGCGCAGGCTCTTGAGGCGGAGGGCCTGTCCCCCTTCATTCTCGGCCTCACCAGCCTGAAGGACGAGGATGTCGCCAGCGCCCTGGCAGAGCATCTGCGGGCCTTTCCGCCGGATGTCATCTTGTCCACCACCGCCTTTTCCGCCCGTCAGGATGAAGGCTTCGTGCTGGATGAGGCCGATTGCCCCATTCTTCAGGCCATCCCCTCGGGCAGCACATGCGCGGCATGGATGCAATCCGGGCGCGGGCTTGCGGCAGCGGATCTGGCCATGCAGGTGGCCCTGCCCGAATTTGACGGCCGTCTTTCCGGCTATCCCGTCTCCTTCCGCGAGGAGCTGGAGGAAGACCCGGCCCTTGCCTTCACCCGCCGGGTGCAGGTGCCCTATAGGGAAGGCATCGCCGCCCTGGCCCGGCAGGCCGCGTGCTGGGTGCGCCTGCGCCACACGCCTCCCCATGAACGGCGCCTCGCCATCGTCCTGCCCGATTATCCCGCGCGGGGCGGGCGGGCCGGTTTCGCCGTGGGGCTGGATACACCCGCAAGCACCTGTTCCATCCTTGATCTGCTGGCGCAGGCCGGCCATGACACCGCCCGGACATGGGATGGACAGGCCCTGATGGCCCGGCTCACCGGCGCGCGGACCGCACAGGCCCTCACTTTGCCGCTGGCGGAGTATGAAAGCTGGCTGGCCGCCTTGCCGGATGCGCCGCGCACCGCCCTGCTGGAACGATGGGGCCGGCCGGGCGATGATCCGGCCTGTGTTCGCGGGGCATTCCGCTTTGCGGCCCTGCGCGCGGGCAAGGCGCTGGTCGCCCTGCAGCCGGACCGCAGCCGCGGCGTGGATCGCAAGGCCATCTATCACGACCCCGAAGAACTGCCGGTCCACGCCTATCTGGCCTTTCACCTCGCCCTCGCGCGACAGTTTGATGCACTGGTCCATCTGGGCACCCATGGCACGCTGGAATGGCTGCCGGGCAAGGCCGTGGCCCTCTCCCCCCTGTGCTGGCCGCGTCTTGTGCTGGCCGGCCTGCCGGTCATCTATCCCTTCATCGTCGATGATCCCGGCGAGGCGGCGCCGGCGAAGCGGCGCATCGGCGCTGTCACGCTCGGCCATCTCACCCCGCAGGTGGGCGAGGCAGGGCTGCATGGCGAGGCGGCGGCCCTGCGGGCGCTGGTGGAGGAATATGCCAGCGCACAGGTGCTCGACCCGCGCCGGGCCGATCTCGTCGCCGCCGACATTCTGGAGCGCGCCGAGCTGTGCGGCCTTGCCGCCGAATGCGGTGTGACGCGGGACATGGCGCTGACCGGGGCCGGCATGAGCGATGCACTGAGCGCGCTGGATGCGCATCTGTGCGATATTGGCGAAGCCTCGGTGCGCACGGGCCTGCATGTCTTCGCCGCCGCACCGGCCGGTTATGAGGATTGCTCCGCCGGAGAGCGGGAGGGGCTGCTGCGGGCGGTCAATGGGCGTTTCGTCATCCCCGGGCCGGCCGGGGCGCCGGCGCGCGGGCGGCGCGATGTTCTGCCCACCGGGCGCAATCTGGCGACGCTGGACCCGCGCGCGATTCCCACCCGGGCCGCAACCCTTCTGGGCGAACGGGCGGCGCATGAGGTGGTGCGCCGCCATCTGCAGGACCATGGCGACTGGCCACGCCGCATCGTCATGGATCTGTGGGCCTCCCCCACCCTGCGCACGGGCGGGGAAGACATGGCCCACGCATTGGCCCTGATGGGCGCGCGCCCGCGCTGGGATGATGGCTCCACCCGTGTCACCGGGGTCGAGATCATCCCCCTGCCCAAGCTCGACCGGCCGCGCATCGATGTGACTTTGCGCATTTCCGGGGCGTTTCGCGATACCTTCCCCGGGCAGATCGCCCTGCTGGATCAGGCCATCCACGCCATCGCCGCGCTGGATGAGGATGCGGAATGGAACACACTGGCCGAAAGCCGCCGCAAGGGCGAAAGCCTCCAGCGCATTTTCGGGGCGGCATGGGGGCGATATGGGGCGGGTGTTTCCGGCCGGGCACTGGATGGCGCATGGGAAGACAGCGCCGATCTCGCCCGCATGTATCTGGCCGAAAGCGCCCATGCCTTTGGCGGGCGCGAGGGACAGGCCGAACACAGCGACGCCTTCGCCGAACGCATCCGCGCCGCACAGGCTTTCATCCATGCAACCGATGTGGCGGAGCGTGACATACTGGATGGCGATTCCATCGCCGACAGCTTTGGCGGGTTCGCGGCCGCCGCCCGCCTGCTGGGGGCCAGTCCCGCCCTCTACAGCCTTGACACCTCCCGCCCCGAGCAGCCCAGAAGCCGCACCCTGCGTGAGGATCTCGGGCGGATCGTGCGGGCGCGCCTGACCCATCCGGCATGGATAGAGGCCCAGCTCGCCCATGGCTGGCGCGGGGCGGCGGAGCTGGCGCAGGGGCTGGATGCGCTCTGCGTGTTCGCCGCCACCACGAAAGAGGTGCCCCCGACAGCTTTTGATGCCATCTTTACCGCCTGGATCGGGGATCAGACGGTGAACAGGGCATTGCGCGCAGCCAATCCGCAGGCAGAGGCGGCCATTCGTGAACGGTTGCAGGACATGCGCAGGCGCGGCCTGTGGCAGACCCGGCTCAACTCCATCGCCCTCCTGGACGGGGACGCCCCATGAGCGCTCTCACCCAGAAGGGGGTTCCGGCAGGCGCGGCGCCGGCTTCATCCCTGTCCTGTCCGCCTGCCCCCGCCCTCCGCGCGCCCTCCTGCCCCTCCCCGGTGGTGGAGGCCATGGCGCGCGGCTGGTGCCCTGGCCTGTCGCGGCCCATGGCCTCGGGAGACGGGCTGCTCGCCCGGGTGCATCCGCCAAACGGCATTCTCTCGCCACGACAGGCGCTGGCATTGGGGGAAGCGGCGCGCATCTGCGGCAACGGCCTGCTGGACATCACCAGCCATGCGAACCTGCAAATCCGGGGCGTGCGGGCCGAGACACTGGGGCCACTGCGTGCCCGCCTCACCCCTCTGGGGCTCGACGATGCCGGCCGCCGCGCACCCTATCGGGCAACGGTCATCTCCCCTCTTGCCGGGCTGGATGAGAGCGAGCAGGTGGATGGGCGCACTCTGGCCGATCTCGTGGAGGCCATTGTCCGCACTGTCCGGCTGCCCCCCAAATTCCTGATCGGCGTGGAGAGCGGCGGACGCATCGCCCTCGACCATCTGGCCCCGGACCTGCGCCTGATCGCCAGCGCGCCGGGGCAGGTGCGGCTGGTGCTGGCGGGCGTGCCGGCCCTGACCAGCCCGCCCCTTCCGGTGGCGCACATGCTGGAGCTTCTGCCCCGGCTGCTGCAGGCCATTTCCGCCATGCAGCATGCGGTGAACCGGCGCCGGGTGCGGATGCTGACAGGCAATGCCCGGCGGGCCCTGCTGGTGCAGGCCGGCTTCGCCTCAACCGCCCGCCTCTCTCCCGATGACGGCAATGGTGATGGGCAGCCCCGCCTTGCCGCCGGCATGTCCCTGCTCCAGGGCATGTCCCTTGCCCCCCACCTCTCCCGGCCGAAAATGTCGCGGGCCGGCACATGCCGGCTGGCCAATGGCACCTTCGCCCTGTTCGCCGCCCCGCCCTTCGGGCAGATGACCGCACGGGCGCTGGAGAGCATCGGCCTGCTGGCGCAGGAGCTGGGACTGGAGGAGATCCGCCTCACGCCCCTGCGCGGCTTGCTGCTGCCGGGCCTGAACGCCGCACATCTCGCCATGGCGCAGACGCGTCTTTCCGCCCATGGTCTCATCACCCGCGCCGAGGACCCGCGCCTGCGGATCATCACCTGCGCGGGCGCACCGGCCTGTGCCCGCGCGCGGTGCAACAGCCATGCCCTCGCCAGCCAGCTTGCCCGCCATCTGGCACCCGCGCCGGGCAGGGAGGCCGACATCCATCTTTCCGCCTGCATGAAGGGTTGTGCCAGGCGCGGACGCTCCCCCCTGACCGTGGTGGCGCAGGGCGAGCGCTTTGCCATCATCCCGGATGGCGGCCCGCTGGATGCGCCACGCCAGCACCTGTCCTTCCCCGAGCTTCTGGCGCAACTGGCCACCCTTGTCCCACACAGCCCCCATGACGAAAGCAGATGAACCGATGGACCTGAAGCGCCCCGCCACGCGCGAGACCTATGAGAAATCCGGCGCGCAGATCTACCGTCGCTCCTTCGCCATCATCCGCGCGGAGGCAGATCTCTCCCGCTGGCGCAACCAGCCGGCGGCCGAACGGGTGGTGGTGCGCATGATCCATGCCTGCGGCATGACCGACCTGCCCGCCGACATCGCCATGTCCGACGATTTCGCGCAGAAGGCGGAGGCGGCCCTGCGCGATGGCGCCCCCCTGCTGTGTGATTGCCGGATGGTGGCCGATGGCATCACCCGCGCCCGCCTTCCGGCGGAAAACGAGGTGCTGTGCACGCTGAATGACCCGCGCGTGCCAGAGCTGGCGCTGGCGCAGGGCACCACCCGCACCGCTGCCGCCATGGCCCTTTGGGGGCAAAGGCTGGCCGGCGCCGTGGTGGTGGTGGGCAATGCCCCCACCGCCTTGTTCCGCCTTCTGGAGATGCTGGATGAAGGCTGCCCGAAGCCTGCGGCCGTCATCGGCATTCCGGTGGGGTTCGTCGGGGCGGCGGAATCGAAGACGGCGCTGGCGGAAGACGGGCGCGTGCCCTTCCTCATCGTTCGGGGGCGGCGCGGCGGCAGCGCCATGGCGGCGGCGGCGGTGAACGCCCTTGCCAGCACGCAGGAGTGAGAGGCATGGAACAGCCTGCAATCCGCCCGGCCCATACAGACGCCCCCACCTTGCTCTATGGCATCGGTCTTGGCCCGGGAAACCCGGACTACATGACCCTGAAAGCCCGCCGCCTGCTGGATGAGGCCGATCTGCTGGTCCATTTCTGCAAGGCGGGCGAGCGCGGCAATGCCCGGCGCATCGTGGATGCCATTCTCCCGCCCCGGCCGGAGCGGGAGCTGGCCCTGCCCTATCCGCTCACCACCGAACTGCCCCCGACCGACCCGGAATATCGCGCCCGCCTTGCCGCCTTCTATGAAGACGCGGCTGCGCGACTGGCCGGGGAGATGGCAAAGGGCCGTCGCATCGGCGTGCTGTGCGAGGGAGACCCCTTCTTCTATGGTTCCTTCATGCATCTGTGGCGCCGCCTCGCTCCGCGTTTTCCCACGGAAGTGGTGCCTGCCGTCTCCGGCATGTCCGCCGCATGGACCCATGCCAATGCCCCCATCACATGGGGCGATGACATTCTCACCATATTGCCCGCCACCCTGCCGGAGGATGTGCTGGCAGAGCGCCTGAAGCTGACGGATGCCGCCGTCATCATGAAGATGGGCCGCCATCTACCCAAGGTGCGCCGCGCCCTGCGACAGGCCGGGCTGGAGAAGCGCGCCATCTATGCCGAGCGGGTGAGCATGGCCGGGGAAAAACTGATGCCCCTTCAGGACAAGGTCTCGGATGAGGCGCCCTATTTCTCCATGATCATCGTCCCCGGCGAGGGGCGGCGGCCATGAGCACATCCCGCATGGCCCTGCAGCCGGGCGGCTGCCTCACCATCATCGGCCTCGGCCCGGGCGATGCCCGCTATCTCACCCCTGCCGCCCGGGCGGCGCTGGATGCCGCCACGGACCTGATCGGCTATTTCCCCTATGTGGAGCGCGTGCCGGAGCGCCCCGGGCTGAAGCGCCATGCCAGCGACAACCGGGTGGAGCTGGACCGCTCCCGCCATGCGCTGGAGCTGGCGGCGGCGGGCGCAAGGGTGGCGGTGGTTTCGGGAGGAGATCCCGGCGTGTTCGCCATGGCGGCCGCCGTTTTCGAGGCGATGGACACCGGACCGGACCACTGGCGCGCCCTCCCGGTTGCGGTGGAGCCGGGCATCACCGCCATGCTGGCGGCAGCGGCAAGGGCGGGTGCGCCACTTGGGGGTGACTTCTGCGCCATTTCGCTTTCCGACAATCTCAAGCCCTGGGCACTGGTGGCAAAAAGGTTGGATGCAGCGCTGGGCGCGGATTTCGCGATTGCGCTTTACAACCCCGTCTCGAAAGCCCGCCCGCACCAGCTCGATGACGCCTTCGCCATTGCCCGCACCCATCGCGCGCCGGATACGCCGGTGCTTCTGGCGCGGGCTGTCGGGCGAGCGGAGGAAAGCTTGCGGATCGTGCCTCTTGGCGATGTGCGCGGGGCGATGGCGGACATGTCCACCCTTGTGCTCATCGGGGCCAGCACCACGCGGATGATCCCGAAGGCAGATGGCGGGGCCTATCTCTATACACCGCGCTTCCACAAGGGGCTGGAGACACAGCCCGCATGATGTGCCGCCCGGCCTCCCCGCTTTCACATGCCGCCATGGGCCGCCACGAAGGCCAGCGCCTCGTCCACGCTCTGGGTCGCCGGCATGTGTCCCGTCGCGGGGCGGGCGATCATCACCACCGGCAGGCCCAGCATGCGCGCGGCCTCGACCTTGCCATAGGTGGAGGCGCCGCCCGAATGCTTGGTGACAAGAACATCCACCTGTGCGCGGGCCATCAGCTCCGCTTCCGCCCGTGCGTCGAAGGGGCCGCGGGCATTGAGTTCCGCCAGATGGGGCACGGCCAGCGCATCCCCCACCGGCTCGATGGTGCGCACCAGATAATGGTGCTGCGGCGCGGCGGCGAAAGCCGGCAGGCCCTGCCGGCCAATGGTGAGGAACACCCGGCGCGGCCGGATGCCCAATGCCGTGACAGCCGCGGCCAGATCCGCCACCTCCAGCCAGATGTCCCCGGCCTGCTTCACCCATCCCTGACGATGCAGGGCGAGGGCGGGAATACCGGTCTGCGCGACCGCCTGCACGGCATGGGCGGAGATGCGTGCGGCGAAGGGGTGCGTGGCATCCACCAGCCCTGTCACCCCCTCCGCACGGATGAAGCGCACCAGCCCCTCCACCCCACCGAAACCGCCGATGCGCACCGGCAGGGGCAGGGCCTGCGGCGCGGCGGTGCGCCCGGCGAGGGAGACAAGGCAATCCCTCACCCCGGCATTGGCACAGGCGCGGGCAAGTGTTGCAGCTTCGCGGGTTCCACCCAGAATGAGTACGCTCATGGACAGGTTTTCCCCCATGCCGGATGAGATGTCGAGCGTCCAGCCGGCCCGCCCCTGGCTCACGCTTGTGGGCATGGGCGAAGATGGGCGCGCCGGCCTTTCCGCCACGGCCCTGCGCGCGCTCGAAGAGGCCGGGCTGGTGGTGGGGGGCCGCCGGCATCTCGCCCTTGCAGCTCCCTTTTCCGGCACGGCGCTGGCCTGGCCCAGCCCGTTGGAGGAGGCCATTCCCGCGATTCTGGCACGGCGGGGGCATCCTGTCTGCGTGCTGGCGAGCGGCGATCCCTTCCATCATGGAGTGGGCAGCGTGCTGACACGCCATATGGCGGTGGAGGAGATGACCTGCCTGCCGCATCCCTCGGCCTTTTCACTCGCGGCGGCAAGGATGGGATGGGCCTTGCAGGAAAGTGTGTGCATCAGCCTGCATGGACGCATGCTGGAGCGCATCATCCCCGCTCTCGTGCCCCGCGCGCGCATATTCGCCCTCTCCTGGGATGGGACGACGCCCGGCAAGCTTGCGGCCCTGCTCACGGACCGCGGCTTCGGCCCCTCCCGCATCACGGTTCTGGAAGCATTGGGCGGCCCGCGGGAGAAGATCCGCGGCGCGCAGGCGCAAGACCTTGCACTGACGGATATCGATCCGCTCAACATCATCGCGCTCGAGATTGTCGCCACGGCGCAGGCCCGCATTCTGCCCCTCACCTGCGGGCTGGATGAAGCCTGGTTTGCCCATGACGGGCAGATCACCAAAGCGGAGATCCGCGCCCTGACCCTTTCCGCCCTCGCGCCCAAACCGGGCGAACTGCTGTGGGATATCGGCGCGGGGTCCGGCTCCGTTTCCATCGAGTGGTGCCTGCGCCACCCTGCCAACCGCGCCATGGCCGTGGAGGCGCATGCGGAACGCGCCAGCCGCATGGCCCTGAACCGTCTGGATTTCGGCGCGGAGGGGCTCAGGATCATTCAGGGCCGCGCCCCGCACATTCTGGACGACCTGCCCGTGCCCGATGCGGTTTTCATCGGCGGAGGGCTCACCTGCCCCGGTGTGTTCGAGGCCGCATGGGCGGCCTTGCGCGAAGGGGGACGGCTGGTGGCCAATGCGGTGGCGCTGGAAAGCGAGGCGCGCCTTGCCAGCCTGCTGGCCAGCCATGGCGGTACGCTCAGGCGCTTTTCCATCAGCCGGCTCGAACCGCTCGGCACCCTGCATGGCTGGCGCCCGGCCATGCCTGTCACCCAGTGGTGTGTGGTGAAACAGACCAACAGACATGTGAAGGTGAGCCATGACGAAGTCTGAAATACAGGTGGATGCCCATGTCATCGCCGGCTTTGGCATGACACGGACGGTGACGCCGGAAATCCTTCAGGAGCTGTTGGGCGAGGTGCTGGCGGCGGCCGCCATCAAGCCCGGCTCCATTACCGGCATCGCCACCCTTTCCGCCCATGCGGACCTTCCGGCCTGTACCGCGCTGGCCACCCATCTGGATGTGCCGCTCTACACGGTGGAAGAGGCAGAGCTGCCAACCGTGGATGCCCATGTCATCACCCGCTCCAGCCGCATCCTGAAGCGCTTCGGCACCGGCTCCGTGGCGGAGGCGGCGGCCCTGCTGGTGGCCTCGCGTCTGGCCCATGGCGCGCAGGCCCGCCTGCTTCTGCCGCGCATGCGCGCCCGCACCGAGCGCTGTTCGGCCACATGTGCGCTGGCGGTGGTGGCACGCATCGGGGAACAGGTGGAGGACCGGAAATGAGCATTCATTTCATCGGCGCGGGGCCGGGCGCGGCAGATCTCGTCACCGTGCGCGGACGCGATCTCATTTCCCGTTGCGGCATGTGCCTGTTCGCCGGCTCCCTCGTCGCCCCGGAAATGCTGCGCTGGTGCCCGCAGGATGCGGAAATCATCGATACCGCGCCGCTCGATCTGGATACCATCATTGCCCATATGCAGCGCGCCCATGCGGCGGGGACCGAGGTGGCGCGCCTGCATTCCGGCGACATCTCCATCTGGAGTGCGGCGGGCGAGCAGATGCGGCGGCTCGATGCCCTCGCCATTCCCTACAGCATCACCCCCGGCGTGCCGGCCTTTGCCGGTGCGGCAGCAGCGCTCGGACAGGAGCTGACCGTGCCGGAACTGGCGCAATCGCTCATCCTCACCCGCACATCCGGCCGGGCCAGCGCCATGCCGGAGCGCGAAACCCTCGCCGCCTTCGGGGCAACCGGGGCAACGCTGGCCATACATCTGTCCATCCATGTGCTGGAACAGGTGGTTGCCGAGCTGACCCCTCTCTATGGGGCGCAGTGCCCGGCCGCGGTCGTGTTCCGCGCCTCCTGGCCGGAGGAAAGGCTGATCCGCGCGCCCTTGTGCGATCTTGTGGCCGCGGTGGCAGAAAATGGCGGGGTGGAACGCTCCGCCCTCATCTTTGTCGGCCCCGCGCTGGGCGAGGTGAAGGCGCGGGAAAGCGCGCTCTATTCCACCGATTATGACCGCCGCTTCCGCCCCGGCTACCAGCCCTCTCCGGCAGGTGCGCAAACGGCCGCATCCGGGGCACCCCCCCGCTCATGACGCACATATCCTCCATGTCCGACACATGCCATGGCCCTTCAGGCGCCCCACTTCCCGCCCATCTTTTCCCGGAGTTCACGGCCGGCACGGTCTGGCTGGCCGGCGCGGGCCCCGGCGATCCGGGCCTGCTGACCCTGCATGTGCTGCATGGCCTGAACAGCGCCGATGTCATCGTGCATGACGCGCTGGTGGATGCGCGCATTCTCGCTTTGGCCCATTCCGGCGCGATACTGGAATTTGCCGGCAAGCGCGGCGGCAGGCCCTCGGCCACGCAGGATGACATTACCCACCGCCTCATCACCCTGGCCGGAGAAGGCCGGAAGGTGCTGCGGCTGAAAGGGGGTGACCCGTTCATCTTCGGCCGGGGCTTTGAGGAGGCCGAGGCGCTGACGCGGGCGGGCATCGCCTTCCGCATCATGCCCGGTGTCTCCAGTGGTCTGGCCGGGCTGGCCATGCATGGCGTGCCCGCCACCAGCCGGGACACCAACCACGCCGTCATTCTGGCCACCGGCCACGGGGCGGAAGGGCAGGAGCTGGATTTCAGGGCGCTGGCACAGGCCGGTGCACCGCTTGTGCTCTATATGGCCGTGGCGCGGATGCCGGAGATTGTCGCCGGGCTGCTCGCCGGCGGTCTTTCCCCGCACACTCCGGCGCTCGCCATTCATGCTGTCTCCACCGCGGCCGAGGATGTGGTGGAAACCACGCTGGCGCAATTGCCCACCCGCGCGGCGGAAGGCGCGATCCGCTCGCCCAGCGTGGTGGCCATTGGCGCCATCGCGGCCTTGCGTCCGCGCATTCTGGCGGGTCTTGAGAAGGCCGCCACCCCGCCACCGGGCTGAATGCCTTGCGCCGAGCCTCAATTTCAGCATCCGCGCCTGAAAGAATGGACAGATGAATCCCAGCGCCAACACCCCCTCCCTACCCCCCGGCCTGCTGATAGCGGCCCCGCGCTCCGGCTCCGGCAAAAGCACGGTCACGCTGGGGCTTCAGCGCGCCTTGCGGCGCTGGGGCCTTGCCGTGCAGGGCGTGAAATGCGGGCCGGATTATATCGACACCGCCTTCCACGCCGCCGCCACGGGGCGCGCCTCCATCAATCTGGACAGTTTCGCCATGCCGCCCCAGATGATGGCGGGGCTGGTGGAGGGTGCGGCGGCCGGAGCGGACATCATCATTGCTGAAGGCTCCATGGGGCTGTTCGATGGGGTGCGGGCGGATGCGGGGCGCACCGGAGCCTCCGCCGATGTGGCGGCGATTTTCGGCTGGCCGGTGGTGCTGGTGGTGGATGTGGCGGGCGCGGCGCAATCTGCCGCCGCCGTGGCGCTGGGCTGCGCCAGCTATGATCCGCGCATCACCGTTGTCGGCGTCATTCTCAACAATGTGGCCAGCGACCGCCACCAGAGGCTGGTGGAGGAAGGGCTGAAGGTCATCGGCCTGCCGGTTCTGGGTGTGGTGCGGCGTGATGGCGCGCTGCTTCTGCCGGAGCGTCATCTGGGGCTGGTGCAGGCCCATGAGACCGATCATCTGGACGCCCGGCTGGACAGGCTGGCCGACTGCTGCGCCGAGAGCGTGGACATCGAGGCCCTGCGCCGGATGGCCTTCACAAGGCCCGCAGATGAACTGACCGGCCTCCTGCCCGACCATCTGACGGCCGGCAGCGCCTCGCCCCTGCCCCCGCCCGGCCAGCGGATCGCGCTGGCGCAGGACCGCGCCTTCTCCTTCATCTATGCGCATATTCTGGAAGGCTGGCGGCAGCAGGGCGCCGAGATGGTGCCCTTCTCACCCCTCGCCAATGAAGCGCCTGACGACAGCTGCGACAGCTGCTGGCTGCCGGGCGGATATCCGGAACTGCATGCGGGCACCCTTTCCGGCGCCACGCATTTTCTGGAAGGCCTGCGCCGCTTTGCCCGCACCCGCCCGGTGCATGGAGAATGCGGGGGCTATATGGTGCTGGGCCGCACCCTGGAAGATGCGGAAGGCGTGGTGCACCCCATGGCCGGGCTTCTGCCGGTGAACACCAGCCATGCCCGGCGCAAGCTGCATCTGGGTTATCGCGTGGCGCATCTGGTGCATGATTGCGCGCTGGGCCCGGCGCAGAGCCGCCTTGTGGGCCACGAGTTCCATTATGCCAGCGTGGTGGAAACCGATGCCGCCCCCGAACATGCCTTCGCCCATGTGAGCGATGCGGAGGGGCGCGAACTGGGCCTTGCGGGCCACAGGATAGGTCAGGTTTCCGGCAGTTTCTTCCACGTCATCTGCGCGGGCTGAGGCCAGGCGCGACATGAGGCGGGAATGAGGGGTGCGGCAATCCTTGCTGCCGCACCCTCTTCAGGCACAGGCGCCGGCTGCCCGGCGCGCAACACTCAATCCCAGGCGAGCGCGCCGCCATTCTGGTATTCGATGACGCGCGTCTCGAAGAAGTTCTTTTCCTTCTTCAGGTCCATCGTCTCGCTCATCCACGGGAAGGGGTTTTCCACATCCGGGAAGACCGGGGCAAGGCCGATCTGCGCGCAGCGGCGATTGGCGATGAAATACATATACTGCTCGCACAGCGCCGCATTCAGGCCCAGAAAACCGCGCGGCATGGTATCGCGCCCGTAAGCGGCCTCCAGCTCGGCCGCCTCCTTGATCATCTGCCGCACCTCCTCCTGGAAGGGGACGGTCCACAGATGCGGGTTCTCGTGGCGGATCTGGTTGATGACGTCGATGCCGAAATTCAGGTGAATGCTCTCGTCGCGCAGGATGTACTGATACTGCTCGGCAATGCCCACCATCTTGTTGCGGCGGCCCAGCGAGAGGATCTGCGCAAAGCCGGTATAGAACCACATGCCCTCGAACACGACATAGAAGGCCACGAGATCGCGCAGGAAGGAACGCGCGCCCTCTTCCGTCTCGGTGGAGAAGGTGCCCTCGGCAAGGTCTGATGTATATTTCAGAGCCCACGCCGCCTTGTCGGTAATGGAGGGCACCTCGCGATACATGTTGAAAAGCTCGCCCTCATCAAGGCCAAGGCTTTCCACGATATACTGGAAGGTGTGGGTGTGGATCGCCTCCTCGAAAGCCTGGCGCAGCAGATACTGGCGGCATTCGGGATTGGTGATCTGCTTGTAGATGGCGAGCACGATATTGTTCGCCACAAGGCTCTCGGAAGCGGCGAAGAAGCCGAGATTGCGCTTCAGCATGCGCCGCTCGTCCTCTGTCAGCCCGTCGCGGGATTTCCACAGGGCGATATCCGCCTGCATGGAGACTTCCGTCGGCATCCAGTGATTGTTACAGCCGGCCAGATACTTCTCCCAGGCCCACTTGTATTTCATGGGCAGGAGCTGGTTCACGTCGGCGCGCGCATTGATCATGCGCTTCTCATCCACGGTGACGCGGGCACCGGAGCGATCAATCTCGCCCAGACCCGTGGAGTCCGCCTCCTGCGCCGGGACGGAGCCGGGCGCGGGCGGGACGGCGGGGTTTGCCTTCACAGGCGTGTCAGACCAGTCGAGCATCATTGTTCTTCTCCACCTGCACTTACTGGCAGGCTTCACAATCAGGATCATTGATGGAGCAGGCCGCCGGGGCAGCCATGGGCGCATCCACCAGAATGGGAGCTGCGGCCGAGACCGCATTGAGACGGCCATCCGTGCCCTTCAGCGTGGACTTCTCCACATGGGTGGCCGAGCGGGCGCGCAGATAATAGGTGGTCTTCAGCCCCTGCCGCCACGCATACAGATAGGCCTCATGCAGCTTCCGCCCGGAAGGCTGGTCGATATAGAGATTGAGCGACTGGGCCTGATCGATCCATTTCTGCCGGCGGGCGGCGGCGCGGATCAGCCATTCCGGCGCAATCTCGAAGGCGGTGGCATAGAGCGCCTTGAGATCCTCCGGCACACGATCAATAGCGCTGACCATGCCGTCATAATATTTCAGATCGGAGATCATCACCTCGTCCCACAGGCCGCGCGCCTTCAGGTCATGCACCAGATTGGCGTTCACCACGGTGAAGTCGCCCGACATGTTGGCCTTCACATAAAGCTGGCTGTAGGCCGGCTCGATGGACTGGGACACGCCGACAATGTTGGAGATGGTGGCGGTGGGAGCAATGGCCAGCACATTGGAATTGCGCATGCCGATGGATGTCACCCGCGCGCGCAGGCTCTCCCAGTCGAGGCGCTGGGTGCGGTCCAGTTCCACATCCCCGTCACGGGCATCGGAGAGCAGTTCGAGGCTGTCGATCGGCAAAATGCCCCTGGACCACAGCGAGCCCTCGAACGAGGCATAGCGCCCGCGCTCGGCCGCCAGATCCACCGAGGCGGAAATGGCGAAATAGCTGATGGCTTCCATCGAGACATCGGCAAACGCCACCGCATCTTCGCTGGCCGTCGGCAGGCGCAGCTTTTCCAGCGCATCCTGATGGCCCATCAGCCCCAGCCCCACCGGACGGTGACGCAGGTTCGAGCGGCGCGCCTCGGGAATGGTGTAGAAATTGATGTCGATGACATTGTCGAGCATCCGCATGGCGGTGCCAACCGTGCGCTTCAGCCGCTCGAAATCCAGCCCATTGGGGCCGATATGGGCGGCCAGGTTCACCGAGCCGAGATTGCACACCGCCACTTCATCGGCATTGGTGTTGAGGGTGATCTCGGTGCACAGATTGGAGGAATGCACCACACCGGCATGCTGCTGCGGCGAGCGCAGGTTGCACGGGTCCTTGAAGGTCACCCACGGATGGCCGGTCTCGAACAGCATGGTCAGCATGCGCCGCCACAGGTCCAGCGCCTTCACCGTGCGATACACCTTGATCTCGCCCCGCGCCGCACGGGCTTCCGCCGCCTCATAGGCTGCCTTGAAGGGCTTGCCATAGAGGTCATGCAGCTCCGGCACCTCGTCGGGTGAGAACAGGGTCCAGTCGGCGCCGGCTTCCACGCGCTGCATGAACAGGTCGGGGATCCAGTTGGCGGTGTTCATGTCATGGGTGCGGCGGCGGTCATCGCCGGTATTCTTCCGCAGATCGAGGAACTCCTCGATATCGACATGCCAGGTTTCGAGATAGGCGCACACCGCGCCCTTGCGCTTGCCGCCCTGGTTGACGGCGATGGCGGTGTCGTTCGCAACCTTCAGGAAGGGCACGACACCCTGGCTCTGGCCATTGGTGCCCTTGATGTGCGCGCCAAGGCCACGCACCGGGGTCCAGTCATTGCCGAGGCCGCCGGAATATTTCGCCAGAAGGGCATTGTCGCGCACGGCCTTGAAGATGCCGTCCAGATCATCCGCCACGGTGGTGAGGAAGCAGCTGGAGAGCTGCGGGCGCAGCGTGCCGGAATTGAACAGGGTCGGCGTCGAGGCCATGAAGTCGAAGGACGACAGCAGATTGTAGAACTCGATGGCCCGCGCCTCGCGGTCGATCTCGCGAATGGCGAGGCCCATGGCGACGCGCATGAAGAAAGCCTGCGGCAGCTCGAACCGGGTGCCCGAGACATGCAGGAAATAGCGGTCATAGAGGGTCTGGAGACCGAGATAGTCAAACTGGAGATCGCGCTCCGGCTTCAGGGCCGCGGAAATGCGGGCCAGATCGAACCGGCCCAGTTCCGGGTCCAGCAGCTCGGCCTTGATGCCGGCCTGCACATAGGCCGGGAAATATTCCCCATAGCGGGTGTCCATCTGCGCCTGTGTGGCCTCATCCGCATAGCCGGCAATGAAGCTGAGGGCCTCGCGGCGCAGCTTGTCTGTCAGCAGGCGGGCGGAAACCTTGGCGTAGTTCGGCTCGGTCTCGATCAGGGTGCGGGCGGCGAGGATGGGCGCCAGCGCCAGCTCGTCACGGGTGATGCCGTCATACAGATTGCGCTTCGTCTCGGTGAGGACCGGATCGGGCGAGACGCCATCGAGCCCGGCGCAGGCTTCGCGCACCACGGTATCAAGGCGGGCACGGTCGAGCGGCACAAGCGTGCCATCGGCCTCACGCATCTGCAACTCGGGCACGGCCTGAACCTGCGCCTTCTGGGCCAGTGCGGCGGCGCGCTCACGGGCGCGGTCCTCGCGATAGAGCACATAGGCGCGGGCGACCTTGTGGTGCTCGGAGCGCATGAGCGCGAGCTCCACCTGGTCCTGAATGTCCTCGATATGGAAGGTGCGGCCCGTATCCACACGACGGGTGAGATTGGCCACCACCTGCGCGGTGAGATCGGCCACGATGTCATGCACCCGGCGCGAGGCCGCGGCATTGCCGCCTTCCACCGCCAGAAACGCCTTGGTGAGCGCAACGCCGATCTTGGAAGGGTCGAACGGCGTCACCGCGCCATTGCGGCGGATCACCTGATAACCCGGCTCAGCATTGCGCGACGTCTGGACGGCAGCCGGGGCCGGCGTGCTTCCCACCATGGACGGACGTTCTGACTGTGCCGAGAGTGACATGTGTGCCTGCTTTCCTGATTTCCATAATCGAGGGTGCAGCAGGCAACGGGAGACGAGGGGCAGCCCTTCTCCACTTTACCCGCCGGACACCCCGCCCGAGGTCTCTTTTCCGGTCACGGCAGGTCTCCTGGCTCGCGGGTCAGCGCACTTTGCCGGCCTTCCCGGTTTCCCAGTGACCCAGTTGGCAAGAGCTCGTCGCTTACAGTTGCGGGGGCAGCCCCGGCTTCACACCGGCTTCCCTCTTGGCTCTCGAAAGAGACCGTGACCGCTACATGTAGTAGGCTGACAGGGTTTCCAGTCAATATGCTGTTTCTGCAACAGGCTCGGCCCTTCTGGAGGGCTGCTTTGAAAAAGCTGGTGGATCAACTCATTAGAGCGAGTGCACCGCAAAAGGAATGTCTCGCGGATCACATTCTGCCGACTTTTGAAAAACGGGGGATTATGTGGACAAGCCCCGCCCCGCTGAAGGCAACAGACTGAAAAGACAGGCGCATCGCATTTCATCAGAGGCTTGGCAGGGCCCGCCGGCCCCTCGAATCGTTGCCCGGCTTTCCTCCGGGTGCAGGGCGCGCGCCGCACAACCGGAACATGAAAAGGCCGCGCATGTTTCCATGCGCGGCTCCTGTTCCACCCGCTCAGCGGGCCGGCTGCACCCGGTGCCGCACCATTACAGGATGGTGCCGGACAGCAGCAGCCAGGCCACCGAGAAATAGATGACGATACCGGTCACATCGACCAGCGTGGCGACAAAGGGCGCCGAGGCGGAGGCCGGATCGAACCCCACGCGCTTGATGATGAACGGCAGCAGCGAGCCGGTGATGGAGCCGAACGTCACGATGCCGACCAGCGCCACGCCGATGGTGACGGCCAGAATCACCCAGTGCTCGCCATAATCGAAGAAGCCGATGCCCTGCCACACCGCGATGCGGACAATACCGATCATGCCGAGAATGGCGCCCAGCACGATACCTGTCGGCAATTCACGCAGCGCCACGCGCCACCAGTCCTTCAGCGTCACCTCCCGCAGCGCCAGGGCGCGGATGATGAGGGAGGTGGCCTGGGAGCCGGAATTGCCGCCCGAGCTCATCACCAGCGGGATGAACAGGGCCAGCACGATGGCCTTCTCCAGCTCGTCCTCGAACACCTGCATGGCCGAGGCGGTGAGCATTTCCGCAAGGAACAGCACGCACAGCCAGCCGGCGCGCTTCTTGATCATGTGCGCGAAGGAGATCTCGAAATAGGGCATGTCGATCGCTTCCATGCCGCCCATGCGCTGCACGTCCTCGGTCTGCTCCTCGATCATGGCGTCGATGACGTCATCCACCGTGATGATGCCCAGCACATGATTGGTGCTGTCCACCACCGGCAGGGCCAGCACGTCATATTTGGAGATGACGCGGGCCACATCCTCGCGCGTCATCGCCGGCGTGAGGGTGATGACCGGATGCGAGAGAGAGGCGACAAGCACATTGTCGTCCGGCTCGGCCGCGATCAGCCGGCGCAGGGTCACCATGTTCTCGAGGCGGTGCGTGGAGGGGTTCAGCACATAGATGGCATAGACCGTCTCGCGCGAGCGCTCGACCCTGCGGATATGCTCGATGGTCTGCTGCACGGTCCAGGTAGAGGGCACGCTCACGAACTCGGTGGTCATCATCGAGCCTGCCGTACCCTCGGCATAGGACATGAGATGATCGACAGAGGCGCGGGTCTCGGGCGAAAGACCCTGATGCAGGCGGGCCCGGTCATCCTCCTCCACCCAGCGCAGCACATCCACCGCGCGGTCGGCGGACATGCCTTCCAGCAGGGCGATGGCCTTGTCCTGCGGGAGGGTGGCCAGAATCTCGCTCGCATCCTGGAACTGGGGCTGGTCGAAGACCTCCACAGCCCATTCCAGCGGCATGCGTGTAATGATCTCGATGACATCCTCATTGCTCTTCTCATTGAGCAACTCAACGATGTCCGCGACATGCTCATGCGCCATGGGCGCGCCAATGGCAGTGTTCACTGCATCCACCACCTTCCTGGGATCATTCACAACCGACATGCAACCACCTCTCTCGCGGGAGCGCACGCGCCCAGCCCCCAACCGCGTTCAGGCCGGGCATAAGCGAGCCCGGCAGACATGATCCGAGATCATATCTCTCAGGGCCATGACAGAATTAAATCAATGTCCTCAGATCGGCACACACTGGAAGCGGCCATCGGCGCCCAGCAGTTCGAGCTGGCCGGTTGCCACACCGAAATATGCCCCGTTCAGGGTCAGGTCTCCGGCCTTCACACGTTCGGCGATCCAGGGGAAGGAATGAAGGTTCTCGAGGGAAAGCTGGACGCAGCACTGTTCACAGAAGCGCTGGCGTTCGGCCGGAGGCAGATTGGAAGCCATAGCACGTTCACGCGCCGGTTCGGCAATCTCCATCCATCCGGGCACGAAGTCCCGTGCACCGGGAGGGGCGCCATCCAGCAGCGCGCTCACACCGCCGCACTGGGCATGGCCCATCACCACGATATTCTTCACCTTCAGCACCCGCACGGCAAACTCGATCGCGGCCGAGGTACCGTGATGGTTCGCATCCGGGCCGAAGGGGGGCACCAGATTGGCGACGTTGCGCACGATGAACATCTCGCCGGGGCCGGCATTGAAGATCATCTGCGGGTCAACGCGGCTGTCCGAACAGGCAATGACCAGTGTTTCCGGCTTCTGCCCCCTGGCGGCGAGCTGCTCGAAAACCTGCTTGCGTTCGGGCCACGCAATTTCACGGAACCTTTTGTAACCGGAGATCAGTTCGTCCACGCGGGTTGCTCCCTGCTGCCTGCATCGGATCGGGTAGCGCACCGAATGTCGGGCGGACGCTTTCGTCAAGACACTTTCCGGCGCGGCAGGATCTTTTTTGCCGGAGCAGGATTATTTGGCCGCCCGGCGCAGCATGAAGGACACAAGCTTCGGCAGGAGCGATGCAAAAATGCACCAGTCCGGCCGGGAAACGGCCGGCAGGGTGAAATTCCTTAATCCAGCCATGTGAAAAGCACCCCGCTGCCATAGCCGACAGCACACAATGAACATCCCTGAAGCCCGGAGAGCGGCGCCTGCGCCTATGGCTTGCCTTGCCCGGGTGGCACCAGAAAGAGATGAGGCATGAGTAAGGTGCACAGATGGACACGTGGCAAACTGGGGCTTCTGGCCACCCTGCTGGTGGTCGCGGCGGCAGGAGCGGCTCTTCTCGTTGCGGCGCCGGCCACGGCGAATGCGAAGAAGAAGACGCCCATCCGTATCGGCATTCTTGAGCCTGCTCTCGACACCACCGGCAATGCCGCGATGCTGAAGGACATCATCGTGATGCTGATCGAGGAGCAGAACCGCAAGGGCGGCCTGCTCGAACGCAAGCTCGAGGCGGTGGCCGTCTCCCCCACCAGCCTGCCACAGGCACAGGCCGAGGCGGCGCAGGAACTGCTCAACCGGGATCATGTCTCCGTCATCTTCAGCGCGAATCTGGACGAGAGCGGACCGGACGTGCAGAAGCTCTTTGCCGGCTCCAATGCCCTGCTGTTCGATTCCGCCCCCACCAGTGGCGATGACAGCCCCCCGAAGGTGCTGCACACCGGCGCGGCCCCCAACCAGCAGGCGCTGCCGGCGGTCGACTATCTGGCCTCCGGCAAGGGTGTGGAGCGCTGGGTTCTGCTGGGAACGGACGGCAAATGGCCCCGCGCCACCAACCGCATCATCGAGGCCGAGCTGAAGGCCCGCGGCGTGCCCGCCCGCAACATCCTCATCATCGACACCCCGCCCGACATCTCGGACTGGTCCGGCATCCTTGCCGATATCCGGGCCTTTGCCGGGCACGGGGACAAGACCGCTGTCATCTCCACCCTGATGGGCGACCAGGCCAATAACGGCTTCTACAAGGCGCTTGCCGCACAAGGGCTCTCCGGCCAGATGGCGGAGGCTGCCCCGCAGGCGGTGCCGGCCGATGCCACACCTGCTCCCCTTGCCGCGCCCGCCCCCCCTGCCACATCTGCCGGCACATCCAACCAGCTCATCGTGCTCAGCCTCTCCCTCGGCGAGGAAGACCTGACCCGGCTCGACTGGCGCGCCATGACAGGCACGCTGATCGCCGGCAATTATGTCACCTCATCCCCCACCCCGGACAACAAGGCGTTTCTGGAACGCTGGAGGGCCTTCAGCAAGGACCCGGAAAGACTGGCGAGCGACCGGGTGGAGGCCCACCGTCTGGGCTTCAGCATCTGGGCGAAGGCTGTCGCCAAGGCAGGCACCACCGATGCCGCCCCGGTGGCCGATGCCATGACCAATATCCGGCAGCTCAGCCTCACCGGTGACATCGTCCAGATGCTGCCCAACCGGCATATCACCCGCGCGGCCTTTATCGGCGAGGTGAATGGCGAAGGCACGCTGACCCAGGTCTGGAAGAGCCCCGGCCTCATTGCCGGCGCAAGCTGGGCGGAGCTGCGAAAGGAAATGGCCACTCCGGAGAGCGCCGCCCCGGCAGGCAAGTCTACCGCAAACACACAATCGGACGATGTGAATACTGCACCGCAATAACTTTGAACTACATCAGACTGGACCCAAGCCTTTGTCACATATGTATTAAGAAGAGGCGCTAAACTCATTCCATTTCAGATCTGCCCCTGAAACAGAAAAATGATGCACGAAAACTTTGCGTTTTGGTAAACATGAGTCATCATGAGGGCAGAAACACAGGAGTACGCCCCATGACTGTCGTTCGTTCCCTCTCCAAAAAGTCGGGCGGTGGCGCATTGGCGACGCCCACGGACCTTGAGCCGGCCCAGGTCGCCAAGGTCGCTGCCGCTCTCAACCAGGTGCTGGCGGATGCCTTCGTCCTTTATCTGAAGACGAAGAACTTCCACTGGCATGTCAGCGGCAAGCATTTCCGCGACTATCATCTGCTGCTGGATGAGCAGGCGGGCACCATCTTCGCCACGTTCGATGATCTGGCGGAGCGGGTCCGCAAGCTGGGCGCGCCCACCATCCACTCTTTCGCGGAAGTGCTCAAGCTCACCACGCTGAAGGAAAACAATGATGGCTTCATCACCCCCGAAGCCATGTTCGAGGAACTGATCGCCGACAACAAGGCGATCATCAAGACCATCCGCAATGCCCACGCCATCTGCGATGAGGCCGATGACATCGCCTCGGCCGGGCTGCTGGAAGGCTATATCGATGAGGCTGAAAAGCGGCTGTGGTTCCTGTTTGAAACCAACCAGAACCGCACGGACAGCGCCAGCTGAGCCCTTTCGCCCACCGGCCTGAACCATGGAAGCCGCCGGCCCTCACCGGCGGCTTCCCGCATTTTGCAAGCGCGCTTCTCAGCCGGCGCGCACGCACACAAGGCGCACCACCGCAATGCGCCGCTCCTTCAGATTGCGGATCTGGTTGCGCATCATCTGCGGGAAATCCGGCCCCAGCAGCAGCGCCAGGTTCGGCAGTTGCGCCGGCCCGGCCGGGGCGGATGGCATCTGGCTGAACCAGTCCGCGCTTTCCTGCGTGGTATCGACCATCTCCAGAAGGTCGAAGCCCGCCGCCTCCAGCAGGCTCCCCATCTGTGCGGCCGTGGCCAGATGGCTGATGGCAGGGGTACGCGCCCAGGGCACCGGATAGAGCACCTCTCCCCCCTCGCCCTGCAAGATGTCATAGATGACGAACCGCCCGCCATGCTTCAGCACCCGGTGCGCCTCGGCATACATACGGTCCTTCGCGGCGATATTCATCGCCACATGAATGGTGAAGGCGGCATCGAAACTGGCGTCGGCAAAGGGCAGGCAGGTTGCATCACCGGCCTGAAAGGCCACCTTGTTCCCCAGCCCCACCCAGTCGCTCAACTCGGCGGCGGCGGCGCAATAGGCCGGGCTGAGGTCAATGCCGGTGACATGGCAGCCATGCAGCTCCGCCAGCGCCCGCGCCGGGCCGCCCAGCCCGCTGCCAATGTCCAGCACCCGGCTTTCCGGCGCAAGCGCCAGATGCGCGGCGATTTCAAGCGTCGCCGCATGGCCGCGGATATGAAACTCATCCACCGCGCGCAGATCCCTCGTGGTGAGATGGGCCATGTCCTTCCCGGCCGCCTCAAGACGCGCGGCGATGCGCACGGCCAGAGGCGGCGCGGATGGAAGATCATCTCCATAATGGCGGGCCACATCATCCATGCTGCGCTCTCCCTTCCTGTCTTTCACCCCCACAATGGCACTGCCCCCGCCTGCAAGGCCAGAGCCGGGAGGATTTGCGCTCGCTCCCACCTTGCCCTATGCACAGCCCGAACGCCTCTGGAACCATTCGAAGCTGAACCGGGGCGGCATCGCAGCGGGCCGAGGCATGCGCATAGATCGTCTTCTGGTGGAACGCGGGCTCTTTGAAAGCCGCGCACGGGCGCAGGCCGCCGTGCAGGCGGGGCTGGTGCGCGTGAATGGCGCTGTCATCTCCAAGCCCTCCGCCGATATTGCCGAAGATGCGCGGATCGAGGCGCAGGACATTCATGACTATGTCTCGCGCGGGGCGCTGAAGCTGGAGGCCGCGCTCGCAGCCTTTGACCTGGACCCGGAAGGGATGCGCGCGCTGGATGTCGGCTCATCCACCGGCGGTTTTACGGAAGTGCTGCTGCGGCGGGGCGCCGCGCATGTCTTCGCCGTGGATGTGGGGCATGACCAGCTGCACCCACGCCTGCGCCGGAACCCGGCCGTGACGGTGATGGAGGGGACGGACATTCGCACCGTGAGCCCGCAGGCCCTTGGCGGGCCGGTGGATATGGTGGTGATGGATGCCAGCTTCATCTCCCTTTCCCAGATCCTGCCGGCGGCCCTCGCCTGCGCCGGGGCGGGGGCGCATCTGGTGGCGCTGGTGAAGCCGCAGTTCGAGGCCGGCCGCAGCGCCCTCAAGAAAGGCATCGTGCGCGACCCGCAGGTGCATGAGGAGGTGTGCGCCGCCGCGCGCGCCAGCGTGCAGGCACTGGGCTGGCAGGTGCAGGGCATCATCCCCTCTCCCATTGCCGGCGGCGATGGCAACCGTGAATTTCTGCTGGGAGCCGTGCGGGCGCAATGACAGCCATGACAGACACCATGGGCCGCGAGGCCCTGCACACGCTCACCATCGCCCGCATGGGCGCGCAGGGAGACGGCATCGCCCAGACGGGGAACGGTCCGGTCTTCGTGCCCTATGCCCTGCCGGGCGAGGAGGTGCGTGGCACGCTGGACAAGGACCGTTTCCGGCTGGAGGCCATCCTCACCCCCAGCGCGGAACGCACGGACCCGGCCTGCACCCATTTCGGGCGCTGCGGCGGCTGCCTGTTGCAGCACTGGCAGGCCGAACCCTATCTGCGCTGGAAACATTCTCTCGTCGCCGAAGCGCTCGGGCGGGAGCGGATCGAGACCGATATCACCCCCGTCATCGATGCCCATGGTGCGGGGCGGCGGCGGGCCATCTTTCATGCCCGGCGCTATGGCCGGCGCACAGTTGTGGGCTTTGCCGAGCGACGCTCCCACACCATGGTGGACATGGCGCAGTGCCCGGTCCTCGCCCCGGAGCTGGACAAGGCGCTGCCGGCCGCGCGCGCGGTGGCGGAGATGCTGGCATCCATGAACAAGCCGCTGGATCTCCAGCTCATCGCCACGCAAACCGGGCTGGATATGGATGTCCGTGGCTCCGGCCCGATTCCCCCGACCGCACTGATGGATCTGGCGGAGATTGCCGAGCGCTTCAACCTGGCCCGTTTCACCCGCCATGGGGAACTGCTGCTGCAACGCGCCGCCCCCACGCTCACCATGGGCCGGGCGCGGGTGGAACTGCCCGCCGCCGCCTTCCTTCAGGCCACCGCCTTGGGCGAGGAAACCCTGGCGCGGCTGGTGAATGAGGCGGCAGCCGGCGCCAGGAAGGTGGCGGACCTGTTCTCGGGCGTCGGCACCTTTGCCCTGCGTCTGGCCGAAACCGCACAGGTCTTCGCCGCCGAAAGCCATGCCGGCGCCATCAAGGCCCTTCAGGCCGCCAGCCACACCGCCCCCGGCCTGAAGGCCGTGAAGGGCGAGGTGCGCGATCTCTTCCGCCGCCCGCTGCTGGCCCCGGAACTGGCGGCCTTCGATCTGGTGGTAATGGACCCGCCCCGGCAGGGGGCCGAGGCGCAGGCGCGCGAGCTGGCGGGCGCAAAGCTCTCCCGGCTGGTCTATGTCTCCTGCAATGTCGCCAGCTTTGCGCGCGATGCCCGCATTCTTCTGGATGGCGGCTGGGTGCTGGAAAGCGTGACCCCCGTGGACCAGTTCCGCTACTCGCCCCATGTGGAACTGGTGGGCCGTTTCGTGCGACGGTGAGGGTGCCCGCCCATAATCACATTCACAATCTGTTTTATAAATAAAAATCACAAGGAATATTGATTAAAAGCTGGCAACGCGCTAACCCCTAGGCGCAGCAGGCTGGGCTTGCCGGCCGCGCGCACCAGGGATGGCTGCCGCGTGGCGCACGCTTCCGCATGTTGAATATCCGCATTTTCACAGCAGAGAATGCCCCAAGGAGTTGCCGCGACGATGTCGTCTGATCGCATGACGCACCTCAAGCGTCTGGAGGCCGAATCCATCTTCATCATGCGGGAGGTGGCGTCCGAATTCTCCAACCCGGTGATGCTCTATTCCATCGGCAAGGATTCGGCCGTGATGCTGCATCTGGCGGTGAAGGCCTTCTATCCTTCCAAGCCGCCCTTCCCGCTGCTGCATGTGGACACCACCTGGAAATTCCGGGAGATGATCTCCTTCCGTGACCGGATGGCGCGGGAGCTGGGCTTCGAGCTGCTCACCCACACCAATCCGGACGGGCTGGCGCAGAACATCAATCCGTTCGATCACGGCTCCAATCTCTACACCCATGTGATGAAGACCGAGGCGCTGAAGCAGGCGCTGACCAAGCACGGCTTCGATGCGGCCTTCGGCGGCGCGCGGCGCGACGAGGAAAAGAGCCGCGCCAAGGAGCGCATCTTCTCCTTCCGCACCGCCAATCACGGCTGGGACCCCAAAAGCCAGCGCCCGGAGCTGTGGAATCTCTACAACACCCGCGTAAAGCCGGGCGAGAGTATCCGCGTCTTCCCGCTCTCCAACTGGACCGAGCTGGATATCTGGCAATATATCCTGGCCGAGAACATTCCGATCGTGCCGCTTTATTTCGCCGCCGAGCGCCCGGTGGTGGAGCGGGGTGGCCAGCTCATCATGGTGGATGACGAGCGCCTGCCGCTGAATCCCGGCGAGGTGCCGCAGAAGAAGCGCATCCGTTTCCGCACGCTCGGCTGCTATCCGCTCACCGCCGCGGTGGAGAGCGATGCCGACACGCTGGAGGAGATTGTCGGTGAAATGCTCACCGCCCGCACCTCCGAGCGCGCCGGTCGCCTGATCGACCATGACGAGGCCGCCTCCATGGAAAAGAAGAAGCGGGAGGGCTATTTCTGATGACCCGTCAGCCTGAAGCCTCGGCTTTTTCCGAATATCTGGCCGCGCAGGAAAACAAGAGCCTGCTGCGCTTCCTCACCTGCGGCAGCGTGGATGACGGCAAGAGCACGCTCATCGGCCGCCTGCTCTATGACACCAAGCTGCTGTTCGAGGACCAGATCGCCACCCTTTCGGCGGATTCGCGCAAGCATGGCACGGCGGGTGAGGATCTGGACTTCGCCTTGCTGGTGGACGGGCTTGCCGCCGAGCGCGAGCAGGGCATCACCATTGATGTGGCCTATCGCTTCTTCGCCACCGACAAGCGCAAGTTCATCGTCGCCGACACCCCCGGCCATGAGCAATATACGCGCAACATGGCAACGGGCGCCTCCAACTCGGATCTCGCCATCATTCTGGTCGATGCCCGACAGGGCATCCTGACCCAGACCCGCCGCCACTCCTACATCGTCAAGCTGCTGGGCTTGCAGCATGTGGTTCTGGCGGTGAACAAGATCGACCTTGTGGACTTCTCGCAGGAGCGGTTCGACGAGATCGTGAAGACCTATTCCGAATTCGTCGCCGATTTCGGCTTCGATACGCTGGTGCCGATTCCGCTTTCCGCCCGCTTTGGCGACAATGTCATCGCGCGCAGTGAAAACACGCCCTGGTACAGCGGCCCCACTTTGCTCCAGCATCTGGAGAATGTGGCGGTGGAAAACGAGGCGCTGGCCCGCCCCTTCCGCCTGCCGGTGCAGTGGGTGAACCGGCCGAATCTCGACTTCCGCGGCTTTTCCGGCACCATTGCCTCCGGCATTGTGCGCCCCGGTGATGCCGTGGTGGTGGCCGGTTCCGGCGCGACCAGCCGCATCAAATCCATCGTCACCGCCGATGGCGAGCTGGAGGAGGCCTCAGCCGGCGAGGCCGTGACACTGACCCTGACGGATGAGGTGGATGCCTCGCGCGGCGACATCCTCGCCGCCGCGTCCGACCGGCCGGAGGTCTCCGACCAGTTCGCCGCCCATCTCATCTGGATGCATGATGAGGCGCTGCTGCCGGGCCGGCCCTATCTCATCAAGATCGGCACCCGCACAGTGGGCGCGACCGTCACCGAGATCAAGCACAAGGTGGATGTGAACACCTTCCAGCGCCTCGCCGCCAAGACACTGGCGCTGAACGAGGTGGCGGTGGTGAACTTCTCCACCCATGAACCGGTCGCCTTCGATCCGTTCGCGGACAATCCGAAGACCGGGGCCTTCATCGTCATCGACCGGATGAGCAATCTGACGGTTGGCGCGGGCATGGTGGATTTCGGCCTGCGCCGTGCCACCAATGTGCACTGGCAGGAGCTGAATGTCTCCAAGCAGAGCCGCGCGGCGCTGAAGGGGCAGAAGCCCGCCGTGCTGTGGTTCACCGGCCTTTCCGGAGCGGGCAAGTCCACCATCGCCAATCTGGTGGAGAAGAAGCTCAATGCGGAAGGCCGCCACACCTATCTGCTGGATGGCGACAATGTGCGCCACGGGCTGAACCGGGATCTGGGCTTCACCGATGCCGACCGGGTGGAGAATATCCGCCGCGTGGCCGAGGTGTCGAAACTCTTTACCGATGCCGGCCTGATCACCCTCGTCTCCTTCATCTCCCCCTTCCGCGCCGAGCGCCGTCTGGCGCGCGAGCTGCTGGGGGCGGGCGAGTTCGTGGAGATCTTCGTCGATACCCCGCTGGAAGTGGCGGAGGCGCGGGACGTGAAGGGCCTCTACAAGCGGGCGCGCGCCGGGCAGATCAAGAACTTCACCGGCATTGACAGCCCCTATGAAAAGCCGGAAGCCGCCGAGATCACCCTTTCCGCCGGCGCCGAAAGCCCGCAGGCCATGGCCGATGCCGTGGTGTCCTGGCTCAAGGCCAATGGTTATGTGGACTGATCTTCAAAGGGGCTGAAAGCGGTATCTTGAAGAGCGGAGCGTTTGCCTGTTTCATCGCAGGCAGGCAAACGCTCCCGGGCTTGTGCGGGTGCCCTGTTCCGGTGCAAACCGCCATTCCGGGCGCCATATCGCCTCACCTGTTTGCTGCATGTCAGCGCCCAGCGGGAGCATCCGGCCTTGCCTGTCTATCTCAATGCCGCAAGCCATGGCCTGCCGGAGCGGGCAACGCGGGAGCGTCTGGCGCTGGAGGCCCGGCGGGAACTTGAGCATCCGTCCCTCATCACCACACCGCAGATGCAGGCCGCGCTGGATGATGTGCGCCAGAGCGCGGCCCGGCTTCTGGATGCGCCGGCCGGACAGATCGTGCTGGGCCACACCACCACCCAGACATGGCTGGGCGCCATCGCCCGCCTGCCGCTCGCCGGGCGACGCATCATCGTGGCCCCGCATGAATGGGGCGCGCATGTGCGCATCCTCCGGCAGATGACCCGCATTTACGGCCTTGTGCTGGAGGTGATACCGGAAGAGGAGGCCTTTGCGCCCGAGGCATGGGCAGCGCGACTGGATGAGGATGTGGCCGCGCTCATCCTGCCCATGGTCACCAGCGCGGAGGGCCTGCGCTATCCCGTGGAGGGTATTGGGGCCCTGCCCCGCCCGCCGCACACACTGCTTGTGGTGGATGGGGCGCAGGCCTTCGGGCGTATTGCGGTCTCCATGGCCGCTCTCGGCTGTGACCTGCTGGTTGGCACCGCCCGCAAATGGCTGCGCGCCCCGCGCACCACGGCACTTGCCGCCCTTTCGCCCACGGGCACACGGATTCTGGGCATCACCGCGGCGGATCTTGAGCCTTATGACGCCCATACCGGCCTGAGGCTCGCGCTGGGCGTGGCACTGGACAGGGCGCTTGCCCACGGGTTGGAGCGCATCTCCTGCGGGCTGGCGGGGCGCGAGGAAGCCTTGCGCGCCGCTCTTGTCGCGGCACAGCTGGAACGCTGGCTCATCCGGCCCGGAGAAGGGCGGCAGGCACCGCCCCGCGCGCCCGGGCAGGTGACGCTGGCGATTCCCGCAGCCGAGCGCCCCCGGCTGGAGCAGAACCTTCAGGCCGCGCGGATCATTGCCAAATGGTGCCATCCCCCGTTCGAGGAACCCCTGTCCGGCCGCGCCACCCAGCCGCATCTGGCCCTTCTGCGCCTGACCCCGCATCTGGACAACACCGACCACGAATTTGAAACCGTGGCGCGCGCCCTGCGCGGGTGAGGCCAAACGCGCGCATTTATGCTAAGGCATGCCCATGACCGCGACGCTGACAGCCCCAGACCAGCCCTCCCCTTCATCCCCCGCCGCCCCGGAAACACCCCCGGCCGAGCCTTTCTGGCGCACCACCCCGCTGGCCGCCATGAGCGCCGAGCAGTGGGAAAGCCTGTGCGACCAGTGCGGGCGGTGCTGCCTCGTGAAGCTGGAGGATGAGGATAGCGGGCAGATTGCCTATACGGATGTGGCCTGCCGCCTGTTCGACATGGATACCTGCCGCTGCGCCGATTACCCCAACCGCAGCCAGACCGTGCCCGAATGCGTGCGCCTGACCCCGGAGGTCGTGGAAACCCTGAGCTGGCTGCCCCCCACCTGCGGCTATCGCCTGATCCGCGAGGGCAAGGATCTTCCCTTCTGGCATCCGCTGGTCTCCGGCACACAGGAAACCGTGGTCACATCCGGCATCTCTGTCGCCGGCCGCGTGGCCGGGCTGGAAGGTGATTTCGGCCTGTTCGAGCTGGTCGATCATCTGGCCTCATGGCCGGAGCGCTGGCCCAGGGCGGCAAAGCCAACCCAGCCGGGCAAGGCGGGACGCAACACGCGCACCAGCGCGGGACGACGCGCCGGGGCCGGTGGCGCAAAGGCCGGGCGCGCCCGCTGAAAGCCTGCGGGCACATGCATCCGGTCCCGCCGAAACCCTGCCCGGATGCCGCCGGTTCCACCAGCGTGCTCCATCATCCTGTTCAGGCCACTTCCATATTTCACTTTCCGATATTGCAGAATGCGACGGGCTGGTCGAGTATGGCCTTCTCGTCCACGAGGTCAGGCGTGCACAGATCGACGAGGCACAAGCGATAAGTTTCCTGTTCCACAGCACAGAGGAAATGCCCCATGCCAGAGACCCTTATATCGGTTGATCTCTCCCGGCCGGCGACGGAGAACGAACATCTCCACAATCGCTGGCATCCGGATATTCCGATCAATGTCTGGGTGGAGCCCGGCGCGGATTTCCGGGTCGAAACGGTGGACTGGACCGGCGGCGCGATCAAGAATGACGACAGCGCCGATGATATCCGCGATGTCGATCTCACCACCGTGCACTATCTCTCCGGCCCCATTGGCGTGAAGGGCGCCGAGCCCGGCGACCTGCTGGTGGTGGACATTCTGGACGCCGGCACGCTGGAAGGCCATGAATGGGGCTTCAACGGCTTCTTCTCGAAGAAGAATGGCGGCGGCTTCCTCACCGAGCATTTCCCCCTCGCCCAGAAATCCGTCTGGCACTATGAGGGCATGTTCACCCGCTCGCGCCACATTCCCGGCGTCGGCTTTGCCGGCCTCATCCATCCCGGCCTGATCGGCACCCTGCCCTCGCAGAAGCTGCTGGACCAGTGGAATGCGCGCGAACAGGCGCTGATCGACACCAACCCCACCCGCGTGCCCCCGCTGGCCAACCCGCCGCATGCACGCACCGCGCATCTGGGTTCGCTCGCCAAGGGCACCGACACGCACGCCAGGGTGGCGGCGGAAGGCGCGCGCACCGTGCCCCCGCGCGAGCATGGCGGCAATTGCGACATCAAGGACCTCTCGCGCGGCTCACGCATCTATTTCCCGGTCTATGTGGATGGCGGCGGCCTTTCCATGGGCGACATGCACTTCTCGCAGGGCGATGGCGAAATCACCTTCTGCGGCGCCATCGAGATGTTTGGTGCATGGCTGCACATCAAGGTGGATCTCATCAAGGAAGGCATGACGAAGTACGGGATCAAGAACCCCATCTTCAAGCCTTCGCCCATCACGCCCAACTACAAGGACTATCTCATCTTCGAGGGCATCTCGGTGGATGAGAGCGGCACCCAGCATTATCTGGATGCCAATGTGGCGTATCGGCAGGCCTGTCTCAATGCCATCGAATATCTGAAGAAATTCGGCTATTCGGGGGCGCAGGCCTATTCCATCCTCGGCTGTGCGCCCGTACAGGGGCACCTGTCCGGGGTGGTGGATATTCCCAATTCCTGCGCCACGCTGTGGCTGCCCACCGAGATCTTCGACTTCGACATCCGCCCCAGCTCCGCCGGGCCGCAGAAGTTCATCGATGGCTCGGTCGACATGCCCATTGCCTACGAGGACTGAGCCAACCCTGCGCCGCCGGAACAAGCGCCGGCGGCGCATCCAGAGCGTGTTGGCAGCGGAGATTCTGAATGCCCGTCTATGATTATCTGTGCGAGGACTGCGGCCCCTTCACCCAGATGCACCCGATGAGCGCCTGCGAGGAAGCGCAGCCCTGCCCGGAGTGCAAGGCCTTTTCGCCCCGCGCCTTCTTCACCGCGCCCCATATTGCCGGCATGGATGCCGGGCGGCGCAATGCCTTCTCCACCAATGAGCGCAGCTCCAATGCGCCCATGAGCGTGGGCGAATATGGGGAGAAAACCGCACGGGCGAAAAGCCATGGCTCCGGTTGCGGGTGCTGCGCCCCGAGGATGCAGAGCCGCACGCGGGTTGGGCCGGGCGGAGCAAAAAGCTTCCCGTCCGCACGCCCCTGGATGATCAGCCACTGAACGCCGCCCGGCCGCCCTTTCTGGCGGCGGCCCATCTGATGGCGCGCAAAACCGGTGAAGCGCGGTACGTTCGTGAACGTACCGCCGGCACCCGGCCCGGTGCGCGATGGGCGCGCCCTAGAAGAGCTGCATCAGCCGCAACTCCAGCACGGCACCGGACTTGAACCCGCCCTCAACATGGACATCGGTTCCGAACATGCCCTGAATCTGGGTCGTGGGGGTGATGAAGGTATTGGCATAGAGACGGACCTGATCCCGGTCCGTCTTCATTCCGTTCTCCACCCCGTTGACTTTCTGCACGCCGCCAAACTGCGATGAATAGGCGAGAGAAATGGATGTGGTCTGGGTGAACTGCTTGCGCAATGCCACCTGCACCTGATAGGCCGCCTCCCGCGAATATGTTGCGCCCCGCTCGTCATGGTCAAAGCTCAGGGCCACATCCGCCGTTGCATCCAGATAGAAGCCGGAACCCAGCCCCTGGATCAGGCCGACCTGCGGCGTCACCGCGCCGGCGCCCCCACCAATACTGACCATTTCCGGGTGATAATGTCCCATCGGGGCAGTGACGAACAGCGACAGCCCGAGCGTCGTTCCCGTTTCGGGGTTTGACGGGCTGATCGGCCAGAATGTGGCGGCGAACATGACATCACCCACACCCGTCGCCCGGCCCTGGTTCACATCGCCGATCCGTGCCGTATGGAAATATCCCATGGGCATGACCGTCTGGACCATGACAGGAAACCCCGCCACTTCGGAATAGTAAAGCCCGCGCAGAATGGCCACGGAAGCATCCAGCCGCGAATTCGGAACCTTGCCGACACCATCCAGATTCAGATTGGAGGCTGTTGAATACTGGTAATATACAAGCCCCACCTTGCTGTCTGGTGGAAGGATCGTATAATCACCCGGCGCGACATCAATCGCAAAGGCTGATGTCGAGACAAGCGCAAGGGTTGCGCCACAAAGAGTGGCGGCCAATGAGTGCTTCATGTTTCTCCCCGATTATTATTTCTATCCGTTCAGCGGATATGTCTTTCCTGCGGGCGGCCCGGCTGCATCTGCATGTGCCCGCGGCGGGCCGGGCCGCCCGTCTGAAGTCTCAGATCGTGTTGTCCAGCAGTCCGCGCGCACGGGCGAGGGTCATCGCCGTGTCCTGGATCATGTCTTCCTGACCGCCGATCATCTTCCTGCGGCCGAGTTCGACCAGAATATCGCGCGCGGGCACGCCAAAGCGCGCGGCCGCCCGCTTGGCAGGCAGAAGGAAGGTTGAATAGACGCCGGCATATCCAAGGGTGAGCGATTCACGATCCACCCGGACAATGTGATCCATGAATGGCACCACCACGTCTTCGGCCAGATCCATCAGCGCGAAGGTATCCACGCCCGTAACGATCCCCATCCGGTCGCAGACGGCCGACAGAACCTCGATCGGCGCATTGCCGGCCCCTGCACCGAGACCGGCCAGGGATGCATCGATCCGGCTCGCCCCCGCGGCAATGGCCGCAATGGAGTTGGCGATGCCAAGCCCCAGATTGTGATGACCATGAAAGCCGATTTCCGTTTCCGGCCGCAGCGCCTCACGCAGGCGGGAGACCACTTCGGTCACGTCGTCGGTCAGCATGTAGCCGGCTGAATCGGTCACATAGACCGTATTGGCGCCATAGCTCTCCATCAGAAGGGCCTGTCTGGTCAGGCCCTCGGCATCATTGAGATGCGACATCATCAAAAAGCCGCTCGTATCCATGCCGAGCTTGCGGGCAAAGGCGATGTGCTGGGGGGCGGTGTCGGCTTCCGTGCAGTGGGTCGCCACATGGACAGAACGCGCACCGCAGTCATACGCCTCCTCCAGTTCGCGCATGGTGCCAAGACCGGGGATCAGCAGCACCGAAATCACCGCCTGCTTCACCACGGAAGCGACCGCCGAGATATATTCGGCGTTCGAGGCCAGTGCCCGGCCATGCTGGATCGAGTTGCCCCCCAGCCCCGCACCATGGGTGACCTGCAGATAGGGCACACCCGCCGCATCGAGATCCGTGGCGATCTTCACCATCATCTCGACCGGAATCTGCTCGCGCTTGGCGTGCATTCCGTCGCGCAGCGACATGTCGTGAAGGGCGACCTTGCGCCCGTCGAGCCTGCTCTTCGCCATCACGCGACCTCCTGCCGGCTGAGTTGGACACTGCCGTCGAGAATGCCGTGCGCGAACATTTCGGCGGTGCGGGCGGCGGCAGCGGTCATGATGTCGAGATTGCCGGCATAGGTGGGCAGATAGTCGCCCAGCCCCGCCACCTCCATGAAGACGGCCACGCGGTTGCCCTCGAAATCCGGGCCGTTCACCAGCTTGTAGCCCGGCACATAGAGCTGCACCTGGCGGATCATCTCCAGAACGGAAGCGGTGATCGCCTCACGATCCGGCACCCCCTCGACCTCGCAATAGATGGTGTTGCGCATGATCAGCGGCGGATCGGCCGGATTGATGATGGCCAGCGCCTTGCCCCGACGCGCGCCACCCACCTTCTCCAGCGCATTGGAGGTGGTGTAGGTGAACTCGTCCAGATTGGCGCGCGTGCCCGGCCCGACAGAAAGGGACGAGAGCGAGGCGATGATCTCGGCATAGTCCACCGGCTGCACCGCGCCCACCGCACTGACGATGGGAATCGTGGCCTGCCCGGCACATGAGATCATGTTGACGTTCATCTGCCCGCCGCGCGCGGCGATCTGCTTCAGGTTCACCGGAGGCACGCACAAGGGCCCGATCGCGGCGGGGGTCAGGTCCACCATCAGCACGCCCAGCGCATTGAGCTTGCGGCTGTTTTCAGCATGGACATAGGCCGAGGTCGCATCAAAGGCGATCTGGATCCCATCTTTCAGAACATGGGGCAAAAGCCCGTCCACGCCGTCATGGGTCACTTTCAGCCCCATCTCGCGCGCGCGGGCAAGCCCCTCGGATGCCGGATCGATCCCGACCATCCACACCGGTTCCAGCACGTCCGAACGACGCAGCTTGTAGAGAAGATCGGTACCGATATTGCCGGAGCCGATCAGGGCGCATCTTATCTTTTTCATCTCATCCTCCCTTGCCGGACAGCTCATTCACCGAAGCGGACGGTGATTGAGCCCATGTCCAGAAAGCGCGCTGTCAGGGCATCACCGGCCTTCACCGGAATCGCCGCGGTGATCGCGCCGCTCATCACGAAACTGCCCGCCGGCAAGATCTCGCCAATCTCGTGCAGAACCCCGACCAGCATCACCACCGCATCCGCCGGGTGGCCCAGAACCTCGGCGGAGGCGCCGAGCGCGGCGATCTCGCCATTGAGCTCCATCACCACGCCAATGGTGCGCAGATCGATTTCCGCGGGCCGTCGTGGCCGGCCACCGGCGATGAACCGCGCGGACGAGCTGTTGTCCGCCAGCACGCTTTCCAGATCGAACTTGAAACCGGTGAAACGGCTGTCGATGATCTCGATGGAGGGCTGGATGTAATCCGTCGCCGCCAGCACCTCCTCGCGGGTGACATGGCCGGACAGGTCCGCGCCGGTCACAAAGGCGATTTCGCATTCCGCACGGGGGTGGATCAGATCGGAAACACTGATGACCGCATTGTCCGGCCGCGCCATCGCGTCGGTCAGGAAGCCGATACCGGGCTTGTCCACGCCCATCTGCACCATTTTGGGCCGCGAGGTCAGGCCGGCCTTCCAGCCGACGACCCGTTGCCCGCGCGCCTCATAGCTGCGGCGCAGCGCGGTCTGCACGCGATAGGCATCCGCCACCGTCATTGCGGGATAGTCATCCGTCAGCTTGCGGATGGGGGTTGCATAGGTCTGCGCCGTTTCCACCCGCTCGGCGAGCCGCAGGATTGCATCATGGTCAAGGCTCATGACGGGCCCTCCCTTCAAAGCGCGCGGTGCAGGTGCCGACACCGGCAATGGTGGCGACCAGCTCATCGCCATTCGCCAGCGGAATGAGCGGCGCCTGTGCCCCGGACAGGATGATCTCGCCCGCCTTCAGCGCAATGCCGTACCGGCCGAGCGTGTTGGCGAGCCAGGCCACGGCATTGGCGGGAGAACCCTGCACCGCCGCCCCGACCCCTGTTGCGTGCAGCGCGCCGTTTTTTTCGATGACGAGACCGGCCAGCCCGAGATCGATGTCACGCGGATCGGCCCGCCCCGCGCCCAGCAGGAACACGCCGCAGGAGGCATTGTCGGCCACCGTGTCCTGGATGCGGATGTTCCAGTCCGAAAAGCGCGTGTCCACGATCTCGAAACAGGGGCAGACATAATCGGTGGCCCGGATCACATCGACCTGCGTGATGCCGGGACCGAGCAGATCGCGCTTGAGAATGAAGGCCAGCTCCGCCTCGGCGCGCGGCTGCATGAGACGGCCAAGATCGATCACATCCTGATCCTGATGCAGCATCTGCCGGGTGATCTGGCCGAAATCCGGCTGATAGACCCCCAGCGCATCCTGTATCGCCCGGCTGGTCAGGCCGATCTTCTTGCCGATCACCTCATCCCCGGCCGCGATACGCCGCGCGAGCAGATGGCTCTGGATGCGATAGGCATCCTCGATCGTGCTTTCGGGCCAGAGTGTGCTGATCTTTTCGGCGGGTCTGCCCGATAGGAGCGCTTCATGGAGCGCATCGCCCAGTCTTTCGACCTCGTTATTATCGATCATCCGTCCTCCCGGAGCCGTTTCTACGGCGTTTCATGGAAGAACGGTAAAGAACACAGAAAGCACACACCAATACTTTGATGTCACCTGAACCATACGTAATCCGTATCGACCAGCCGCGTGTTCCATACGCAAATGGCATGGATCACATCATCCAAAAGCATTGGCCTGCATGAACGCGCCCTCCTAACCTGTCAGCAGGAATGCCGGCCGTGCATTCGGAGGAAACAATGAAGGGCGAAACCATGACACGCTTCGATCTGTTCATCGACGGAACCTTCCGGTCCGCAAAATCGGGGCACAGCTTCCAGAAGCACTCGCCCGTGGATGGCCGGCTGATCGGAACGGTCCAGGAAGCGCGGGCACAGGATGTGGATGATGCCGTGCGCGCCGCGCGCGCCGCACTCAGCGGCTCCTGGGGCACAATGCCCCTGCGCCAGCGCACGGATCTGCTGCTAGATCTCAGCCATGCGATTGCCCGCCGCAGCGCCGAATTTGTCGAGGCGGAAGTTCAGGATACCGGCCATACACGCCACTTCTCGAAAACCATCGAGATCCCGCGCGGCGCCGAAAACTTCGAGATCTTCGCCAATCTCCTGAAGAATAGCGGCGGCGAATTCTTTGCCATGGATACGCCCGATGGCACGGGCGCGATCAATATCGAGCTGCACCGTCCCAAGGGGGTGATCGCCGTCATCTCGCCCTGGAACGCGCCATTCCTGCTGATGACCTGGAAGGTTGCCCCGGCTTTGGCCTGCGGCAACACGGTCGTGGTCAAGCCCTCGGAGGAAAGCCCGGCCACCGCCACGCTTCTTGGCGAGGTGATGAATGAGGTCGGCATCCCGAAAGGGGTTTACAATGTCATCCATGGCTTCGGCCCGGGCTCGGCGGGAGAGTTGCTGACCCAGCATCCCGATGTCGATGGCATCACCTTCACGGGCGAAACCCGCACCGGCGAGGCGATCATGAAACAGGCCGCTGTCGGTCTGCGTGATGTCTCGTTCGAGCTTGGCGGCAAGAATCCCGCGCTCGTCTTCGCCGACTGCGACATCGACAAGGCGGTCGAGGTGGTGATGCGCTCGGCTTTTGCCAATTGCGGACAGGTCTGCCTCGGCACCGAGCGGATCTATGTCGAGCGCCCGATTTTCGAGGCCTTTACCGCCCGCCTGAAAGCCGGGGCCGAGGCGCTGCAGCCCGGCGGGCCGGACGATCCGGGCACGACGCTCGGGCCGCTGATCTCGAAAGAGCACCGCGACAAGGTTCTTTCCTATTACGCCAAAGCCCGCGAGCTTGGCGCAACCGTGGTGACAGGCGGCGGCATCCCGACCTTTGGAGATGACCGCGACAAGGGCTTCTTCATCCAGCCCACCATCTGGACCGGCCTGCCCGATGACTGCGCCATCCTGCGTGAGGAAATCTTCGGCCCATGCTGCCATATCCGCCCCTTCGACACCGAGGAGGAGGCGATCGCATGCGCCAATGACACGCGCTACGGCCTGTCAGCGACGATCCTCACGGAGAATCTGTCGCGGGCCCACCGGGTGGGGCGCCGGCTGGAGGCCGGGGTCATCTGGGTGAATTCGTGGTTTCTGCGGGATCTGCGCACAAGCTTCGGCGGCTCGAAATCGTCGGGGATCGGGCGGGAAGGCGGCGTGCACTCGCTGGAATTCTATACCGAGCGCAGCAATCTGTGCATCAAGCTCTAATCAGGCGCTGCAACCCCGCCGTGCTTTCCGGCACAGGCGGGTGTTGCCATTCTCGTCAAGCAGGCTCACCCGGCCGGAATGCGGGAAGGCACGAACATGAATATCCGGCAGCTGAAATATTTCATCGCCGTCGCCGAGGAACTGAACATAGGCCGCGCCGCCGCACGGCTGAATGTGTCCCAGCCGCCCGTCACCCGCCAGATCCAGCAGATCGAGGAGCAGCTGAAGGCGCAATTGTTCATCCGCAATCCGCGCGGGGTGGAACTGACCCGCGCGGGCGAGATCTTCCTGCATGAGGCCCGCAATATTGTCGGCCTGCTCGATCAGGTGGGCACCCGTGTGCTGCGGGCCTCGAAGGGAGATCTCGGGCGGCTGGATGTGGGAATCTTCGGCTCGGCGATCGTCGGGCTGATTCCCGGCATCATTCACGACTTCAAGCAGCGCTATCCGAATGTGCATGTGATGCTGCACGCCATGGACAAGATCAGCCAGCTTGAGGCCCTGCGGAACCGGTCTCTCGATATCGGCTTCAACCGGCTGGTCGAAGACCAGGCGGGCATCCGTATCGAGGAGATCGCCCGCGAGGAGATCCTGGCCGTCGTTGCAAGCGAGCGGGCCTGGCCGGAGCGCATCACCCTGGAAGAGCTGGCGCTAGAACCGCTCATCCTCTTTCCGGCCAGCCGCACGGCGGGCTTTGTCGATACCGTCATCGACCTGTTTCGCAACAACGACTTCAAGCCCAATGTGGGCCAGATCGTGGGGGATGCCTTCACGGGAATGGCTCTGGTTGCCTCCGGTTTCGGCAATTGTCTGGTGCCGGAATCCATGACCTCCGTGACCATGCCGGGTGTCACATTCCGCCGGCTGGCGGTGGATCATCCGGTCACGGTGGATCTCTCCTGCATCTATCGCGAGGATGACAGCGCGCCCATCGTGCAGAATTTCCTGAACGTGGCCAGAAACTGGGCTTCCCGCCGATTCAATACCGATAACACCACCGCAGAGTGAAGCAACTTCATTCCAAAACAGAATTAATCCTGAACACAACCCATACGTTTTCGGTATAAGTTTTCACATTAAATAGTATTTGAAAGAAAAATGTGGCGGATACACTCTTCACTCCATGGCGGACACATGATGGGGGAAAGACAGCCCGGCCGTTCATTCCGGTGCTTGCGGCGCACGGCGCGCCATTCCGCTCCCGCCACGGGATTGAAAGAGGTGTGAGATGCCGATCATTCAAGTCCATCTGATGGAAGGACGGACCGACAGCCAGAAACAGGACATGATGCGCCGCGTGACGGAAGCGGTGGTCGAGACGCTGGGCGTTCCCCCGTCCACAGTGCGCGTCCTGATCCAGGAACTCGCATCAGGGCACTTTTCTGTCGGCGGCGAACCCCGCTTTGCCGGAACCGTGAATGGCCAGAGCGCGCGCCATGGCCAGAATGACCCCCAACTTCAGACCCAGCCCGGCTGAACCGGGCATCTGGAAGAAACGCCACAATCAAGAATGCGAGGCTCCGGCAGTCCCGGCCTTGCCCAAGATTTCAGGGAGGAAACCATGACCTATCAGGAACCGATCCACGACATCGCCCAGCTCGCGATGGTTGAGCTGTTCACTCCGAAGTACGATGAATCCCTTCGGTTCTTCACCGATTTTCTCGGCATGTACAAGCATGCCGAAGATGAGCATTCCGCCTATCTGCGCGCCTATGAGGACCGCTACCACCACTCCCTCAAGCTGACCCGCCGCGATCAGGCCGGCGTTGGCGCGATTTCCTGGCGGGCAATGTCGCCACAGGCGCTTGACCGGCGGGTGGCCGCGATCGAGTCCTCGGGCCGCCCCGGGCGCTGGGTGGAAGGACACAAGGGCTATGGCCGCGCCTATGAATTCACCACCCCCGACGGGCATGTGAACCACCTGTTCTGGGAGGTTGAATATTTCCACCCGACAGAGAGCCAGCGCTCGCGCCTGCTCAGCCGCGCCCAGAAGCGTCCGCTTTCGGGCGTGCCGGTGCGCCGTCTCGATCACATCAACATCATGGCATCCGATGTCACCGCCAATGCACGCTTCTTCGAGGACCTCCTGGGGTTCAAGAAACGCGAGAATGTGATTTTCGGCGGCACGCAGGAACTGGCCTGCTGGCTCTCCGTCAGCCCGCTGGCGCATGAAATCGCCCTGACCAAGGACCAGATGGGCCCGGGCAACCGCCTCCATCATGTCGCCTTCTGGTATGGCAATCAGGGCCAGATGCTGGATATCGCGGACCTGTTCGCCGAATATGGTGTGCATGTGGAGGCAGGGCCCGCCAAGCATGGCATCACCCAGGGCTACTTCATGTATCTGTATGAGCCGGGTGGAAACCGCATCGAACTGTTCGGCGATACGGGCTATCTGATCTTCGATCCGGAGTGGAAAACCGTCACCTGGACGGAAGACAATTTCTGGTCTGAGGGCGGCGTGTGGTTCGGCGGTGACCTGCCGCAGGACTTCTTCATCTATGGCACGCCCCTGATCGAGGCCGCCCAGAAGGCGACGACGCGCGAGACTGAAGCGGCACAATAGCCTCCTGAGCCTCCTGCCGGGGCGTGGAAAACACGTCCCGGCCTTCCAGACAGAACAGGGTCCCGGCAAAAGGCGACGCACGAGGCATGTCCCGGCGGCGCCTTTTGCATGTTCGCCCGCATCTCTGGATAAAAAGGCGGCAAGCTGCCACCCCTGCCTCATGAACGGGCAGAAAAGCGAAGCACAACAGGAAGGAAGCCCTGTCGACATCCTGAAAAACATCCGACAACAGAAATGGAATGGCCGATACAGAGTATGTACGCTCCGGCTGCGGCAAGACGTGACAGTCCTGCTGTGAAATGCATCCATATGTTCGGGCAATTGTCTGCTCCGCTCGCCTCTCCTCCACATCTCCATCCATGAAATGCATGGTCATTCACCCGCTCTGGTGTATATATACCCCGCCGGCGGCAGAGCCTGATGGGCAGTGTTCTGGCAGCCCCTGGACCGTGACATGCAATTCGGGATGAAGGATCAGGCGATCATAAAAGTCCGCACACAGTGCATATGGCGCTTGTCGGCAACGCACCTGCATGGCGTGTGATGGCGGGTTCTGACACGCGGACGAGAGCGCGCGGGCCGTGGCGGCCCGTGGCACGGATCGCCTGCGCGGGTGGGGCATTGCTGCTGGCGGGCTGCGGACGCGCGCCACCGAGCCCCTCGCTGTTTTTCTTCGGTGCCTATTTTCCCTCATGGCTGATCTGCGTGGCCGGCGGCATCATCGGCGCGCTGGTGCTGCGACTGGTGTTCATCCGCACCGGCATAGATGACCAGTTGCCGGTGCGCCTGCTGGTCTATGTCTGCCTTGCCGCTGCGGTGGGCTTTGCCCTCGCCCTCGTCATTTACGGGTTGTGACCATGACCGACCCTGAAACCCAGCCCGCCGCCACACCGGACGCGCCGAACGGGACACCGCCAGCACAGCAGCGCTCCCCCTATGCCGGGCACAAGGCGGGCCGGCTCGGCATTGTGGTCGCGGCGCTGATCATTATCGGCGCGGGGCTGCTGGGCTGGCTGTATCTGCGCATGGGCGAGAACAACCCCACCTCGAAGGATGTGGTGCTGGTGGCCGATACGGTGAATGTCGCCCCCAGCATACCGGGGCGGATCATCGCCATTCATGCCCGGGAAAACGGCAAGGTCCGCAAGGGCGATCTGCTGTTCGAGCTGGACCCGGCGCCTTACCAGCACATGGTGGCCCAGACCGGCGCCGACCTGAAACTGGCCGAGGCCGCGCTGGAAACCCAGCGCCGCAATATTGCCGCCGAACAGGCCAATGCCGAAATCGCCAGCCAGCAGATCCAGCGGGCGCGCACCAATCTTGCCTTGGCCGAGGCGACCCTCGCCCGCCTGAACGCCCTTCTGCCGAAAGGTTATGTCACCCGCCAGCAGGTGGATGATGCCCGCACGGCGCGCGATGATGCCCGCGTCAGCCTGTCCCAGGCGATCAAGCAGTCCGAGGCCGCAAACCGGCTGGTGGGCACGCTGGATGAGGCCGAGGCGCTGGTTGCGGCCCGTCGGGCGGCGCTGGCGGTGGCGGAATACAATCTGGACAACACCCGTGTCTATGCCTCCCATGATGGCCGCGTGGTGGGGCTGAATACGGCGGCCGGCCAGTTCGTCATTTCGGGCCAGTCCCTGTTCACGCTCATCGTCACCGACAGGTGGTATGCTTCCGCCGCCTATGAGGAAACCGAGCTGCCGCTGGTGCGGATCGGCAATTGCGCCCGTGTCTATGTGCTCTCGGACAGTTCGCGCCCCCTCAAGGGCGTGGTGGAGGGGATTGGCTGGGGTGTCGCCTCGGAGGAGCTGATCAACCTGCCCCGCGCCTTGCCCTATGTGCCCAAGACGCTGAACTGGGTCCGCATCGCCCAGCGTTTTCCCGTACGCGTGCGCCTGATCGACACTCCTGAGGAGCTGATGCGCATTGGCGCTTCGGCAGCCGTGACCATACAGCATGGAACAGACTGCTGAATCGCCCCTGCGGCTGATGGTCCGCCAGACCCTGGAGGACCTCAAGCCCTTTCCCCTGCGCTTTGCGATGACATGGCGCGTGGCCGCCGTGTGCGCGCTCGTTTCGGGGATTGCGATGATGTATCATATCCCGGAATCCGCCATCAGCTGCTATCTGGTCATCTTCCTCATGAAGTCGGATGGCACGCAGAACATCATCGTGCCGCTGGTGGCCGCCTTTCTGATCACGCTGGTTGTCGCCATGCTGCTGGGGGTGGTCATGGTCACCATCGAGTCCCCGCTGCTGCGGGTGCTGGCGATGGCGTTCTTTTCCTTCATCTTCCTGTTCATCGGCGCGGCCTCCAAGCTGGGAGAGGCCGGCGGCGTGGTGGGGCTCATCTTCGCCTTCATGCTCACCCTGCTGGACCTTGTGCCGGTGGGAAAGCTGGTTTCCGAAGGCCTGCGCTATGCCTGGGAAATGGCGGTCATGCCCCTCGTCGTCACGGCGGCCTTCAGCCTTGTCTTCGGCCCCTCCACCCTGAGCGTGTTGCGGGTGACGATGACGGAGCGGCTGGGCGCCGCATGGGCGGCCCTTGCCGGACGGCCCGAAAAGCTGAACGACCTGCTGCTTGAGGGCAATGACGACGGCGTGAAGGGTGCCCTTCTCACGCGTGTGTTTCATCTGGCGCCGGCGCCAGCCATCGCGCAGATCGAGACGGACGTACAGGCCTCCTACAAGGTGATGCTGGCGGCCGGAGCCATGCCGCAGAACACGCCCCCTGCGGAGCGGGCGGCACTGGCGGCGGATCTGGAACGCGCCGGCCGGGCGCTGGAGGCCGGCCAGCCTGTCCCCATGCCCGTTTCAGCGCCAGGCTCGGGCCATGCGGAACGCGCCCTGCGGAATGCGCTGGCAGAAATGGCCGGAGACAACCGCAAACCTTTCAAGCCGGCCCCCGCCGAGCCCTTCTTTGCCCCGGATGCCCTGACCAACCCGGCCTATCAGCAGTTCGCCCTGAAGATCACGCTCGCGGCCATCAGCTGCTATATCTTCTACACGGCCATTGCGTGGGATGGCATCCACACGGCCATGATCACCTGCTATGTGGCTGCCCTCGGCACGACGGGCGAGACCATCCACAAGCTGGCCCTGCGCATTGGCGGCTGCCTCATCGGCGCGTCGCTGGGGTTCGGCTCCATCCTGCTGTTCATGCCCTATATGGATGAGGTGTGGCAGCTCATGCTGCTCATCTTCCTGGCCACGCTGGTGGCGGCGTGGGTCTCCACCGGGCCGGAGCGCATTTCCTATGCCGGAGTGCAGATCGGCCTCGCCTTCTTCCTCACTTTGCTGCAAGGCTTCAGCCCCAGCACCAGCATGGATTCCGGGTGGGACCGAATTGTCGGTATTCTTGTCGGCAATGTTGCGGTGTATCTGGTATCCACACTCATCCGCCCGGCCCCGCTGGCCGGCACGGTGCGGCAGAATCTGGCGAAAGCGCTGGAAGGGGCTGCGCGTCTGGCCCGAACAGCGCCGGATGAGCGCACGATGCATGTGGCGCAGGCAGCGCAGGTGGAGAAGCTGGTGGGGCAGGTCAAATATCAGATTTTTCTGCTGCCCTTCGAGCCGGCGCGCATCCAGCTTGCCCCGCGGGAGAAACTGAATCTGGGTAAGATGGCCGGGCAGCTTGCCATGCTGAACCGGGAGATCTTCCTGTCTTCCGAGGATCTTTCCGGCCTTGCCACACGGCTGGAAAATCTGGCCCGGAATGTGCGGCGCCCCCATTCCGGCTCCAGCGACCTTGAGGAAACGACCGTTCCCGGCGGGGAGGATGATGCCGCGGCCAGCGGGCGCATGCTGCGCCGTATGGGCCACATGGAAGCGCTGGGCGCGGGGGGGCTGTGATGCGCAGGCGCCTTTCAGGCCCCGGCGGCCTTCCCCGCTTTCTGCGCCGCACCTGTGTGCTGCTGGTCTGCACCGGCCTTGGCCTTGCCGCCTGTGCGCCCAATGCCGTGAGGCTCGCCCCGGAGGCGGCGGACCAGCCATGGGTGCCGGGCACCGGGGAACAGGGGCAGCCCAATGCCCTCCTGCCCCAGTTGCAGGGGGCGCAGGACAGCGCAGCCCGGCCCGGAGATGACACGCGCCCCCCGGACTTCACCATTCCCGCCAATCCCGAACTGGCCCGGATGGCCGAGGCGCCCCAGCTCGACACCACACACAGCTACGGACTGGCCGAACTGATCGACATCGCCCAGCGCTCCAGCCCGGATACGAGGCTGGCATGGGAACAGGCCCGGCAGGCCGCCCTTGCGGTGGGCATGGTCGAGGCGACCTATCTGCCCCTCATTACGGCGAATGTTCTGGCTGGCGGCATTGAAACCTCCGTTCCCGATCCGGTTCCCGGCCGCGACCGGCATATCAAGCTGACCGCGCAGGGCACCGCGACACTGGTGGCCTTCGAATGGCTGGTGTTTGATTTCGGCCAGAGGGGCGCGGTGGCCAAGGCCGCGCGGGAGGGGTCCTTCGCCGCCAATGTGCTGTTCAACGCCGCCCACCAGAAACTCATTCTGGAAGTCGCATCGGCCTATTACCGCCATGGCGCGGCCGTCAACGGCCTGCGGCTGGCGCGGCAATCCCTCACCAACAGCAATGCGGTTCTCGCGGCTGTGGAAGCGCGGATGCAGAATGGCCAGGCAACCACGGTGGAGCTGGCACAGGCCCGCCAGCAGGTGGCGCAATCGAAACTGAAGATGGTGACCGCCGAAGGGCTGGTGCGCGACCATTATCAGGGCCTGCTCACCGCCATGGGCGTGAACGCCACCCAGAAAATCAGGATCAGCGAGCCGGCGCGGCGGCCGCTGCCGGCGCGGGTGGACCATACGGCGGAAGAGATGATCCGCCTCGCCCTTTCCCGCCGGCCGGATGTGGTGGCCAGCTATGCGGCCCTCAAGGCCAGCAAGGCGGGAGTGGAGGCGGCACAGGCCGAGGTCATGCCCAAGGTGTTCCTCACCGGTGTCGCCGGGTCGAATGATACACGCTATGGCATGGGCAACCTGCCCCCCGCCCGTGAGCGCCACGACACCTCCGCCATCATGCTCGGCGCCACCGTGCCGCTCTATGATGCCGGCCTGCGCGCGGCCCAGATCAGGAATGCCCAGTCACAGGCCGCCGCGGCCGAACAGACCTTCCGCAAGACCCAGAATGCCGCCGTTTCGGAAATCGTGGTGGCGTCCAATGTGCTGCGCACGGCGCTGGAATCCTACCGGGCGGCCGGCGCATTGGCGGATGCGGCCAACACCACCTATGACGCCGCCCTTGATGCCTACAGGAACGGGCTGGGTACCGTAACGGTGGCGACCGAGGCGAATACCGCGCTGCTGGATGCCCGCCTTGCCCAGATCGAAGCCCATGCCACGGCCCTGATCGCCGCTGTGAATCTGGCCTTCCTGACCGGCAGCCTCACCTCACGGGACAATCTGGGCCTTTACGGCCCGCGCCACTGAACACAGGCCGCCGCCTCACTCCGGCTGGTCGATCAAGGGGCTCGGGCAGGCGAAGCGCACCAGCGCCGCGCGGTCGGTGATGCGGATATGCGCCCCTTCCGTGCTGACCCCATGCTTGCGGACAACGGCAAAGGCCCGGGACAGGTTTTCCGGCGTCATGCCAAGCAGGGCGGAGAGCACGCGCTTCTCGAACTCCAGCTCCACATAACCCTCGCCCCCCGAAGCCGCCTCTTCCTGCAGCAGCCAGTTGGCGAGGCGCTCCGCCCCCGTGCGCAGCTTCTGGTTCTTCACCTCCTTCACCATGCGCCTGTAACCGCGCGCCAGCTCGGCGACAGTGGCCTGCATGAAGGCGGGATCGGCGGTTATCGCCGCACGCACCGCCTGGCCCGGTATCATCAGCACCTGCGACTTCTCCAGCGTGCGGGCGGATTGCAGATAGACATCATCATTCAGGACCGCGGCCAGAATGAAGGTGCCCACCGGGCGGATGATGCTGATAGTGGTTTCCCGGCCGGAACCGGTGGTGAACATTTCCACCAGCCCGTCCACCACCACGTGCAGGAACCCTGCCGGGTCGCTCTCGTTCACCAGCACCACACCGGGCGGGAAGCGCTGGAGGAAGCCGGCATGCACCAGCCCTGCAAATGTCTCTTCGCGCGCATCGTGGAACAGGGGCAGGTCACGAATGGCGGCTGCGTCTTCGGGCCTCATTATCATCCTCAAACCGGGTGCTCACCGGATAACAAGGGGTCGATTGATAAATGTCAAGTACAGAGAATACATACATCATTTTGTGAGAAAAACTATTTCAATCAAGAATGGCTATACAATCAATTACTTCATTTATTCTGACTAGATGACATCAAAACTGACACAGGTCAAAGCTGATCCCGGATGCTGGAGGAATTATAAAATGGCACAATAGAAAAGTGCTATCGCAACAGGCGAGTTGAAGCCATGCAAACGCAGACAGGGGTGAGCGTCGCAGACCAGCGAACCTCCCTCGCCATGAGCACCGTCGCTTTCACCGTATGTTTTGCGGTGTGGACGATCTTCTCCATCATCGGCATCCGTATCCGGCAGGAACTGGGGTTGAGCGATACCCAGTTCGGCCTGCTGGTCGGCACGCCCATTCTCACCGGATCGCTCATCCGCGTTGCACTGGGAATCTGGACCGATGTGTATGGCGGGCGCGTGGTCTTTTCGCTGACCATGCTGGCGGCCGCTGTCGCCACCTTCCTGCTCACCTATGCCGATACCTATCCCATGTTCCTGCTGGCGGCCCTTGGCGTGGGCATTGCCGGCGGCTCGTTCGCGGTTGGCGTGGCCTATGTCTCGCGCTGGTATCCGGCCAGCAAGCAGGGCACGGCGCTGGGCATTTTCGGCGCCGGCAATGTCGGCTCGGCTGTCACCAAGTTTCTCGCGCCCTTCATCATGGTCGCCTATGGCTGGCAGGCCGTGGCGCAGATCTGGGCGGCGGCGCTGGTGGTGATGGCGGTGGTGTTCTTCTTCACCACCAAGGATGACCCGGTTCTGGTGGAACGCCGCCGCACCGGCGTGCGCCCCAAGAGCGCCTGGCTGGAGCTGGAGCCGCTGAAGAATGTTCAGGTCTGGCGCTTCTCCCTCTACTATTTCTTCGTGTTCGGCGCATTCGTGGCGCTGGCGCTGTGGCTGCCGCAATATCTGGTGAAGGTCTATGGGCTGGACATCACCAGCGCGGGCATGATCGCGGCCTTCTTCTCCGTGCCCGCCAGCCTGTTCCGCGCCTATGGCGGCCATCTGTCCGATGTGTATGGCGCACGGCGGGTGATGTACTGGACCTTCATCGTCTCGGTCATCGCCACCTTCGTGCTGTCCTATCCGCCCACCGATTATGTGGTGCAGGGCATCAATGGCCCCATCTCCTTCCATATGGAAATGGGTGTGGTGGGCTTCACCATCGCGGTCTTCGTCCTCGGCTTCTTCATGGCTCTGGGCAAGGCTGCGGTCTACAAGCACATTCCTGTCTACTACCCCCACAGCGTGGGCTCGGTCGGCGGCCTTGTGGGCATGATCGGCGGGCTGGGCGGCTTCATCCTGCCGCTGGTTTTCGGCGTGCTGAACGACCTGACCGGCCTGTGGACGAGCTGCTTCATGCTGCTCTTCCTCATCGCCGTCGTCTCGCTGGTGTGGATGCATCTGTCCATCCGCCAGATGGAGAAGGATGCGGTTGGCGAGGAGCTGTCCAGGCTGCCGGAACTGCCTGAAATGCAGGGTCTGGCGGAAGCACGGCCGGAGGCGCCCGCAGCGCCGGCACCGGCGCCTGCAAAAGGCAGGAGCCGTGGCAAGACGATGGCCTCTCCGATGGCCTCTCCGGCGGCCGGCGGGCCTGCGCCCGCAGCCCTCCCGGTTGCCGCGGCAACGCTTGCCGAACAGGCCGGAAAGCCGGCCCGCATCAATGGCGCCGTGCTCTATGACTGGAGACCGGAGGACAAGGGCTTCTGGGAAAAGACCGGCCGGAAGATCGCCACGCGCAATCTCTGGCTCTCCATTCCCGCGCTGCTGCTGTCCTTCGCCATCTGGCAGATGTGGTCGGTGGTTGTGGCCAAGCTGCCGCTGGTGGGCTTCAGCTTCACCACCAACGAGCTGTTCTGGCTCGCCGCACTGCCGGGCCTGACGGGCGCGACCCTGCGCATCTTCTACTCCTTCATGGTGCCCATCTTCGGCGGGCGGCTGTGGACGACGTTGACCACATGGTCGCTCATCATCCCCGCCGTCGGCATCGGCTATGCGGTGCAGAATCCGGACACGCCCTATGTGATCCTGCTCATCCTCGCGCTGCTGTGCGGGTTTGGCGGCGGCAACTTCGCCTCCTCCATGGCCAATATCTCCTTCTTCTTCCCGAAGGCGGAGAAGGGCAATGCGCTGGCGCTGAATGCGGGCCTGGGCAATCTGGGCGTGAGCGTGGTGCAGTTCGTGGTGCCGCTCGTCATCACCATGGGCATTTTCGGCAGCTTCGGCGGAGATCCCGCCATGGTGAAGACCGCCACGGGCGAAGCGCCGCTGTGGCTGCAGAATGCCGGCTTCATCTTCGTGCCGTTCATCATTCTCTCGGCTCTGGGCTCCTGGTTCGGCATGAATGACATTGCCGCGGCCAAGGCCTCGTTCCGCGAGCAGGCGGTGATCTTCCAGCGCAAGCACAACTGGCTGATGTGCTGGCTCTATACGGGCACGTTCGGCTCGTTCATCGGCTATTCGGCCGGCTTTCCGCTGCTGACCAACATTCTCTTCCCGGAAGTGAATGCCCTCAGCTATGCCTTCCTTGGCCCGCTTGTGGGTGCGCTCTCGCGCTCCGGCACCGGCTGGCTGGCGGATCGCTATGGCGGCGGGCGCGTCACCATCTATGTCTTCGTGCTGATGATGGCCGGTGTGCTGGGTGTGCTGTGGTCCATCGGCATGCGTGCGGAGCCCTGGGCGTTCTGGGCCTTCTTCGGCTGCTTCCTGCTGCTGTTCTTCGCAACGGGCGTGGGCAATGCCTCCACCTTCCAGATGATCCCGGCGATCATGTCTAAGGAGATGGAGCGGCTGATGCCGAAGGCCAGCGCCGAGGAGCGTCGCCTCCACGCCGAGAAGGAAAGCGCGGCCATCACCGGCTTCACCTCCGCCATCGCCGCCTTCGGGGCCTTCTTCATCCCCAAGGGCTACGGCTCGTCCATCGCCATGACCGGCTCGGTGGATGCGGCGCTGTGGGCCTTCTTCATCTTCTATGTGAGCTGCCTGCTGCTCACCTGGGCTGTCTACACGCGCAAGGGCGGCCTGCTCCACGACATCGAACGCGGGATCACCCCGCGCCCCACTTCCCGCGCGGCTTCGGCCCGCTGAACGGAGGCCATGATCTCATGTCCCATTTCCTTGACAGGCTCACCTTTTTCCGGCGGGAAACGGAAACCTTCTCGAACGGGCACGGCATTGTCACCCATGAGGACCGCTCATGGGAGGATGCCTACAGAAAGCGCTGGCAGCACGACAAGATCGTGCGCTCCACCCATGGGGTGAACTGCACCGGCTCATGTTCCTGGAAGATCTATGTGAAGGGCGGCATCGTCACCTGGGAAACCCAGCAGACGGACTATCCCCGCACACGGCCGGATCTGCCCAACCATGAGCCGCGCGGCTGCGCCCGTGGCGCATCCTACAGCTGGTATCTCTATTCCGGCGCGCGGGTGAAATATCCCATGGTGCGCGGGCGGCTGCTGAAGCTGTGGCGCGAGGCGCGCCGGCATCTCACCCCGGTGGCGGCCTGGGCCTCCATCGTGGAGGATGCAGGCAAGCGCGCCTCCTACACCTCCATCCGCGGCCATGGCGGGCTGGTGCGGGCGGACTGGGACGAGGTGAATGAACTCATCGCCGCGGCCAATGCCTACACCATCCGCAACCATGGGCCGGACCGCATCGCCGGCTTCTCGCCCATTCCGGCCATGTCGATGGTCTCCTATGCTTCCGGCGCGCGCTATCTCTCGCTGCTCGGCGGGGTGTGCCTGTCCTTCTATGACTGGTATTGCGACCTGCCCCCCGCCTCGCCCCAGACATGGGGGGAGCAGACCGACGTGCCGGAAAGCGCGGACTGGTACAATGCCGGCTTCCTGATGGTGTGGGGCTCCAACGTGCCCCAGACCCGCACGCCGGACGCCCATTTCTACACCGAGGTGCGCTACAAGGGCACCAAGAGCGCCGTGGTGAGCCCGGATTATGCCGAGGCCACCAAGTTCGCCGATATCTGGCTGAACCCCAAGCAGGGCACGGATGCCGCGCTGGCACTCGCGCTCGGCCATGTGATGCTGCGCGAATATCATCTGGACCGCACCGTCCCCTATTTCGATGATTATCTGCGCCGCTATTCGGACATGCCCTATCTGGTGCGCCTGGAGGAGCGCGATGGCGCATGGCTGCCCGAGCGGATGCTGCGCGCCAGCGACCTGCCCGGCGCGCTGGGCGAAACCAACAATCCCGAATGGAAGACGGTGGCGTTCGACGAGAGCGGTGATCTCGTCGCGCCCATCGGCTCCATCGGCCATCGCTGGGGCGAGCAGGCCAAGTGGAACCTTGAGGAGAAGGACGGCTCCGGCCGCGCCATCCGCCTGCGCCTGACGCTGGATGGCAAGGGCGACGAGATGGCCTCTGTCGCCTTCCCCTATTTCGGCCAGCGCGCCACCGAGCATTTCGTGGCCACCGCCCATGATGAGGTGCTGTGCCGCAATGTGCCGGTGCGCCTCATTCAGGGGGCGAATGGCGAGGTGATCCGCGTCGCCACCGTCTATGACCTGATGATGGCCAATTACGGCCTCGATCGCGGCTTTGGCGGCGGCAATGTCGCGCGCTCCTATGATGAGGACCTGCCCTTCACCCCGGCCTGGGCCGAGCGCATCACCGGCGTGAAGCGCGACGCCATCATCACGGTTGCACGCGAATTCGCCACCAATGCGGAAAAGACCAATGGCCGCTCGATGATCATCATCGGCGCGGGCATGAACCACTGGTACAATATGGACATGAACTACCGGGGGGTGATCAACCTTCTGGTGTTCTGCGGCTGTGTCGGCCAGTCGGGCGGGGGGTGGTCGCACTATGTGGGGCAGGAGAAGCTGCGCCCGCAGACCGGCTGGACACCTCTGGCCTTCGGCCTCGACTGGAGCCGCCCGCCGCGGCATCAGAATGCGACCTCCTTCTGGTACGCCCACACCGACCAGTGGCGCTATGAGACACTGACGGCGAACGAGCTGCTGTCTCCCACCGCGCCGAAGGGCGAGTGGAACCACAGCTTCATCGACTACAATGTCCGCGCCGAGCGCATGGGCTGGCTGCCGTCCGCCCCGCAGCTCAAGCAGAACCCGCTCACCATTTCCGCCAGGGCAAAGGCCGCCGGGCTGGAGGTGAAGGACTATGTGGCCTCCGCGCTGAAGAGCGGCGAGCTGAACCTGTCCTGCGAAGACCCGGATGACCCGGACAACTGGCCGCGCAACCTGTTTGTGTGGCGCTCCAACCTGCTGGGGTCTTCCGGCAAGGGCCACGAATATTTCCTCAAGCACCTGCTGGGCACGCAGAACGGCGTGATGGGCAAGGATCTTGGCGCGGAAGGCGCTGTGCGCAACAGCGAGGTGAAGTGGCACGAGAAGGCGCCGCAGGGCAAGCTGGACCTGCTGGTGACACTGGACTTCCGCATGTCCACCACCTGCGTCTATTCGGACATCATTCTTCCCACCGCCACATGGTATGAGAAGAACGATCTGAATACTTCAGACATGCACCCCTTCATCCATCCGCTCTCCGCGGCGGTGGACCCGGCATGGGAATCGCGTTCGGACTGGGAGATCTACAAAGGCCTTGCCCGTGTCTTCTCGCAGATCGCGCCGGAAGTGCTGGGCGTGGAGGAGGACACGGTCCTCACCCCCATCCAGCATGACAGCGCCGGCGAACTCGCCCAGCCCTTCGATGTGCAGGACTGGAAGAGCGGCGATATCGACCCCATCCCCGGCAAGACCATGCCGCAGGTGAGCGTGGTGACGCGCGATTATCCCGCCCTTCACGCCCGCTTCACCGCGCTTGGCCCGCTGATGGAGAATGTGGGCAATGGCGGCAAGGGCATTGGCTGGAAAACCGGCCATGAAGTGGATGCGCTGCGCGAGCTGAACGGGGTGCACCGTTCCGGCCCGGCCAAAGGCCAGCCGAAGATCGAGACCGACATCGACGCGGCCGAGGTCATTCTCATGCTCGCGCCCGAAACCAATGGCGAGGTGGCGGTGAAGGCGTGGGAGGCGCTGGAGAAGTTCACCGGGCGCGACCATGCCCATCTGGCGCTGCCGAAAGAGGATGAGAAGATCCGCTTCCGCGATGTGCAGGCCCAGCCGCGCAAGATCATCTCCTCGCCCACATGGTCCGGCATCGAGAGCGAGAAGGTCTGCTACAATGCCGGCTACACCAATGTGCATGAGCTGATCCCCTGGCGCACGCTCACCGGCCGCCAGCAGCTCTATCAGGACCATTTGTGGATGCGCGCCTTCGGCGAGGCTTTCGTCACCTGGAAGCCACCGGTGGACCTGAAGACCATTGCCGGCGTGCGCGGCAAGAAGCCCAACGGCAATACCGAGATTGCCCTCAACTTCCTGACTCCGCACCAGAAATGGGGCATCCACTCGACCTATACCGACAATCTCCTGATGCTGACGCTCAACCGTGGCGGCCCGGTGGTGTGGATCTCCGAGGATGACGCCAGGAAGGCCGGCATCGTCGATAATGACTGGGTGGAGGTGTTCAACTCCAATGGCGCGCTGACAGCCCGCGCGGTCGTCTCCCAGCGCGTGATGAACGGCATGATGATGATGTATCACGCCCAGGAGAAGATCATTAACACCCCCGGCTCCGAAATGACCGGGAACCGCGGCGGCATCCATAACTCGGTGACCCGCACGGTGCTCAAGCCCACCCACATGATCGGGGGCTATGCACAACTTGCCTACGGCTTCAACTACTACGGAACCGTGGGCGCAAACCGCGATGAATACATCATTCTCCGCAAGATGAACAAGGTGGACTGGCTGGAAGAGCCCCTTTCCGCAGCCCCTGCACGGGAGTTGGCCGAATGAAGATCCGCGCCCAGATCGCAATGGTGCTGAACCTCGACAAGTGCATCGGGTGTCACACCTGCTCCGTTACCTGCAAGAATGTGTGGACCAGCCGGCAAGGCGTGGAATACGCATGGTTCAACAATGTGGAGACGAAGCCCGGCATTGGCTACCCGCGCGAGTGGGAAAACCAGAAGAAGTGGAATGGCGGCTGGCGCCGCAAGAGGAACGGGAAGATCGAGCCGAAGATCGGCGCGAAGTGGCGGATTCTTGCCAATATATTCGCCAATCCGGACCTGCCGGAAATCGACGACTATTATGAGCCCTTCACCTTCGATTACGAGCATCTGCACAATGCGAAGGAATCGCAGGCTTTCCCCACCGCCCGCCCGCGCTCCCTCGTTTCGGGCGAGCGGATCGAGAAGATCGAATGGGGGCCGAACTGGGAGGAAATCCTCGGCGGCGAGTTCGACAAGCGCCGGAAGGACATCAATTTCGAGGGTGTGCAGGCCGATATCTATGGCCAGTTCGAAAACACCTTCATGATGTATCTGCCGCGCCTGTGCGAGCATTGCCTCAACCCGGCCTGCGCGGCCTCCTGCCCTTCCGGCGCCATCTACAAGCGCGAGGAAGACGGCATCGTCCTGATCGATCAGGAGAAGTGCCGGGGCTGGCGCATGTGCGTTTCCGGCTGCCCGTACAAGAAGATCTATTACAACTGGTCTTCGGGGAAGTCGGAGAAGTGCATCTTCTGCTATCCGCGCATCGAGGCCGGCCAGCCCACCGTCTGTTCGGAAACCTGCGTGGGGCGCATCCGTTATCTTGGCGTGCTGCTGTATGATGCCGACCGCATCGAGGAAGCCGCCAGCGTGCCGGACGAGAAGGACCTCTACCAGGCCCAGCTCGACCTGTTCCTCGATCCGAACGATCCGGCCGTGATCGCGCAGGCGCGCGCCGATGGCGTGCCGGAAGCGTGGCTGGAAGCGGCGCGCATCTCGCCCATCTGGAAAATGGCGATGGACTGGAAGGTCGCCTTCCCGCTCCATCCTGAATACCGCACCCTGCCCATGGTGTGGTATGTGCCGCCGCTCTCGCCCATCCAGTCCGCCGCGGAAGCCGGAAAGATGGGGCTGGATGACGGCATGCCGGATGTGCGCTCCCTGCGTATCCCCATGAAGTATCTCGCCAATCTTCTCACGGCCGGCAATGAGGAGCCGGTGGCCCTGGCGCTGGAGCGCATGCTGGCCATGCGTGCCTATATGCGCGCCAAGACCGTGGACGGACGCATTGACGAGAGTATTGCCTCCCGTGTCGGCCTCACCGGCCATGACATTGATGACATGTACCAGATGATGGCGATCGCCAATTACGAGGATCGCTTCGTCATCCCCACCGCGCATCGCGAATGGGGCGATGATGCCTTCGACATGCGCGGCTCCTGCGGCTTCTCCTTCGGCAATGGCTGCTCGGGTGGAGAGACCGAACTCAACCTGTTCGGCAGTCCTTCCCGACCCAATCTGAAGGTGCGCACACCGATGGAGGTGGAATGATGGGCAACGCAACCCGGACTTCAGGGCATGGCCTCACCCTGCGCGTGCTGTCGCAGCTCCTCACCTATCCGCGCGGGGAGCTGGTGGAAGCCATGCCCGAACTGGCCGGAATCCTGACACGGGACAGGGCGCTGGATGACGCCATGCGCGCCAGCCTCTCCCCGTTGCTGGAACGGCTCGGGCAGGATGATCTCTATGCCGTGCAGGAAACCTATGTGGCCCTGTTCGACCGCACCCGCCGCCTCTCCCTGCACCTGTTCGAGCATGTGCACGGGGAAAGCCGCGATCGCGGACAGGCGATGGTGGATCTGGCCGGGCTCTATGAGAAGGGCGGGCTTTTCGTGGCATCCAATGAGCTGCCCGATTATCTGCCCCTGTTTCTGGAGTTCCTCTCCACCCGCCCATGGGATGAGGCACACGACCTGCTGAAGGATGTCTCCCACATTCTGGAGCAGATCGAGCAGCGCCTTGTGGAGCATCATTCTGATTATGCAGCCATTTTCACGGTGCTGCGGAGGCTGGCCGGTGAAACGGCCAGCGTCCCGCTGGTGAATGCCGGCACCGTGCAGGCCCCCGCGCCCGATTTCGAGGCGCTGGACAAGGAATGGGAGGAAACGGTGGTCACCTTCGGCCCCGGCGATGCCATGGATGGCTGCTCCGTCGACCGTTTCCGCACCCAGCTGCGCGCCGCGCGCCGCGACGTGCGCCAATCCGCCACCTGAGGGAGACAAGGCCATGTCCGGTTTCACCATGTCCGGCCTCACAGCCTATGAGGCCATCAATGACGCCCTGTTCGGCTGGTATCCCTACCTTGCCCTCACGGTGTTCTTTCTCGGCTCGCTGATGCGGTTCGACCGCGAGCAATATACCTGGAAAACAGGCTCCTCGCAGCTTTTGCGCCGCCGGCAGCTGCGCTGGGGCTCCAACATGTTCCATATCGGCATACTGGTCATCTTCATCGGCCATGCCGGTGGCCTGCTGACCCCCATCTGGGTGTTCGAGATGCTCGACATCGAACCCAGCACCAAGCAGGCCATGGCGGTGACGATCGGCGGCATTGCCGGCGTCATCTGCTTCATCGGCATCTCGATGCTGGCGCACCGGCGCCTGTTCGATCCGCGCATCCGCGCCAATTCCAGCTTCGGCGACACGGCCATCCTGCTCATCCTGTGGGTGCAGCTCACCCTGGGCCTCTCCACCATCTTCATCTCGCTCCAGCATATGGACGGGCATGAGATGGAGAAGTTCATGTTCTGGGCACAGGGCATCATCACCCTGCATCCCGAGGCGGCCTCCTACATTCTGGATGTGAACCCGCTGTTCAAGGTCCATATCCTGCTGGGGCTCTCCATCCTGCTGGTCTTCCCCTTCACCCGCCTCGTGCATGTGTGGAGCGCGCCGGTCTGGTATCTGGGCCGCAGGGGCTATCAGGTGGTGCGGGCGCGCAAGCCCGGCCCGGTGGCCAAGCCCGTGGCGCGCAATATCCGCTCCTTCAATCCTCCGGCGGAGTGACGGCCATGGTGGAAATCGTCCGCAAGGTCGAAGCCTCGCCCAGGGCGCGCAAGATGGGGCCGGTTTCGGTGAATGGCGTGGCCATCTCCCGCGCGGATATTGCGCGGGAGATCCAGAACCATGCCGCGCCAAACCCGACAGCGGCCTGGGAGTCCGCCGCCCGCGCGCTGGTGGTGCGCGAGCTGCTGCTCAGGCAGGCGGCCTTTCTGGGCCTTGAGGCCGAGCCGCAGACCGATGCCGACGGCCTGAGGGAAACGGATGAGGAAGCCCTCATCCGCACCCTGCTGGAGCATGAGGTGAAGGTGCCCACCGCAGACCGCGACACCTGCCTGCGCTACTATGAGCGCAATGCGCGCCTCTTCCGCACCGATGACCTCCATGAGGTCTCCCACATCCTCCTGCCGGCCCCGCAGGAGGATGAAAGCGCCCGGCAGGCCGCGCGTGAACTGGCGCAGGCCCTGCTGACCCGGCTTGAGAACGGCGCGGTTTTTGAAGACCTCGCCCGGAGCCACTCCGTCTGTCCCTCGCGGGAGCTGGGCGGCAGCCTTGGCCAGATCGGCCCGGGCCAGACGGTGCCGGAATTCGAGGCTGCCCTCTGCGGCATCACCCCCGGCACGGTGCACCCACAGCCCGTGGAAACACGCTATGGCGTGCATCTTGTGCGCGTGGCCCATCGCATCGAGGGGCGCGCGCTGCCGTTCGAGGCGGTGGAGGCCGAAATTGCCAGCCGGCTGGAAGAGCATGCCTGGCATATCGCCGTACGCCAGTATCTCTCCCTGCTCGCCGGGCAGGCGGAGATCTCCGGCATCGATCTGGACGGGGCATCAAGCCCGCTCGTGCAATAGGAGGCCCCCATGCTGCTCGGCACATTGCTGCGCCAGTTGCAGGATGAGCGCATCGCGAACGACCTGCTGTTTGCCCTTGGGGATGTGACCCTGGCCGCGCGGGTGGAACAGGCCGCGGGCGTGATGGATGAAAATGTGGGTGAATATGCCGCCGGCGCCTGTGCCCGCTTCAGCGATGGTGCGGATGACGAGGCGTGGCTGGCCCTGATGACAGCCATCGAGCGCAGCACGGACCCTGCCGCCACCTGCCTGCGCACCATGCTGGAATGGTCCATGGCGCGTGATGCCGAGGATGCCGCCCTCATCGCCTCCGGCGTGGATGAGGAGGAGCGGCTCGACCAGGGCGGCTGTTCCGGTGGCCATGGCGGGTGCGGCTGCGGCAGCGGGGGGAGCGGCGGCCACCATCATCACCACCACCATCATGGCCACGAACCGGGCTGAGCCTGAAAGGGGAGAGCGGACATGGGACAGGCCAGCCGGGACCCGAGCGATCTCGTCCTGCATGAACTGTTCGATCGGAACCTGAAATGGGCGCGGCACAAGACGGAGGAAGACCCCACCTTCTTCAGCCGTCTGGCCGTGCAGCAGGCCCCCACCTATCTGTGGGTGGGCTGCTCCGACAGCCGCGTGCCCGCCAATGACGTGGTGGGGCTGGACCCCGGCGAGCTGTTCGTGCATCGCAACATCGCCAATGTCATCCATTCCAGTGATCTGAACATGCTGTCCGTGCTGGAATATGCGGTCGACGTCATCGGTGTGCGGCACATCATGGTGTGCGGCCATTATGGCTGCGGCGGCGTGCGCCGGGCCATGGAGGATGCGGATGATGCCAGTGGCGGCGGGGGGCTGGTGGACCATTGGCTCGCCCCCATCGTGGACCTGTATGTGCGCCACCGCGCGGAGATCGACCGCCACGCCGCCCCCGAAGCGCGGCTGGACCGTCTGTGCGAGCTGAATGTGGAATTGCAGATGCGCCGGCTGGCCGCCACGCCGGTGCTGAAGACAGCATGGTCACGCGGGACGGATATCACCGTTCATGGCTGGATCTATGGCATTGGCGACGGGCTTTTGCGCAATCTCGGCACCACCATTTCCTCCGCCGAGGATCTGGCCGCCCTCCCCCCTCTCGATGCCCTGCTCTCAGCCCCCAGCGAACCGATGACCGCCGCGCGCCTGCATGCCATCGCGGCCTTCCTGGAACTGGATATGGCAGACGTCTCCGCCATATCCCATCTGTGTCCCCATGAGCATCGGGAAGGCGAGCGCCATGCCCAGAGTGCCCCGCCAGAACATGCCGAGGAGAGATGACATGAGCGCTGCCGCCCCTTCCTCATGCGCCATGATGGATCTGTTCGGCCGCCGTATCACCTATGTGCGGCTCTCGGTGACAGACCGGTGTGACCTGCGCTGTGTCTATTGCATGTCGGATGACATGAGTTTCCTGCCGCGCGATCAGGTGCTCTCCATCGAGGAGCTGGACCGGCTGGCATCCGCCTTTGTCGCTCTGGGCGTGCGCAAGCTGCGCCTGACCGGGGGCGAGCCGCTGGTGCGCAAGGGGATCATGGACCTGTTTGCCGGCCTCTCCCGGCATCTGGCCAGCGGCCAGCTGCGCGAACTCACCCTCACCACCAATGGCACCCAGCTCGCCCGCCATGCCGAAGAGCTGGCGCGCCACGGGGTGAGACGGGTGAATGTCTCGCTCGACACACTGGATGCGGACCGCTTCCGCGCCCTCACCCGGCGCGGCACGCTGGCGGTGGTGATGGATGGCATCCGCGCCGCGCTGGATGCCGGGCTGAAGGTGAAGATCAATGCCGTCGCCCTCGCCGGCACGACAGACAGGGAGGTCTTCGACCTGATCGATTTCACCCACTCCAGAGGCATGGACCTGACCTTCATCGAGACCATGCCACTGGGGGATGTGGGTGTCGACCGCATCGACCAGTATCTGCCGCTGGACCGGCTCCGCGCGCAGATCGAAACCCGCCTCACCCTTCTGGATACGCCGGAGCAGACCGGCGGCCCGGCGCGATATGCAAGGGTGGAGGAAACCGGCGGACGGATCGGCTTCATCACGCCCATGACCCATAATTTCTGCGAAAGCTGCAACCGCGTGCGGGTGAGCGCCACCGGCATTCTGCACAGCTGCCTGGGGCAGGAAGAGGCGCACGACCTGAAAACCCCGCTGCGCGCCTCGCCTTCGGATGAGCTTCTGCATGCGGCCATTCGCACCGCCATCCGCGCCAAGCCGAAGGGCCATGATTTCGTGATCACCCGCAATGGCGGCCCGGCCCTCTCCCGGCACATGTCGGCACTGGGCGGGTGAGACAAGGGGGAACATGCCTTCTGCCCGCCTTTGCGGATATGATCCCGGCAGGGCTCATCCGGCCCGCATCATGACCCTGAGCAGGAACAGACCATGGATGATGTGACCCTCGCGCGCGCGCTGCATGTGCTCTCCATCGTGCACTGGATTGGCGGGGTTTCCTTTGTCACCCTCATCATCCTGCCGCTGGCGCGACGGCGGGCGGGCCTTGCGGGGCCGGAATTCTTCGAGGCGGTGGAGCACCGCTTCGCGGCGCAGGTGCGCTTTTCCATTCCCCTGGCCGGCCTCACCGGGTTCTGGATGACATGGCGGCTGGACCTGTGGGCCCGGTTTCATGACCCGGCCTTCTGGTGGATGAGCGCCATGCTCATTTTGTGGGTGATGTTCATGATGGCGGTGTTCGTGGTGGAGCCCTTGCTGAAACACCGCCTTGAAGCCGCGGCCCGCGCCGCGCCCGAGGCCTCGCTCCGTCGGGCCGCCCATCTGCACCTGATCCTGCTGACACTGGCCGCCATCACCATTCTGGGCGCGACAGCCGGTGCGCACGGATTGTTTCTGTTTTGACCGGGGCCGCTTCGGCGCGCCTGAAGGATAGGACCATGGGAACCGCACAGGCCCAAAGAAACCATACTGGCATGGCGCTGCTCCGCGGCGGTTTCCGGCCCTTCTTTCTGGGGGGCGGGCTGTTTGCACTGGTGGCCATCGCCATCTGGCCAGCGCTCTATGAGGGCAGGCTGGATCTGCCGACCGCCTTCACGCCGCTGGTCTGGCATGGGCATGAAATGCTGTTCGGCTTCGGGGCGGCCGTGGTCGCCGGCTTTCTGCTGACCGCCATTCCCAACTGGACCGGCCGCCTGCCCGTGACCGGTCCGGCGCTGGCGGGGCTGGCCCTGCTGTGGCTGGCCGGGCGCGCGGCGGTGCTGTGCTCCGGACAGATCGGCTGGCTTGCGGCGATGGGGGTGGATGTCGCCTTTCTGGTGGTGTTCTGCGCCGTCGTGGCACGTGAGGTTCTGGCCGGGCGCAACTGGCGCAACCTCAAGGTCATCGCGCTGGTGGCGCTGCTGGCCCTGGCCAACCTGTCCTTCCATCTGGAGGCGCATGTGCACGGGATGGCGGAATATTCCACCCGCGCGGCCATGGCCATCACCGTCTTTCTCATTCTGCTCATTGGCGGGCGTGTGGTGCCCAGCTTCACCGGAAACTGGCTGGCCAGGCGTGGAGAAGAACGCCCAACCGCCTTCAACAGGCTGGATGCCGCCCTGCTCATTCTGGCAGCCATCGCCCTGCTCTTCTGGATCGGCGCGCCGGAAGCCCGGTGGAGCGGCGTGATGCTGCTGGCCGGGGGAGCCGGCTGCCTGCTGCGCCTTGCCCGCTGGCGCGGCTGGCGCACGGGAGCGGACCCGCTGGTGCTGGTGCTGCATGTCGCCTTCCTGTTCACCGGGCTCGGCTTTCTGGCGATGGGCGCAGGCGTGCTGTGGCCCGATATTCTGCCACCGACAGCCAGCCTGCATGTCTGGTCCATCGGCAGCATCGGCCTGATGACACTGGCGATGATGACCCGCGCCACTCTGGGCCACAGCGGCCAGCCCCTGAGCGCCTCCCCCGGCACACGGATGGTCTATGTGCTGGTCACCGTGGCCCTGGTGGCGCGGGTGGCGATGGCGCTGTCTCCGCAATGGGCGCTGGAGCTGATGTGGATTGCCGCAGCGACATGGTGCGCGGGCTTTGCCGGCTTCGTGGGCATTTATGGCCCCATGCTCTGCCGGCCGCGCGCATAGATGTGCTGAAGGTGGCCGGGAGGATGCTGGAACATCCCGGCCGGTCCATCATCCCTGCCGTTCGGGCGGGGCGGATTTTGGCAGCGCGGACCCCCGACGCATCCTGAGGATCGACTCCCCCGCCATCAGCGCGATGGCGGCCCAGATGCTGCCATAGGTGAGCCACTGGCTGGGGGCGATGCGCTCGCCCAGAACCAGCGCCACCACGACCAGAAGAGCGGGCTCCACATAGCTGAGCAGGCCGAAAATGCCGAGCTTGAGCTTCTGGCTCGCCGCAATCATCAGCGCCAGCGCCACGGCACTCAGCAGGCCAAGCCCGACCACCAGAATGCCGATGGTGAGAACCTCCCACTCCCGCGCCGCTTCCGGCAGGGGGCCGAGGATGAACCATATGCTCAGCGGCAGGCTCAGCGCCATGTCCAGCCATGCCCCGCCGAGGGTATCTGTCCCCATCTTGCGGCGCAGCACATAATAGACCGGGTAGAGGAAGGCCACCACGAAGGTGGGCCACGAGATGCGCGGCGCGAAGATCAGTTCATTGATGACCCCCACCGCCGCAATGGCGCAGGCGATGAGCTGAATGCGCGAGATCCGCTCGCCGAACACGATCCGCCCGGTCAGCACCAGTGTGAGGGGCAGCAGGAAATAGCCCAGCGAGACATCCAGCGCATAGCCATTCACCGGCGCCCACATGAACAGCCAGAGCTGCACGCCCAGCAGCGCCGAGGACAGGAGAAGGCCGGGCCAAAGGCGCGGATTGCGCAGGATCTTGCGCCACAGCGCCGCCAGATCCGCCCGCCGCCCCGAAAGGAAGATGAAGCCGGCCATGAAAGGCACGGTGAGCAGGATTCGCCAGCCATAGATCTTGTCCGAGCCAAGAGGCGCGAGCTGGGCGGCATAATAATACAGCAGCGCGAACAGCCCGGATGCCACGAGCGAGAAGGCCACGCCTGCTCTTGAGGTGGCGCTGTCGATAGACATCGCAAGACTTCCTGGATGGATGGGGCATGACGGGGGATCAGCAGCCGGCGGTGACGCACGGGCCTGCAAGCCTTCATAGGCCCCTTATCGAAGGGCGGCAATGGTGGCGGGCAGGCCGGCGCCACGGTCCACCCCTCACGCCGCACGCGCCGCCTGTTGTGTGGAGCCAAAGCCACACCGATCCATGCACCAGACGCAGGCGAGCCATGCGTCAGCGCGCATCCACCAGATTTGCGAGCAGCCCTTCGGGATCGTTCTCATAGGCCCGGCGCACGGCCGCAAAAGCCAGCTCCCCCCCATGCCCGGCCCCGCCCGCATGGAGCCAGCTGTCCACCATCAGATAATGGTCGCTGAGGCCATGGAGCGGATCCGGCACCCGCATGGGGCGGATCAGCGCGCTGCATGCCGCCCGGTCCAGATGGCGATACAGCACGCTCCAGTTCTGCCCGCCGGTATCGAGCCCCAGCGGCGTGTCGGTTCCGAAATCCAGCGGCAGATGGCCTACCTTCTCGAAATTGAACACGCAATAGCCGGGCCACAGATACCAGGCATCACCCTCCGAGCGCACCATGCCATAGCAGGGACGATCGGCCACAAGAGCGCGCAGGTCCACCCGCTCCAGCGGCACCAGATCATGGTCGAGCAGGGCAAAGACGCGCGGGGCCACCGGGCGGACGAGATTATGGAAAATCCAGTTCAGCGCCACGGCATGGGAGCGCGAACCGTTGCGCCCGCCCTTGAAGGGTACAGGAGGCAGGTCGCAATAGGCAATGAAGGGCGGGCCCTGATGCGCCGCACAGATGGCGGCATTGCGCACCCTTGCTTCCGGATCACTGGAATTGTCGCACACCACCAGCGGCATGTCGGGCGTGAAGCGGCCCATCGCCGCGATCAGCAGCGAGATGGCCTCCGGCATGTTGAAGGCCACCGTGAAGGCCAGTCCCTCACGGTGCTGGCGCAGGCGCTGCACCAGTTCCTCCTGCCCCGGCGCCTTCCGGTCACGATAGATCCGGTCCACCACCACATTGCGGGCGCGCCTGAGGCGGTGGGCCAGAGGCACGCCTGTCAGCCATTCGGAAACGGCATAATGGTTGAGTTGACGCATGGCAGGATGAAACCGCGCTCAGGGCCGGCTGCCCGGGGCAGCGGCCCCGGACGGCTCTTGCACGGGCGCTTCGGGAGAAGGCATCCGGGCGGCAGGCTCTTCAGGGGCGGATGCTTCCGGTGTCACCTCCCCAGACGCCCCCTCTTCAGACTGCCCCTCCCGGGATGGAGCCCCTTCAGGAGATGCCGTCGCCGCAGATGGCTCCGGGGAGCCCGCCGGTGCGGTGGAGGGGGCCTGCGCCGCGCTGTCCTGCCCCTTCAGGGCATAGAGATGCGCCTCACCCCGGCCATCCCCGCGCGGATAGCGCCCGAGCAGCTCGAAATTCTGCGGAAAGTCTTTCAGGGCGCGGGCCATCACCCCCTGCACCGTGCCCTCGCGGGCATCGGATGGCAGGTCCGTGACGATGAAGGCAGGGCCGATCTGCGTCAGGCCGGCCATCAGGTCAGGCGCATCGGGATACAGCACCGCGCCTTCCGCCGGCCCGCGTCCGGCAATGGCCAGAACCGTGCTGCCGGGCAGGACGAAGGAGCGAATCATCTGATCCTGCTGCGCCATGGCGGCCACCAGCGCCGCCTCGCCGCGCGTATCGGAAACCACCAGCACCGAGAATGAGCCGCTGCGAGCCGCCAGCATGGCCTCCGCCGCCTCATCCATGGCGTTGCCGGGCTTGTTCACCGGCTCCAGAATGGCGGGCATGCCCACCAGCAGCAGCACCAGAGCCACGAGCAGGCCGATAATGGTGGGCCAGCCCGAAACCACGAGACCTGCAAGCCGCATCAGGCCATAGGCCGCCAGCATCACCACGGGCGCAAGCAGCGGCAGCAGCGAGACCGGCTCGATCTCCAGCGGAATGAGGCACAGCACAATGGCCCCGGCAATGGCGAGCGCGGCCACGCTCACCATGATCTCCGCCCCCGGCTTGCGCCGCGCCCCTTCAAGGGCGGCAAAGACGATGCCGGCCAGCGCAAGCACCAGCAGGATGATGCTGGTGCCGGCCACCAGACCCTGGCCATAGGCCTGCGCGGCATGGACGATGAAGGAGGAGCCGAAGGGCGCCGGCAGGGCCGCCAGCACCATCGGGAAGGTGCCGATGGTCCACGGCCCGGCCAGAATGAGGATGATAAGATAGGCCAGCCACAGACGGGCCCGCAGCAGCAGATGGAAGCGGCCGCACAGCACCACCGCGACCAGCGGCAGCAGAAGCAGCAGCACCGCCGTGCCCTTGGTGAGAATGGCCGCGCTGGCCAGCAGCGCGAAAGGCACGGCCCCGCGCGCGCCATCACTGGCCAGAAAACGGGAAAAGGCCAGCGCCGCCCACAGGGCGAACAGCGCCATCGGCAGATCAAGCCCCACCACGATGGTGGCCTCGCGCATCAGCGCCAGCGCCAGCAGCGTCACGCTCACCGCGCCACCGGGCAGCGGCCCCAGAACCCGGCCCGTGGCCCAGCCTGCACTGACCATGAGGAAGGCGGCCAGCACCGCCGGCAGAAGCAGGATCGCGGAAGTGGACGGCCCCAGAGCCGAGACCCAGAGCCCTTCCAGCACATAGAAGAGCGGCGGCCAGACCCCGAGGACAACCGCGGGGAAATGCAGCGCATAATCGGAAACGAAGGCCAGCGGCGCCGGCATTCCCCTGGCGAAATACTCCGCCATCATCAGGCCGCTCACCACATGGCCGGCCTCGCTGGTCCGCGTTGCGGCAAATTCCGCCACATAGGCGCCCGAGGCCCGCTGAAGCGCGATGATGATGGAGGTCATCAATGCGCCCAGGATGAGGAAGGCCAATACCCGCAGCGATTTCATGCCAGTCCCGGTTTCATGTTCCTGCTGCACCTGAAGGGGCCTCCACCTCGATGATACTGCTCCGGCACGCAATTTGGTGATGCATGCCCTGTCGTTCCCGCGTGATTTTCCACGCACGACGACAGACTTCTAGAAGAGGAGTGGTTCAACGTCCATGCCCGCCTGTGCAGGCCGTGATCCATGTTGCCACTTTCCATGCCCGCTGCAAGCCGGATACACTCTCCTGAGCCGGCCATATGGTGATGATCGCCCCGTCTTGCATGGAAGAAGCCGAAAAAATGCCTCGCACCTCCCACCCGCTCAGCCGGCGCATGAGCGCGGCGCTTCTCGCCATCGGCCTTGCAGCTTTCATCCCGGCCCGCTCCGGGGCAGAGGAGACGGAGACGGCCAAGCCTGAGGGCTATCTGAAGAAGCATGAGCTGCCGGACAGCCTGAGCCTGCTGCCCCCGCCGCCCCGGCCCGACACCCCGGCCTTCGCGGAGAATGACGAGATGCACCGCCGCGCCGCCCGCCTGCGGCATACCCCGCGCTGGGAACTTGCCCAGCAGGATGCCGACCTGCGCGAGGGCGGGGCCATCACGGCATTTTCCTGCGCGCTTGGCGTACAGATCGATGCACAGCAGACCCCCCGGCTGCATATGCTGCTGATGCGGGCCATGCGGGATACCTCCCGCTCCACCCGTGCGGCCAAGACGCATTATGCCTTCACCCGCCCGTTTGTGGCGCGGGGCGAGACCAGCTGCACGCCCCACAAGGAGGACTCATTGCGCAGCAATGGCTCCTATCCCTCCGCCCATGCGGCGCGCGGATGGACGCTGGCGCTGCTGCTCTCGGAGCTTGCGCCCGAGCGGGCCAATGCCCTGATGGCGCGCGGCGCGAGTTATGGCGAGAGCCGGATGATCTGCAATGTCCACTGGTACAGCGACATCCAGCAGGCGCGGGTGATGAGCCACGCGACACTGGCGCGCCTGCATGGCCGGGCGGATTTCATGCAGGACATGGAAGCTGCCCGTGCCGAGCTGGCTGCGGCTCGCGCCGCCGGCCATGCCCCCAGGCAGGATTGTGCCGCTCAGGCGAAAGCCCTGCAGGACAGCCTCACCGGCACGAACTAGCCCCATCCTCAGGCCCGGAGAGACAATGCGGATGGAGGCCGGATCCGGCCTCTGCTTGACCCCTGTCCCTTCCCCTCAGGCGGCATCCACCAGAACGAGCTCGCTGTCGGCAAGGGCCGTGACGCGGAAGCACTCCACCGCGCTGATGGCGATGCCATCGCGGGCATGGGCGCGCACGCCATCCACCTCGATCTCTCCGGTGGCGGGGACGAGATAGCCGAAGCGGTTCGCCCCGAGCGTATATTCAACCGATTCACCGGCCTTCAGGGTTGCGCCCAGCACGCGCGCATCGGTGCGGATGGGCAGGGCCTCGCTGTCTTCCCGGAAACCGGAGGCCAGAGGCACGAACCGCCCACCCCGCTCACCCTTCGGGAAGGGCTTGGTGCCCCAGGCCGGCTCCTCACCATTGCGGGTGGGGATGATCCAGATCTGGAACAGGCGGGTGGGCATCTCCTCCCGGTTATATTCGGCATGCACGATGCCGGTGCCGGCAGACATCACCTGCACATCTCCAGCCACGGTGCGGCCCTTGTTGCCCAGGCTGTCCTCATGGCTGATCGCGCCTTCGCGGACATAGGTGATGATTTCCATGTCGCGGTGGGGGTGCGGCGGAAAGCCGGTCTTGGGGGCGATCCAGTCATCATTCCACACCCGCAGATTGCCCCAGTGCATGCGCGCCGGGTCGTGATAGTTCGCGAAGCTGAAATGGTGTCTTGCATCCAGCCAGCCGTGATTGGCGTGACCCAGGCTGGAAAAGGGGCGCAGTTCAATCATCTCCCGTCTCCCGATATGTCCGGCGCCACCGGGCGCCTGTCTTGAGAGGAAGATGGGGCTTGTATGCCTTCAAGAGAAGCGGGATAAATTCATTCATTTCGTTCAGGAAAGTTGAAAAGATGGATGCGCCCGGCACGCCCAGTTTCGAGCAGCTTCGCATTTTCCTGGCGGTTGTGGAGGCTGGCAGCTTTGCCGGCGCGGCCCGGCGCCTGAACCGGGCGGTTTCCGTCATCAGCTATGGCATCTCGAATCTGGAACTTCAGCTCGGCCTGTCCCTGTTCGAGCGGGAAGGCACCCGCAAGCCCCGCCTCACCGCCGCCGGCCGGGCCGTGCTGGCGGAAGCCCGCACGGTGACACAGGGCATGGATGGCCTGCGCGCGCGGGTGAAGGGTCTTCTGGATGGCATGGAGGCGGAGGTTGATCTGGCCGTGGACGTGATGCTGCCGGCGGAACGGCTGGCACGGGTGCTGCGCGGTTTCGCGCTGGCCTGCCCCACGGTCTCGCTGCGCCTGCATGTGGAGGCGCTGGGTGCGGTGGCCGCCATGGTGCTGGATGGAAAAGCCGCTATCGGCATCTCCGGGCATCTGGCGATTGGCATAGGGGAGCTGGAGCGGGTGGCGGCGGGTTCCGTGGTGATGGCGCCTGTCGCCGCGCCGGACCATCCCTTGAGCCGCATGGCGCAGATCCCCGCGGGCGCAGGACGCAACCATGTGCAGCTGGTGCTGACGGATCGCTCCCGCTTCACCGCCGGGCGGGACTTTTCCGTTCTCAGCCCGCGCACCTGGCGGCTGGCGGATCTGGGTGCGAAACACGCCTTGCTGCGCGAAGGCATAGGCTGGGGCAACATGCCCCTGCCACTGGTGCAGCCGGATCTGGTGGATGGCACATTGTGCCGCCTGCACATGCCCGACCAGCCCGCCGGCGCCTACCGCTTCTTCGGCATCTGGCGGCGCGATACGCCACCCGGCCCGGGCGCGACATGGCTGCTGGAGCAGTTCTGCGCCACCGGGCCGGATGATGCACATGGCACGCTGCCGGATATCGGTGCGGACCCTGCCGGCCCGGCGCCTTTCTGATCTCAGTCGAACAGCGAAAGCTGCTCGCCAACCACCGGCGCACGGTGGAAATGCTCGGTTGTCAGTTTCACGCCGCGCCCGTGCAGGCCCAGGCGGCGGGCCGCCAGCTCGAACCGCCGGCCGATGGTCCAGGCATAGGGGCCGTCCCCGCGCATGCGCTTACCGAAAGTGGGGTCATAGTCCTTGCCCCCATGCATCTGCCGCACCAGCGCCAGCACATGGCGGGCCTTGTCCGGGAAATGGGTCACCAGCCATTCGCGGAACAGGTCTGCCACCTCCAGCGGCAGGCGCAGCGTGACATAGCCGGCCTGACTGGCGCCGGCCGCCTTGGCCGCATCCAGAATACGCTCGATCTCCATGTCGTTCAGGGCCGGAATGAGTGGCGCGGTCAGCACCGTGACAGGAATGCCCGCCTCGCTCAGGGCGCGGATGGTGGACAGGCGGCGCAGCGGGCTCGCCGCGCGCGGCTCCATCAGCCGGGACAGCTTCGGATCCAGCGTGGTCATGGATATGGCCACCTTCACCAGCCCCCGTTCCGCCATGGGGGCCAGAATATCGATATCCCGCGCCACCAGACCGGATTTGGTGACAATCCCCACCGGATGGCCAAACTCGGCCAGAACCTCCAGAAGCCGCCGTGTCACCTCATATTGCCGCTCGATCGGCTGATAGGGATCCGTGCTGGTGCCGAGGGCGATCACCCTGGGCTTGTAGCGCGGGTGGGAAAGTTCCCGGCGCAGCAGGTCCGGTGCATCCGGCTTGACGAACAGGCGGGTCTCGAAATCCAGACCGGCGGAAAGGCCGTGATAGGCGTGGGTGGGCCGCGCATAGCAATAGACACAGCCATGCTCACAGCCGCGATAGGGATTGATGGAGCGGTCGAACCCGATATCGGGCGAGTCATTGCGGGTGATGACCGTGCGGGCACGCTCGGCTGTCACTTCGGTGCGGAAAGGCGGCAGATCCTCAAGGCTCTGCCAGCCATCATCAAAGGCAATGCGCGCGGCAGACTCAAAACGCCCGGTGGCATTGGAAACGGCCCCTCTTCCGCGCCGCCGTCCGGCCTCCACCACCGCATCCGTCATGCCATCCGCACACAGATCCGCCGGCATCAGGCCCGCGGGCTGATGGAGGGAGGGGGTGGGGATATGAGAAGCAATCGGGCTCATGCTTCATGCATAGCATAAAGCATGGAACAAATGAAGAACAATTAACCCTGTTTCGACACGGGCGCCCGGAGCACGCCCGCATCTGCGGGGCTGCTCCGGGCCGCGCCATCACTCAAGGATGATCAACAGATCCTTGGCATCGACATTGTCGCGCACCTTGGCCACGATCTCCTTCACCACACCACCACGCGGGGCGTTCAGTGTGGTTTCCATCTTCATGGCTTCCATGGTCAGAAGGGCATCGCCGGAAGAAACCTTCTGCCCCACCCGTACCGCGATGGAGGAAATCGCACCCGCCATGGGGGCGGCGATATGGTCCGGGTTGCCATCCTCGGCCTTGCGGCGCCCCCCCTTCACGATGCGGGTCTTGTCAGCGATGCGGATGACACGCGGCTGGCCGTTCAGCTCGAAGAACAGCTTCACATAGCCCTCGCCATCCGGCGCGCTGATGGCCTGAAGACGCACGACAAGCGCCTTGCCGGGCTCCAGCTCCACCACGACTTCCTCACCCGGCTGCATGCCATTGAAGAAGGTGGGGGTGGGCAGGGTGGTCACCGGGCCGCCCTCCTCCACCGCGCGGGCAAAGGTGGCGAACACCTTGGGATACATCAGCCATGAGGCGAACTCATTATCGCTCACCTCCCGTCCGGCATCCTGCTCCGCCTGCTTGCGGGCGGCGGCAAGATCCGCCTCGCCCAGCAAAGCGCCGGGGCGCGCGGTGCTCGGGGTTTCCCCCTTCAGGGCCTTCTTCTGCAGGGCCTGCGGCCAGCCACCGGCCGGCTGGCCCAGATCCCCGCGCAGCATCTCCACCACCGAGGCGGGGAAGGCGATGTCGCGGTCCTGGTCCAGCACATCGTCCGGGGTCAGGTTCTGGGCAACCATCATCAGCGCCATGTCGCCCACCACCTTGGAGGAGGGCGTGACCTTGATGATGTCGCCGAACATGTCATTGGCCTGCCGGTAGGCGCGGGCCACCTCATGCCAGCGCGTATCCAGCCCCAGCGAGCGGGCCTGCTCCTTGAGATTGGTGAACTGCCCGCCCGGCATTTCGTGCAGATACACCTCCGATGCGCCCGAACGCAGATCGCTCTCGAATGGCGCATAGAGGGCGCGCACGCCTTCCCAGTAGAAGCTGATCTGGCGGATGGCCTCCGCATCCAGTCCACTGTCGCGCTCCGTATGGCGCAGGGCCTCGACGATGGAGCCGAGACAGGGCTGGGAGGTGGCGCCGGACATGGCGTCGGTGGCCGCGTCAATCGCATCCACCCCGGCCTCGATGGCGGCGATGAGTGTCGCCCCGCCAATGCCGGACGTGTCGTGCATGTGCAGATGGATGGGCAGGTCCGTCACATCACGCAGCGCCTGCACCAGCGCACGGGCGGCCGGGGGACGCAGCAGGCCGGCCATGTCCTTGATGGCGAGCATCTGGCAGCCGGCGGCCTCGAACTCCCGCGCAAGACCGGCATAATAATTGAGCGAATATTTCGCCCGGTTCGGGTCCAGCACATCACCCGTATAGCAGATCGCGCCTTCCGCGATCTTGCCGGCCTCAAGCACCGCATCAATCGCCACCCGGGTATTCTCCACCCAGTTCAGGCAATCGAACACGCGGAACAGGTCGATCCCCGCCTCCGCGGCGCGGGCGATGAAGAAGCGCACCACATTGTCCGGGTAATTGGTGTAGCCCACGCCATTCGCGCCCCGCAGCAGCATTTGCAGCAGAAGGTTGGGCGCGCTCTGGCGGAAGGCGGCGAGGCGCTCCCACGGGTCTTCATTCAGGAAGCGCATGGCCACATCGAAAGTGGCCCCGCCCCAGCATTCCAGGGAAAGAAGCTGCGGCAGACCGGCGGCATAGGAGGCCGCCGCCGGCACCAGATCCTTCGTGCGCATCCGCGTCGCCAGCAATGACTGGTGGGCATCGCGCAAGGTGGTATCGGTGATGAGCACCTGCTTCTGCGCACGCACCCAGCGGGCAAAGCCCTTCGGGCCAAGCTGGTCCAGAAGCTGCTTGGTGCCATCGGCGGGCGCGGCACTGAAATGCGGCGCGACCGGCATGTGCAACGGGGTCGGCACCGCAATGCGGCCCTTCATGTCCGGATGGCCATTGACGGTGACCTGCGCGATGGAGGTCAGCAGCTTGGTTGCCCGGTCCTTGCGCCTGGGCAGGTTGAACAGCTCCGGCGTGTCATCGATGAACCGCGTTGTATAGGTCATCGCATGGAACACGGGGTGGTTCAGCACCGCCTCAAGGAAAGGCAGATTGGTGGTGACGCCGCGAATGCGATATTCGCGCAATGCGCGATCCATGCGTGCAATGGCTTCATCCGGGGTCGGCGCCCAGGCTGTCACCTTCTCCAGCATGGCATCATAGAAGGGCGTGACCACCGCACCCGAATATGCCGTGCCGCCATCCACGCGAATGCCGAAGCCCGCCGCGCCGCGATAGGCGGTGATGCGGCCATAGTCCGGCGCAAAACCGCGCTCGGGATCTTCGGTGGTGATGCGGCATTGCAGGGCATGGCCATCGAGCGTGATGTCGGCCTGCGGGGGAATGCCGGTTTCCGCCAGCACGCCAACATGCCCGCCTTCCGCAATGCGGATCTGCGCCTTCACGATATCGAGCCCGGTCACCACTTCCGTGACGGTGTGCTCCACCTGAATGCGCGGATTGACCTCGATGAAATAGAACTTGCCCGTGTCGGCATCCATCAGGAACTCGACCGTACCGGCTCCCACATAATTGGATGCGCGCGCGATGCGCAGGGCCGCTTCCGCCAGCCCCTCACGGGCGGCATCATCCAGATAGGGTGCGGGCGCGCGCTCCACCACCTTCTGGTGACGGCGCTGGATGGTGCAGTCCCGCTCATAGAGATGCACCAGATTGCCGTGGGTATCCCCCAGCACCTGCACTTCCACATGGCGGGCGCGCTGCACCAGCTTTTCCAGATATACCTCGTCCTTGCCGAAGGCGGCGGCCGCCTCGCGCCGGGCGGTGGCCACGGCATCCAGAAGCTGGCTCTCGGCGGTGATGGGGCGCATGCCGCGCCCACCGCCGCCCCAGCTCGCCTTGAGCATGACCGGATAGCCGATTTCAGCGGCCAGACGGCGCACCTCATCGGGATCATCCGGCAGCGGATCTGTCGCCGGCATCACCGGCACACCAACCGATATGGCCAGTTCACGCGCCGCGACCTTGGAGCCCAGCTGGCGCATGGTTTCCGGCGAGGGGCCAATGAAGATGATACCCGCCTTCGCGCAGGCTTCGGCAAATTCCGGGCTTTCGGAAAGGAAGCCATAGCCGGGGTGAATCGCATCCACCCCCGCCTCAAGGGCGGTTGAGATGATGTCGTCGATATTCAGATAAGCCTGCAACGGCCCCTTGCCGGCCCCGACACGGAAAGCCTGGTCCGCTTTGAAACGATGCAGGGAGAGGCGGTCTTCCTCGGCATAAACAGCAACGGTTTCAATACCCAGCTCTGTTGCGGCACGGAATACGCGGATCGCGATCTCCGAGCGGTTCGCGACAAGCAACCGCCTGATACCATGAGTCTTCTCAGCCACTCTCCAGCCCCATCATCGTTATAATCATTGTGCCCCGCATCTTGTTCGGGTGCAGTGCATCAGGCGGGCTAGCGCAAGCCCGTGTCAAGCCAGATTGTAACGGGACCATCATTTACTAGCGAAACCTGCATATCCGCGCCAAACACGCCATTGGCGAGCGGCACCCCCAGAGAGGCCATCTCGCGCGAGAAATGCTCATAGAGCGCACGTCCCTCCTCCGGTGCAGAAGCGCTTGAAAAACCAGGGCGATTTCCCTTTGTTTCCGCCGCAAGAGTGAACTGGCTGACAACCAGCGCCGCCCCGCCCACATCCAGCAGCGAACGGTTCATGCGCTGGGCTTCATCCCTGAAAATTCGCAAATTTGCAGCTTTGCGCGCCAGCCATTCGGCATCCTTCTGCGTATCGCCCTGCATGGCGCAGACCAGGACAAGAAGCCCCTCCCCGATCTGGCTTTCGACATGACCATTGATGGAAACGGATGCGGATGAAACCCGCTGGACAAGACAACGCATGGCAGTAAAGCCCTCACTCCATGTAACGGGCCGCGCTTATAGCCTTCCGGGCCACGATGGCGAACCGCAGAACCTGTTTGTGTCGCGGCCGGCATATCCATGCCGGCCGCTGATATGTGCGAGCCCTCAAAGGAGCTGCTTGTTCCCGGTCTCAGGCGCCCATGCCAGCGATGCCAGCAGACCCACAAGCGGAAATGCGGACATGATGATGATGGATGCGGATGCGCCCAGCATGTCGAGGGAAGTGGGCAGCAGATACACCGCGCCGGCCGCAGAGATTCTGGAGAAGGCTGCGGAAAAGCCGACACCGGTGGACCGCAGTTCGGTATCGAAGATCTCCGCCGGATACACATACTGGATGTTGTTCGCCCCCGGCGCGATGAACATGTAGACGCCGAACAGGATAACGATCACCCAGAAGGGCGCATCCGGCAGCAGCCCGATGGCCAGCAGGGCCGCGAACATGATGGCGAAGGTCCAGATGACGAAATGGCGGCGGCTGAGCCAGTGCAGCAGCAGCAGGCCGAAGACCGCGCCGAGAATCTGCATCGCGTTCAGCAGCATGTCCACCAGCGTGCCGTCTTCGAACCCCAGCGATTTCATCACCGGGCCGATAAAGGTGAAAATGGCGAAGAACGGCCCCACCTGACAGAACCAGAACAGCCCCGAATACAGATGCTGCATCTTGTTCCGGCCGGTGAACAGCTGGATGACGGACGGACGGCTGCGGTTGAGCGTCACCTCCGGAATGTCATATTCGGGACCGAAATGCCGGTCCACGATGCGCCGCGCCTCGTCCTCCCGCCCGCGCGCCTTCAGCCACATCGGCGTTTCCGGCAGGCCCATCCGCAGGATGAAGGTGATGATGGCCGGAATGGCGCTTGTCGCCAGCAGAAGCCGCCAGTCATCGCCCTTGTAGAGCGCCCCGACAATGAAGGCGACGGTGAACCCGATCTGCCATGCCACCGCGAATGTGCCCAGCAGCACACCGCGCCCCTTGCGCCTTGAGAACTCGGCCAGAACCGAGGTGCCCACGGCATATTCGACACCGATGGCCAGCCCCAGCGCCAGACGCAGGACCACAAGCTGCCAGACATCCTGCACAAAGAGCTGAAGAATGGAAAGAATGACGAAGGACGCCAGGTTCCAGGAGAAAACCGGCCTGCGCCCGTAAGTATCGGCAATGTTTCCGAAGAAGATGCCCCCGATGAACACACCGATCAGCGCGCTGGAGGCAATCAGCCCCTGGCTGAGCGGCGACAGGCTCAGCTCACCGCCCGCAAGCGAAAGCGCCGGCCCCACAATGCCCAGCACATAACCATCCAGCGCCGCCCCCCCAAGAACAGCGGCTGCGGCAAGGATATGAATGGGCTTGAGAGGAGCCTCATCCAGACTGGGGCGCTGCCGTGCGGGCGCACCTGTGTTCGCGTTCATTTCAGGACTCCTGCCCAGATGACAAGCCATGCACATTCAGGGCGGAAGCATCAGGTCAGGCGACAAAGCAAAATAGAACATATGCGTCGCGTGGCGTGCGGAAATGCGTCATCTGAAAATAATACCAGATCAATACTCCATCATTCTGGAATATCTTCAGGATGAATCAGGATCATTACTTCCTGCAACGGGCAAGAGCCGGCATCCCCACCCACGACGTATGGGAAGGCAGATGACAGATACTGCACGATGCAGCCTCACCCCTCCAAGCGGAAACAGGAGGGGTGTGAGAGCGTCAGACGGTCATGCCCATGGATTCGGGATTGCGCGCCACGGCTGGCAGGTCAATCGGCAGATCCATTTTCGGCACCGGCGCAATGGCGGCCGCAGCAGCGGTTTTGCCCTTGCGGATTTCGTGCGGGGTGCTGTTGAAATGCCGGCGGAACATGCGGCTGAGATGCGATGAATCACAAAAACCGCATTCCACCGCAATGGCCGCGACAGACTTGTCCGTCGTTTCAATCAGGCGCCGCGCAAATGTCAGCCGCACGCCCAGAAAAGCGGCCTGTGGCGAACTGCCAAGGGCGGCCCGGAAATGCCGTTCAAGCTGGCGCTTGCTGTTCCCCATGCGGCGCGCAATCTCCATCACCGACAAGGGGTTGTCGATATTCTGCTGCATGATGAGCAGGGCCCGCTTCACCATCGGATCTTCAGTTCTGAAATCCAGCGGAATGCCCGGCTGTGGCCGCTCCGGCTGCTGCACGCCATCGATGATCATGATGTGCAGGCTCTTGGAAGCCTGCGCCCGCCCGACATGCTTTTCAACCAGATAGGCTGCAAGATGGGCCGAGCTTGCACCACCGGAGCAGGTGAGGCGGTTGCCATCCACCACGAAGATCTGGTCCGACACCGGCATGAGCCCGTCAAACTGCTCCAGAAAATCGGTGTGATGGAACCAGTTCACACAGCAGCGATACCCGTCCATCAGGCCGGCGCGGTGCAGGATGAATGCGCCCGTGCACACCCCCACAAGCGGCACACCCGCCCGCGCGGCCTGCTGCAGATAATGCGTATAGGCGGCGCTGAGATTGGGGATCTCATCCATCAGCCCGCCAATCACGACGATATAGTCGAACTTGCGCGGATCCCCAAGCTTTTCAGTGGGTTGGATGTTGATTCCGCTGCTTGAGGGCACCGGCTGCAATGTATCCGAAAGCACGCTCCATTCGCACATGATGGGGCGGCTGCGATCTCCCTCATCAGCGGCCAGCCTGAGCACATCGACAAAATTGGCGAAGGCGCACAGGGTGAAGCGCTTGGAGAGAATGAATCCGACGGAAAGACGGGGCTTGTGCGGCGCCTGGCGCAGGCCGCGCGAAACCGCCGATCCAAGTGTATCCCTTGGATTTTCAGCTGTTTTTTTCATTTTTCCTCCCGCTCATTTTTTTTGAGCTTCTCTATGTCGTAGTGCTAATCCGGCTTTGACGCAAACATTCTGTTCAACATCGCCCGCTGTCGCAACAATAGCCCCAATGGAAAATCGTATTTTCCCAATTAAATACAATAATTTGGCGCGATAAACAGCATTACTGGAAACAGCAGGAGCGAACGACCCACTATTTGTCGCACAACTTCCGGTTTCAACCGGCGGTCAAGCCGCATGGCGCGGCCGATGTGCAGAATAAGTGCCGATCGTGAAGGCTTTCAACCCGACCGGAACATGAAACATGTGCTGGAACACGCAGTTTCATTTGTCCGCGGGGATGTGGAGGAGCGCGTCTTCTTGTGACGCGCACGGACTTCCATGTCGGGATTGTGCTCAAAAATCGCCTGGTGGGAACGTCTTGCCGTGCATGCGGAAAAGAGGGTTTTGCGATGAAGGTTTTGGTTCCGGTCAAGCGGGTTGTTGACTTCAACGTGAAGATCCGCGTCAAGGCGGATGGTTCCGGTGTCGACACCGCGAATGTGAAGATGTCGATGAATCCCTTTGACGAGATCGCCATCGAGGAAGCGATCCGCCTGAAGGAGGCCGGAAAGGCCAGCGAGATCATTGCCGTCTCCATCGGGCCGGCGCAGGCGCAGGAAACCTTGCGCACCGCCCTCGCCATGGGCGCGGACCGCGCCATCCTCATCCGGCAGGACGAGACTGTCGAACCTCTCGGCGTCGCCAAGCTGCTGAAGGCGGTGATCGCCGTGGAAGAGCCCGGCCTTGTCATCCTCGGCAAGCAGGCGATCGATGATGACTGCAACCAGACCGGCCAGATGCTCTCCGCCTTGCTGGGTTGGGCGCAGGCCACTTTCGCCTCCGCCCTTGAGCTGGGCGAGGGCAAGGCGCGGGTGACCCGCGAGATCGATGGCGGCCTTCAGACCATCGAGGTGAGCCTGCCTGCCGTGGTGACCGCCGATCTGCGGCTGAACGAGCCGCGCTATGCCTCCCTGCCCAATATCATGAAGGCCAAGAAGAAGCCCCTCGAGGAGAAGTCCCCGGCCGATTACGGCGTGGACACGGCGCCCCGCCTGAAGGTGCTGAAGACCGAGGAACCCGCCTCCCGCAAGGCCGGCATCAAGGTCGGCAGCGTGCCCGAGCTGGTCAACAAGCTGAAGGCCGAGGCCGGCGTCATCTGACAATTCGGAACGGAATTTCTGAAATGGCTATTCTTCTTATCGCAGAACATGACAACAGCACCCTTTCCGACCAGACGGCCCGCGCCCTGAACGCAGCCGGCCGGATTGGCGGGGAGATTGATATTCTGGTGGCGGGCAAGGCCGCCGGCTCCGTCGCGGAAGCGGCCGCGCGGCTGCATGGTGTGCGCCGCGTGCTGCTGGTGGAAGGCGATGCGCTGGCCCACCAGCTGGCCGAGAATGTCTCCGACCTCATCGTCTCGCTGAGCGCGAATTACGACACCATCATTGCCGCCGCCACCACCAACGGCAAGAACATCCTGCCCCGCGTGGCGGCCCTGCTGGATGTGATGCAGGTTTCCGAAATCATCGAGGTTGTGGCGCCGGATACCTTCAGGCGGCCCATCTATGCCGGCAATGCCATCCAGACCCTTCAGGCGCTCGATGCCACAAAGGTCATCACGGTCCGCACCGCCAGCTTCAGCCCGGTGGAAAGCACGAACAGCCCGGCCCCGATCGAAACCACAGCCCATGCCGGCACCGGGCGCGGCCTCTCAAGCTTCATTGGCAATGCCCTCTCGGCCGGCGACCGCCCGGAGCTGAGCTCGGCGAAGATCATCGTTTCCGGCGGCCGCGCCCTGGGCTCGCGCGAGAAGTTCGAGGCGGTCATCCTTCCGGTGGCGGACAAGCTGGGCGCGGCCGTGGGCGCATCACGCGCCGCCGTCGATGCCGGTTACGCCCCCAATGACTGGCAGGTGGGCCAGACCGGCAAGATCGTTGCACCGGACCTGTATGTCGCCTGCGGCATTTCGGGGGCCATCCAGCATCTGGCCGGCATGAAGGATTCACGGGTCATCGTCGCCATCAACAAGGACGAGGAGGCCCCCATTTTCCAGATCGCGGATTACGGCCTTGTGGGAGATATCTTCGACGTTCTTCCCGAGCTTGAGCGCCAGCTCTGAATAAAACAGCCAGAATTGCAGGGAGGAACCTGTCATGAGTGAGAAGTCTTACATCCTCAGGATCAATTGCGAGGACAAGCCGGGCATCGTTGCCGCGGTCACCACCGCACTGGCCTCGCGCGGGGCGAACATTGTCGAATCCAACCAGTTCTGGGATCGCCAGACAAACCAGTTCTTCCTGCGCATTGCGTTCAGCGCCCCCGATTCCGTCAACCGCGATACGCTGGAACTGGCGCTGAAGCCCGCCATCGACCGGTTCGACATCAAGACCAAGATCGAGGATCTCTCCCGCCGCCCGAAGATCATCATCATGGTTTCGAAGTTCGACCATGCGATGCTGCATCTGCTCTACCAGATCAAGGTGGGCTGGCTGAATGCGGACGTGGCGGCCATTGTCTCCAACCATGAGGACGCCCGCCGCGCCGCCGAGCATGAGGGCATCCCCTATTATCACTGGAAGGTGACGAAGGAGAACAAGGCCGAGCAGGAGGAGCGCCTGTTCGAGCTGGTGCAGAATTCCGGCGCGGAGCTGGTTGTGCTTGCCCGCTACATGCAGGTTCTCTCGAACGAGATGTCCAACCGCCTGTTCGGCATGGTCATCAACATTCACCACTCCTTCCTGCCCAGCTTCAAGGGCGCCAAGCCCTATCACCAGGCGCATGAGCGCGGCGTGAAGCTGATCGGGGCAACGGCGCACTATGTGACGGCCGACCTCGACGAAGGCCCGATCATCGAGCAGGAAACCGAGCGCGTCAGCCACGCCATGACCACCGACGACTTCGTGGCGGCCGGGCGGGACATCGAATCCCGCGTGCTGGCGCGGGCCGTGAAATACCATCTTGAAGGCCGCGTGATGCTCAACAATCACCGGACCGTCGTCTTCACCCCCTGACGTTCTCCTCCCGGGTGAAACTCGGGGTGTCTGGCGCATGTCCCGCGGTCATGGCGGCCTTCCGGGCCCTGCGCCAGCCCCCTCTTTGCACCGTGAACCGGTGCTCCGGGCCTGTCCCCGAACAGGCCGGCGCACCCGGAAAGCCGAACATCACAGACGCGAAGATCTTCAGGAAAGACCCGCATGACGTCCAGGATTATTGATGGAAAGGTCCATGCCAGCACGCTGGGCGAGAAGATCAGCGCCAGTCTGCCGGCCTTCAGGGCCAAGACAGGCCGCGCGCCGGGCCTCGCGGTTGTTCTGGTGGGGCATGACCCTGCCAGCGAGGTCTATGTCGCGGCCAAGGGGCGGATGGCGCGCCAGCTCGGCATGGAGAGCTTTGAATTCAAGCTGGCCGAAACCACCAGCCAGCAGGACCTTCTGGATCTGATCGCAAGGCTGAATGCGGATGATCGGGTGGATGGCATTCTCGTGCAGCTTCCGCTGCCGGGGCATCTCGATACGCTGGCCGTCATTTCGGCGATTGACCCGGACAAGGATGTCGATGGCCTGCATCTGGTGAATGCCGGGCGTCTTGCCTCCGGCCTTCCCGGCCTTGTCTCCTGCACTCCGCTGGGGTGTCTGCTCATGCTGAAGGCCGAGCTGGGCCAGCTTTCCGGCAAGGATGCCATTGTCGTCGGGCGCTCCATTCTGGTGGGCAAGCCGATGGCCCAGCTTCTTCTGGCTGAGAACTGCACGGTCACCATCGCCCATTCGCGCACCCATGACTTGCCCGCAAAGGTGCGCGCGGCCGATATCGTGGTCGCGGCGGTGGGCCAGCCGGAAATGATCCGCGGTGCGTGGATCAAGCCGGGGGCAACGGTGATCGATGTGGGCATCAACCGCATCGAGCGCGATGGCCGCAAGAGACTTGTCGGCGATGTCGAGTTTGCCGCGGCCGCACACAGTGCCGGGGCGATCACGCCCGTTCCCGGCGGGGTCGGCCCGATGACCATCATGAGCCTGATGTACAACGCCGCGCGGGCCGCGCATGTGCGCAAGGAGCTGCCTCCACCCGAGCTGTGAAGATGCTGCCAGCCCCTTTCGGGAGCGGGGCGATGAAAGCCTCCCGAGCCGCATGCGGCTGTCATCTTCCGGCAATTCCCCCGCTGGATTTGTCGTGAAAGTGCCCGTCTGATTTCGCCAAACAGGCTAATATCTATTTACGAACAAAGAGGAATGAAAAATGTCTGCATTCCCGGAGAAGGCACGGGTTGTCATCATCGGTCTGGGTGGCATTGTCGGCGCTTCCATCGCGCATCACCTGATCGAGCGTGGATGGGACGATATTGTCGGCATCGACAAGTCGGGCATCCCCACCGATATCGGCTCGACAGCCCATGCGTCGGATTTCTGTTACGCGGTCAGCCATGACCTGCTCACCACCTGGACCACGCTCTATTCGGTCGACTTCTATGAGAAGATGGGCCACTACGCGCGCATTGGCGGCATCGAGCTGGCCCGCGTGGGCGATGACCAGCGCATGGATGAAATCAAGCGCAAGGTTGCCTCCGGCAAGGCTTTCGGCGCCCGCGCAAAGTTGATCGGACCGGCCGAGATCAAGGAAAAATTCCCGCTGGTCGAGGAAAGCCTCGTGCAGGGCGGCCTGTGGGATCCGGATGCGGGCCTGGTCATTCCCCGTTCGCAGACGGTGGCCGGAAAGCTGGTGGATCAGGGCGTCGAAGCCGGGAAGCTGAAGGCTTTTGCCAATACACCCGCCAAGTCCCTGATCATCGAGGAGGGGCGCATCAAGGGCGTGGTGACCAGCCGCGGCACCATTCGCGCCGATATCGTCATCGTCAGCACGGGCCTCTGGGGACGCCTGATCGCCGAGATGGCGGGCGAGGACCTGCCCGTCATGCCGGTGGACCATCCCCTGACCTTCTTCGGGCCCTATACTGAATTTGCCGGCACCGGCGCCGAGATCGGCTATCCGCTGATGCGCGACCAGGGCAATTCGGCCTATATGCGCGATACGGGCGACCCCAAAACCACCGAGGGCGGCCAGATCGAGTGGGGCTATTATGAGGAGAAGAATCCGCGCCTCGTTCATCCCCGTGACCTGCTGGAGAAGGAAGAGGCCCGCCTCTCACCCTCGCAGCGCGATCTGGAGATGGAGCAGATCCTCGAACCGCTGGAACGCGCCATCGAGCTGACCCCCATTCTGGGCGAGCTGGGCTATAATGAGGGCCATTCCTTCAACGGCCTGCTCCAGACCACCACCGATGGCGGCCCCTCCATCGGCGAGAGCCAGAAGGTGCGCGGCCTGTGGTATGCCGTCGGCATCTGGGTGAAGGACGGCCCCGGCATGGGCAAGCTCCTCGCCGACTGGATCACCGATGGCCGCACCGCCATCGATCACAACCGGATCGACTTCGCCCGCTTCAACGCCTTCCAGCTCAATGAGAAATACATCGAGGAGCGGTGCTACGAGACGGCCGCAAAGATCTACAATCCCCCGGTCCATCCGCGCGAGCCGTTTGAGGGGGGCCGCAATATCCGCCGCTCGCCTTTCTATGAGCGCGAAAAGGAGCTGGGCGGCCACTTCATGGAACTGGGCGGCTGGGAGCGCGCGCACGGTTACGCAGCCAATGAGCATCTGCTGGAAAAATATGGCGACCGTGTCCCGGTGCGCGAGAATGAGTGGGACAACCGCCATTTCTGGCGCGTCTCCAATGCCGAGCATCTGGCGCTGAGCGATGATTGCGGCATCATCAATCTCTCCCACTTCCATCTCACCGACATCGAGGGGCCGGACCACGTCGCGCTGCTGGAATGGCTGTGCGTCGCCAAGATCGGTGGAGACGGCAATATCGGGAAGGGCATCTATACCCACTTCCTGGATTCCGAGGGCATGGTGCGGGCGGACTTCACCGTCATCCGCATGGCGGACCGCTGCCGTCTCATCAATGGCGCCGATGCCGGCCCGCGCGATTTCCAGTACATGCGGCGCGTGGCGCAGGACAAGGGCTTCGATGTCACCATTACCGATGTCACCGAAAAATACGTGACGGTCGGCATCTGGGGGCCCAATGCCCGGGTCAACCTGCAGAAGGTTGTCGAGGACCCCGCGGCGCTGGAGGCGGAGAACTTCCCCTTCGCGGCCATTCGCCCCATCCGCATCGCCGGGAAGGATGTGACGGCTTTCCGCATCTCCTATGTGGGCGAGCAGGGCTGGGAACTGCATATGCGTTATGAGGATGGCCTTGCCGTATGGGATGCGCTGCGCTCCACCGGCGTGATCGCCGTCGGCGTGGAAACATATGCCAATTCCCGCCGTCTGGAAAAAAGCCTGCGCCTTCAGAATGCGGACCTGCTGACCGAATACAATCTGTTTGAAGCCGACCTGTCGCGCCCGAAGGTGAAGGAGGCGGATTTCGTCGGCAAGGCGAAGCATGTCGCGTACCGCGCGCGTGAGCACCAGCCCGCCATGCTGTGCACTCTGGTGATGACCGACAATGTCGACAGCAAGGGGGTCGCCCGCTATCCCGTCGGCGTCCTGCCGGTGTTTGACCCGGAAACCGGGGAGACGATCGTGGATGAGCTGGGGCGTCGCTCCTACACCACCTCGATCGTGTATGGCCCCTCCATCGGCAAGAATATCGCACTGGCTTACCTGCCCTGGTCCTATTGTCAGGAAGGGCGCAAGCTGCAGGTGGAGTATTTCGGCGAAACCTACCCGGTCGAGGTCACCGGCATCGGATACAAGCCGCTCTATGACCCCCAGAACCTGAAGCCCCGCACCTGATCGCGGCTTCACACGGAACATCGCCAATACTGAAGGAAGGGGAGACGAGTCCTCCCCTTCTTTTTTGGGAAAGCTTGTAAAAATCCACCAAAAATCCGTGAGTTCAGTTTCCGCAGCGGAAATTGGCGGAAGACGCAAATATTTCCCTCCCGCGACAACTTTGCGAACACCGATTGTCGCAAGCTGACAAGGCGAACCGGTCAAAGATTGATAGATTGGCATAATCCGAAGGTGAAGACTTTCACCAGGAGCGGAACACTATAAGGGGAATAACAATCCCCAAAAAACCCGCACCCATGCAGATGTCAGAAACTGGACACGCATGGAGCGAAGCATTCACTTCAGGGATGCGCTCTACATCAGGATATATGACGCCAACTCGCCGAAAGGCGATCAATAATAAAGGGTAGGGTACGGAAATGAATGTCCGAAACGAGATGCTGAACCTGATCCGCGGCCGGAAGGAAGGGCACTCCCTGCCCCAGCCCTTCTACATTGATCCGGATTTCTACAAGGTCGATCTGGAGCTGTTCTGGTATCGCGAATGGCTGTTTGCGGGCCATAATTGCGAAATCCCGAAAGCCGGAAATTTCTTCACCCTGCAGGTTGGTGAATATCCCGTTGTCGTGGTGCGTGACCGTACCGGCGAGATCCGCGCCTTCCACAATTCCTGCCGCCATCGCGGCAGCCGCGTGTGCACCAGCGCGAAGGGCGCCTCCGCAAAGCTGGTGTGCCCCTATCACCAGTGGACCTATGACCTTGACGGCAAGCTGCTTTTCGCACGCCAGATGCCGGAGGACTTTGACCCCGCGGCCCACTCCCTCAAGCCCATCGCCTGCCAGACGGTCGCCGGCTACATCTTCATCTGCCTGTCGAACGAGCCTGCGGATTTCCAGCCTTTCCGCACGCTGATGGAGCCCTATTTCGCGCCCCACAACCTGACCGACGCCAAGATTGCCCATGAGACGACGATCATCGAAAAGGGCAACTGGAAGCTGGTGTGGGAGAACAACCGCGAATGCTACCACTGTGCGGGCAACCATCCCGAACTGTGCAAGACCTACCCTGAAGCCCCGAATGTGACCGGCGTGAGCGGCGGCGCCGATGACCCCGAAATGGCCGAACACTGGGCCAAGTGCGAGGCGGCGGGCCTGCCGGCCCGGTTCAATATCCACGAGACCGGCCAGTTCCGCGCCATCCGCTCCCCCTTGCTGCGCGATGCGGTGAGCTACACCATGAGCGGCCGGCCGGCGGTGAGGAAGAACCTCTCCGCGCAGGTGAATGCAGACCGGATCGGCGCGCTCATGCTGTTCCACTATCCCACCACCTGGAACCATGTGCTCATCGACCATGCGGTCACCTTCCGCGTGCTGCCGCTCGGCCCGAACGAGACGGCGGTCACCACCAAGTGGCTGGTCAACAAGGATGCGGTCGAAGGGGTCGACTATGATCTCGATGAGCTGACCCATGTGTGGATGCACACCAATGACCAGGACCGCCAGATCGTCGAGGAAAATGCCCGCGGCATCCATTCCCCGGCCTATGAGCCCGGCCCCTATTCCGCCCTGCATGAAGGCGGCGTGATGCAGTTTGTCGAGTGGTATTCCAGCTTCCTGGAGCCGCGTCTGGATGGCACCAGGCCCCTTCCCATCCGCGAAGTTGCCGCCTGAAGACGGGCGGACACACAATGGATGGCGTCCTCGACACACAGCCCGACGAGATGAAGCCATGGATTGATCACCTCCAGCCCCTGGAGGTGATTTCCGTGACCGATGAAACCCCGGATGTGAAGACCTTCACCTTCAGGGCGGATGGCCACACATGGTTTCGCTACAAGCCCGGGCAGTTCATCACCCTTGAGCTGCCCACGGCAGACGGCCCGCTGATGCGGACCTATACGCTGTCCTCCAGCCCCTCGCGTCCCTTCTCGGTCGCGGTGACGGTGAAAGCCCAGCCGACCAGCATCGGCACGCGCTGGATGTTCGACAATCTGCGCCCGGGAAGCCGGGTGCGGGCCTTTGGGCCGGCCGGGCATTTCACCCATTTTGCCCATCCCGCATCAAGATATCTGTTCCTGTCCGCCGGCTCCGGCGTGACACCGATGATGTCGATGCTGCGCTGGTTCTCCGATTGCGCGCCGCAGACCGACATCACCTTCGTGCATTGCGCCCGCACGCCGCAGGACATTCTCTTCCGCGAGGAGCTGGAGCTTCTGGCCACCCGCATGCCCAATCTGTCCCTGCACTTCATTGTGAAGGACAGGACAGCCGGCCGGAAGGTGTGGTCCGGCCATGTCGGGATGCTGGACATGGCCCGCATTCCCCTGATGGCGCCGGACCTGCGGGAGCGGGAGGCCTTCTGCTGCGGGCCGGAGCCCTTCATGCAGGCCATGCAGGATGCGCTGAAGGCCCACGGGTTCGATCTGCATCATTATCATCAGGAGAGCTTTGGCCTGGCACTGCCGGAAGGCGGGGCGACACCTGAAGATATTGAAATGGCGGCCGATCAGGATGTTCTGCCCATCCGCTTTTCCCTCTCCGGCGTGGATGGGGAATGCGCGCCGGGCCAGACCGTGCTGCAGGCGGCGCGATCAGCCGGAGTGCGGATCGGGGCGGCCTGCGAGTCCGGTATCTGCGGCACATGCAAGGTGATGAAGCTCTCGGGCGAGGTCGTCATGTCGCACAATGGCGGCATTCTCGATGAGGAGATCGAGGAAGGCTACATTCTGGCCTGCTGCTCGCGCCCGACAACACCGGTGGATGTGGAAGCATAAGCCATAAGCCCGGAAAGGTCCGTGCGGGGCGGCATGTGTCGTCCCTCCCAGACCTGTGCCCGGGGCATGGCCGTGTGCGGGCCGCAGGCCCGGCAGGCGGAACATGAGGCCATTGGCCAGCAGCTGTCCCGGCAACATCAACACAAGAAGAGTCCGGCAAGCGGAACTTGCGGAGTGAGGGGAAACATGACGGACGTGACCGGCTCCGAACGCGAGAGCATGGAATTCGATGTGGTCATTGTCGGCGCAGGCCCGGCCGGCCTTGCAGCGGCAATCCGTCTGAAACAGGTGAGCCCGGATCTTTCGGTCGTGGTGCTTGAGAAAGGCGCGGAAGTCGGCGCCCATATTCTTTCCGGCGCGGTTGTCGATCCTGTCGGCATAGACAGGCTACTGCCGGACTGGCGCGCGGATGCAGACCACCCCTTCCGCACACAGGTGAGCGATGACCAGTTCATGGTGCTCACCCGCTCGCGCGCCTTCAGCCTGCCCCATGTCCTCATGCCCCCCTTCATGGGCAATGAGGGCAATTATGTCGTGTCCCTTGGCAAGGTGTGCCGCTGGCTGGCCGGCAAGGCGGAAGAGCTGGGTGTCGAGATCTATCCCGGCTTTGCCGCGACAGAACTGCTCCATGATGAGCGCGGCCATGTCACCGGCGTGGCCACCGGCGACATGGGCATCGGCAAGGACCTCAAGCCGGGGCCGAACTTCACCCGCGGCATGGCCCTTCTGGGAAAATATGTGCTGATCGCCGAGGGCGCACGCGGCTCGCTCGCCAAGCAGGCCATTCAGGATTTCGGGCTTGCCGAGGGGCGCGAGCCACAAAAATTCGGCATTGGCATCAAGGAGCTGTGGGAAATCAGGCCGGAGAACCACAAGCAGGGTCTGGTGCAGCACTCCTTCGGCTGGCCGCTGGACTGGAGCACCGGTGGCGGCTCGTTCCTCTATCATCTTCAGGACAACATGGTTGTTGTCGGCTTCGTGGTGCATCTGAACTACAAGAACCCCTATCTCTCCCCGTTCGAGGAGTTCCAGCGGTTCAAGACCCATCCTGCCATTCGCGCGACATTCGATGGCGGCAAGCGGCTGGCCTATGGCGCGCGGGCGATCACGGAAGGTGGCTACCAGTCGGTGCCGAAACTCACCTTTCCCGGCGGGGCCCTGATCGGCTGTTCGGCGGGTTTCGTGAATGTGCCGCGCATCAAGGGCAGCCACAATGCGGTGCTCTCCGGCATTCTGGCCGCGGACAAGATTGCCGCCGCCATCGCCGCAGGCCGGGCGAATGACGAGCCGGTGGAGATCGAGAATGAGTGGCGCACCGGCGACATTGGCAAGGATCTGAAGCGGGTGCGCAATGTGAAGCCGCTCTGGTCGCGTTTCGGCACGCTTGTGGGCGTTGGCCTGGGCGGGCTGGACATGTGGACCAACCACCTTTTCGGCCGCTCGCTCTTTGGCACCCTGGCCCATGGCAAGAGCGACGCGCACTCTCTTGAGCCCGCATCCGCCCACAGGAAGATCGCCTATCCGAAGCCGGATGGCGTCCTGACCTTCGACAGGTTGTCCTCCGTGTTTCTCTCGAACACCAACCATGAGGAAAACCAGCCCGTCCACCTGCAGGTCGCCAGCCTGGAACTGCAGAAGGAATCCGAGCTTGGCCGATATGACGGCCCCTCCGGCCGCTATTGCCCCGCCGGGGTCTATGAGTGGGTAGAGGAGAATGCAGACCACAAGCTGGTGATCAACGCCCAGAATTGCGTGCATTGCAAAACCTGCGACATCAAGGACCCGAACCAGAACATCAACTGGGCCCCGCCACAGGGGGGCGAGGGGCCTGTCTATCAGGCCATGTAGATGGCCTGTTTCCCTGCGTCATGGCGCTGCGTGATGTCTCAAAATCTTATGTATAAGTCGCAATTGTTCTAGCAAGTCCGCCGCCCGGAGCACACAGTGAGAGCCTGTTCAGCCGGGCAAAAGCAACGCCGGGCTGCGGGCAGAATGTCTTCATATTCAAAAACTTGTTCGCACCCCTTTCACGGTGAGCCTGCCCGTATTGCCAACGGGCGGCCTTGCGACGGATGGTTCTTATGGATCAAGCGCATCATGTGCGGCGTCTGTTTGTTTTCTATCTGCTTCCGGAATTCACGCTCATCGCATTTGCCTCCGCGATAGAGGCCCTGCGGCTGGCCAATGCCGCCCTTGGCTTTGATGCCTACAGGTGGCGCCTGGCCTCGGTGGATGGCGCGGAGGTTCAGGCCAGTTGCGGTCTCACCATACGCTGCGACAGCGACATTGCGACAGAGCGCAAACAGACCGGACATGCGGACCGGCCCTATATGGTCGTTGTATGCGGCGGCCTGAATGTGGACCGCTATCCCGTGCGCAGCGTGGAGGCCTGGCTGCGGGAGTGCAAGCAGAACGGCGTTTCCATTGCAGGTCTTTGTACCGGGGCCCATGTGATTGCTTCAGCACAACTTCTGGCCAACAGAAAATGTGTCATCCACTGGGAGAATATTCCAAGCTTTGTGGAGCAGTTCAAGAATGCTTCCGTGCAGGCGGCCCTGTTCGAGATTGATGGCGGCATTCACACCTGCGCAGGCGGTGCGGCCTCCTTCGACATGATGCTCCACATCATCCGCAATGACTATGGAGAGGCACTGGCCGCCAGTGTGTGTGACCGGGCGATTGTCGACCGTATCCGCAACCCCGACGAAAGCCAGCGCCCCAGATTCTCCCCCCAGATCAAGCAGCACCATCCCGCCGTGCGCCGGCTGATCGAGCGCATGCAGGAAACCCTGACAGACCCCCTCTCCATGGATGAACTCGTCTCCGATGCCGGCCTCACCCGCCGGCAGGTGGAACGCATATTCAGGGGAGAGGTGGGCAGCTCTCCCGCGCGCTTCTATATGCGCCTGCGACTGGAGCGGACAAAGCTGCTGCTGCAACAGACTGCGCTCCCGATTGTGGATATTGCCATTGCAAACGGCTTTTCATCCGCCTCCCATTTCTCAAAGACATACCGGAAGTTCTATGGCTGCTCGCCGCATGAGGTCCGGCTGCGAAGTGCAAGGTTTCCCATCCAGAGCGAAAGTGCACAGGATGCGGAAGACAAGACGCAGGCATGATCTTCTCACCGAGGAGTGCAGGCGGGAAAATAGCCCTGAAGCAAAAAGCCCTGGCCGGTTCTCACCAGCCAGGGCTTTTCCTTTCAGGACAGACCGGCAGGATCAGGCGGCATTCAACATGCCGTGCGGGTCCAGAACGAACTTCATCGCCGCGCCATGATCAAAGGTCTCGTAGCCCTTGGCGGCGTCTTCAAGCGAGATCACCGTTGCATTGACGATATCGGCGATGGGCAGACGATCATGCAGGATGGCCTGCATGAGCTGGCGGTTATATTTCAGCACGGGCGTCTGCCCGGTGTGGAAGGTCTGCGCCTTCGACCAGCCCAGACCGAACTTCAGCGAAAGGCTGCCATGCCTGGCCGCCTGATCCACCGCCAGCGGGTCTTCCGTCACATACAGGCCCGGAATGCCGATGGAACCGGCCGCGCGGGTGATTTCCATCATCTGGTTGAGCACGATGGCGGGCTGTTCGCCACCGGCATGGCCACGGGCCTCGAAGCCCACCGCATCAATGGCCGCATCCACCTCATCCGTGCCGATCACCTCGGCCACCATGTCACCGAGACGATCGCTCTTGGACAGGTCGATCGGCACGAAACCGACCTTTTCCGCATGCGCCAGACGCTCACGGTTGAAATCACCGATCATCACCACCGCAGCCCCGAGAATGCGCGCGGAAGCTGCCGCGGCAAGGCCCACAGGGCCGGCGCCGGCAACATAGACCGTGGAGCCAACGCCCACGCCCGCCTTCACCGCACCATGGAAGCCGGTGGGCAGAATATCTGACAGCATGGTCAGATCACGGATCTTCGACATGGCGCGATCGCGATCCGGGAATTTCAGCAGGTTGAAATCGGCATAGGGCACCATCACATAGCGCGCCTGCCCGCCGATCCACCCGCCCATGTCCACATAGCCGAAAGCGCCACCGGCGCGGGAGGGGTTCACCGTGAGGCACACGCCGGTATCCTGGCTGCGGCAGCAGCTGCACCTTCCGCAGGCCACATTGAACGGCACGGAGACGATATCCCCGACCTCCAGCATTTCAACGTCAGAGCCCTTCTCGATGATTTCGCCGGTGATCTCATGCCCCAGCACCAGGCCGGATTGCGCCGTCGTGCGCCCACGCACCATATGCTGGTCCGAGCCGCAGATATTGGTGGAGATCACCTTCAGGATGACGCCATGCTCGATGCGACGCCCATCCGGAGTGGAGAATTTCGGGTCCTCGATATCGCGGACCTCAACCACACCGGGCTTGACATAGACAACACCACGATTCCTGCTCATCTGCTTTTCCTCCGCTGAATTGTCTTGTGTTTCCTTGGGCGGAACATTCGGGCGCATCCCGTTTCCGCCATGCCTGAAGCTGAACACAGCCAGACCTGTTTTGCTATGATGCGCGCGAAATCACATGTCGCAAACATGCAATAAACTCAAATCAGACAGGAAAATTCTGCATATCGACAATAAATGATACGAAATATCAAAATATCAGCACTCTGGAATATTGACTGCCAATCCGCCCAGACTGGTTTCCTTGAATTTTGTATTCATCTCCTCGCCGGTCTGGCGCATGGCTTCAATGCAGTTGTCGAGCGGCATATAGTGGGAGCCATCGCCCCGCAGCGCGAGGGAGGCTGCCGCCACGGCCTTGCTTGCGGCAATGCCATTGCGCTCGATGCAGGGCACCTGAACAAGACCGGCAACCGGGTCACAGGTCATGCCAAGATGATGCTCCAGGGCGATTTCTGCGGCATTCTCAACCTGTTCCGGCGTGCCGCCCAGAACCGCGCACAGGCCGGCGGCCGCCATGGCCGCGGCCGACCCCACCTCGCCCTGGCATCCGGCCTCCGCGCCGGAGATGGAGGCATTGTGCTTGATGAGGCCGCCAATGGCCGCCGACGTCAGCAGAAAATCCTCCACCCGCGCCGGGTCTGCATCATGGCAGTGGTCGAGATAATAGCGCAGCACGGCCGGCACCACGCCGGCCGCACCATTTGTGGGCGATGTCACCACCTGCCCGCCGGCGGCATTCTCCTCATTCACCGCCATGGCATAGACGCTCAGCCAGTCATAGGCGGCATGGGGCTGGGTTGAATTGGACTGGATTTCAGCAATGAGCTGGCGGTGAATATTGCGGGCACGCCGGCGCACCCGCAGGCCGCCGGGCAGTTCACCCTCGCGGCTCAGCCCGCGTTCAATACAGGCATTCATCACCGACCAGATGCGCGCCACACCCGTTTGGACCTCATCCGGCGTGCGCACGCAGATCTCGTTTTGGCGCTTCATGTCGGCAATCGAAAGCCCGCTCTCGCGGGCCATGCGCAACATGGCAGCGGCGGTTTCGAACGGATAGGGCCAGTGAATGGCCTCATCTGCGGCAATGATGGCATCGGGGCATTCGCGTTCCGCCGCCGTGACAACGAAACCGCCGCCGATGGAATAGTAAGTCTCTTCCAGCAGCAGCTGGCCCTCAGCGTCAAAGGCCTTGAAAATCATGCCATTGGCATGACCCGGCAGGGCCGGACCATAATCGAATATGATATCCCCTGCCGGATCGAAGCGCAGGGCCGGCAAGCCCTCGGGATGCAGAAGATGCTGCTCTTCAAGCCTCCTGAGCTGCCGCTCGGCTTCCTCCATGTCCAGCTCTGCCGGCAGCCAGCCCAGAAGGCCCAGCGCCACGGCGCGGTCTGTGGCATGCCCTTTTCCGGTAAAGGCGAGGGAGCCATAAAGAAAAGCCTGAAGATGCGCGGCCCGCGCCCCGTTTTCTGCCTTTTGCAGCAGGTGAAGAAAGCTCACGGCAGCCGTCATCGGTCCCATTGTATGGGATGACGACGGGCCAATACCAATCTTGAACACATCAAAGATGCTGAGAAACATGGCATTCCTCGCCGCCAGCATGACGGGCGTCCCGGGCATCCGGCGAAGTCCGGGAGATGGTTTCAGGTGCATGTCTCGGAGGGACATGCACCGTGCAGGCTGAAGGGCATGCCAGCGCCTCTTGGCGAAGCGCCGGCCTGCCCGTCACATCACGCGCTCATCCATAGATGGGGAAGCGCTTGCACAGCTCCTGCACATCCTTGAGCACCTCGGCCTCGACCTGCGCATCACCTTCCGCGCCGGCGCGGGAGAGCGACTCGATGACCGTCAGGATCAGCTCGCCCACCCGCCGGAACTCCTCCTCGCCGAAACCGCGCGTGGTGCCGGCCGATGTGCCCAGCCGCACGCCGGAGGTCACCGCCGGCTTTTCGGGATCAAACGGAATGGCGTTCTTGTTGCAGGTCAGGCCCGCACGCTCCAAAGCGCGCTCCGCATCCCGTCCGGTCACACCCTTGGGGCGCAGGTCGACCAGCACGATATGGGAATCCGTTCCCCCCGAAACGATATCCAGACCGCCGGCGATCAGCGTGTTGCTGAGCGCCTTGGCATTCTTGATGACATTGGAGGCATAGACCTTGAAACCGGGGCGCAGCGCCTCGCCGAAGGCCACCGCCTTGGCGGCGATGACATGCATCAGCGGGCCACCCTGATTTCCGGGGAAGACGGCGGAGTTGAACTTCTTCGCCAGCGCCTCGTCATTGGTCAGGATCATGCCGCCACGCGGGCCGCGCAGGGTCTTGTGGGTGGTGGTGGTGACCACATGGGCGTGGGGAATGGGCGAGGGATACACACCCGCCGCCACAAGGCCGGCATAATGGGCCATGTCCACCATGAGATAGGCGCCCACCTCGTCGGCGATCTCACGGAAGGCGGCGAAATTGATCGCCCGCGGATAGGCCGAGGCCCCGGCCACGATCAGTTTCGGGCGGGTTTCCAGCGCCCTGGCGCGCACATGCTCATAATCGATCTGCTGATCGGACTTGCGCACCTCATAGCTCACCACATCGAACCACTTGCCGGACATGGTGACCGGAGAGCCATGGGTGAGATGGCCGCCATGGGCAAGCGACATGCCCATGATACGCTCACCCGGCTGGAGCAGGGCGAAGAACACCGCCTGGTTGGCCTGCGCGCCGGAATGGGGCTGCACATTGGCATAGCCCACCTTGAACAGTTCCTTCGCGCGCTCGATGGCCAGCGTCTCGACCTCGTCGACAAACTCGCACCCGCCATAGTAGCGCTTGCCGGGATACCCTTCCGCATATTTGTTGGTGAGCACGGAGCCCTGTGCCATCAGCACATCGACGGAGACGATATTCTCGGATGCGATCAGTTCGATCTGGTTCTGCTGACGGCCCAGTTCACGGCTGATGGCCTCGGCGATCGGCTTGTCGGTGATGGAATGGGCAACATTGGCGTAGGTCATGTTTCCTCCCTGGATCATTCCCCGGACATGGCCTGCGGGAGATCCGATCCTGCTTGAGATCCTGAAGGCGCGCGGACCACCCCGGCCGCGCGCGCAATGCTGCCGGCGGCGCTCAGACGCCGCTTTGCAGTTCGGTGCTGACAGCTTTCAGCAATTGCCAGACAAAGGGTGTGAACGAATGCCAGACCTCGATGCGGAAGCGGTCTGTCCCCTCGCGCAGCAGAATGATCTGCGCCTTGTCCATGATGGTCCGGCAGCCTGATCCTGCCGGCATGGCGGACACATTGAAGGCCAGCACCGATTGCAGTGCCCAGGCCGCCGCCTCGCCCTCCACCACAATGCCCGTCTCGCGATGGCCGACATCGACAAGACTGTGGATCACGCTGGGATAAAGCTCCGCAAAACCGCGCACAATGTCCTCCTGCCCGGCCTGCGGCGCGAGGAGATACCATTCGTCCGGGCCGATACACAGGGCGGTCTTTCCATCCGCCTGCGTCATGGCGCCAATGGTGTCCGGCAGGGGAATGCCGAAGACCCGCGCGGCCGCATCGCGCTGCGCCGGGTCAATGCGCAGATTGAACCGGGCGGGATTATCGGCCGGGGAGATCCGCAGCGCCCCGCCCTTGCAGCTCACAGTCTCGCGACCAATGGGAGTGTATTCATTCAGCATGGCCGGGATTCCTATGCGCTGAGCCGCTTGTTCTCGGGATCGAAGAAGACCGTCCCGGTGATTTCAGCGCTGATCGTGTGTTCAGGCATCGGGATGTAGATGGTCTGCCCCATCCTGGCGCGGCCGCCCTCCACCACCGCAAGGGCGATGGAACGGCCGAGCGAGGAGCTCCAGTAGGAGGAGGTCACATGCCCCACCATCTTCATGGGAATGGGCTGGTTCGGGTCGAGAACGATCTGCGCCCCTTCCTCCAGAACGACCTTCGGGTCTTTGGTCAGCAGGCCCACAAGCTGCTTGCGGTTCGGGTTCAGCATGTCCGGGCGGGTGAGCGAGCGCTTGCCCACGAAGTCCGGCTTGGCCTTGCCGATGGCCCAGCCGAGGCCGGCATCATCCGGGGTCTGGGTGCCATCGGTATCCTGACCGACGATGATATAGCCCTTCTCGGCCCGCAGGACGTGCATGGTCTCCGTGCCATAAGGCGTGATGTTGAAAGCCTTTCCGGCCTCAAACAGCTTTTCCCACACGGCGCGGCCATAACGGGCCGGCACATTCACCTCATAGCCCCGCTCGCCGGTGAAGCTCATGCGGAAGAGACGGGTCGGCACACCGCAGATCCGCCCTTCGGCAACCGCCATGTGCGGGAACGCCTCTTCCGACAGGTCAATGCCCTCGACGAATGGCGCGATCAGGTTTCGGGCGTTCGGCCCGTTGATGGCAATCACCGCCCACTGTTCCGTGGTGGAGGTGAGCCACACCTTCAGGTCTGGCCATTCGGTCTGGAGATAGTCCTCCATCATGTTGAGCACGCGCGCCGCGCCACCGGTGGTGGTGGTGACATGGAACCGGTCGCTCGACAGACGGCCGATCACGCCATCATCACGGATGAAGCCATCCTCACCCAGAAGCACGCCGTAACGGCAGCGGCCGGATGCCAGCTTGGTCCAGGGATTGGTGTACATGCGGTTCATGAATTCCGCCGCATCCGGCCCCACGATCTCGATCTTGCCGAGGGTCGAGGCGTCAAAGATGCCGACGGAGTCACGCACGGCCTTGCACTCGCGTGCCACGGCGGCGTGCATGTCCTCTCCCCCCCTGGGGAAGTACCAGGCGCGGCGCCACAGCGACACCGGCTCGAACACCGCGCCCTGTTCCTCGGCCCAGCTGTCGATGGATGTCTTGCGTGTCACCTCGAACAGGGGGCCGCGATTATAGCCGCAGAACGCCCCGAAAGTGGTGGGGGTATAGGGCGGACGGAAGGTGGTGAGCCCCACCGCCGGGGCGCGCCGGTTGAGCGCATCGGCGGCAATGTTCAGGCCATTGATGTTGGAGGTCTTGCCCTGATCGGTCGCCATGCCATTGGTGGTATAGCGCTTCACATGCTCGATGGAGCGGAAGCCCTCACGCACCGCAAGGCGGATGTCCTTCGCCGTCACATCATTCTGGAAATCGACAAAGGCGCGGGCCTTGGAGGCGCTGCGATCCGTCGGCAGCTCGCGGTTGCTGGTGCCCGTCAGCTCGATTTCGCCCTCAACGGCATAGCCCGAAGGCTGCGCCCGGAAACCTGTATCGGCTGCGGCAGCGGCACCGGCGGCTGCCCCGTCGGCAAGCGCGCGGGCAAGGCCGAAATCACCGTTTCCGGCGCCCACGCACCGGCAGGCTTCCGTCGCCTCGCCGGGCACGAAAGTCTGCTCATCGGCCCGCCATTCCAGCTTGCCCCGCGTGTGCGAGAACAGGTGCAGGCTCGGCGTCCAGCCGCCACACATCAGAACCGCATCGCACGGGATCATCCGGGCCGAGCCCACCGTGCGATTGACCGGATTGACCCGCACGGAGCTGACACGCAACCGGCCCTTGGTGCCGGTGACAGTCCAGCCCTCAAGCACCTCGATACCAAGGGACTGCGCCGTCCGCTTCAGCAGTTCGGAAACCCGCGGGCGCACATCCACAATGGCGGACACCTTCACCCCCGCCCGTGCCAGATCGAAGGCAGACAGCCAGGCGCTGTCATGGGAGGTGACGACCACCGGCCGCTCCCCCACCTTCACGCCATAACGGTTGAGATAGGCGCGCGCGGCGCCGGCAAACATCACGCCCGGACGATCATTGCCATCAAAAACCAGCGGCTTCTCGATGGAGCCCTGCGCCAGAACCACCTGCCCGGCGCGGATCCTCCACATGCGTTCACGCGGCGTACCCGGCGCGGGATTGGCGATATGGTCCGTCAGGCGCTGGCACAGGCCGACAAAGTTCTGGTGATAATAGCCGATGGCCGTGGTGCGGGAGAGAATGGTGACATTCCCGAGCGCGGACAGTTCCGCAACCGCACCGGCAAGCCATTCCCAGCCAGACTTCCCGTCAATCGAGGCATCGGTCTCAGACAGCAGGGAGCCACCCGGCTCCGCCTGCTCATCCACCAGAATGACCCTGGCACCCGCACGGCCTGCCTCAAGCGCGGCAGCAAGCCCGGAAGGCCCGGCACCGACGACAAGCACGTCGCAATGGTCGAAACGGCTGGCATAGCTGTCCGGGTCCGGCTCGCTCGGCGACTTGCCAAGCCCGGCCGCGCCACGGATGATCGGCTCATAGACCTTGTTCCAGAAGGACTTCGGCCACATGAAGGTCTTGTAGTAGAAGCCGGCGGAAAACAGCATGTACAGGCTGTCATTCACCGCGCCCACATCCCAGCTCAGGGACGGCCAGTGGTTCTGGCTGCTGGTCACCAGCCCGTCGGAGATTTCCAGAACGGTCGCGCGGGTATTGGGCTCGAAACGGCCCGGCCCGCGATAGGTGCCAACCAGCGCATTCGGCTCTTCCGAGCCGGCGGTGAGAATGCCGCGCGGGCGGTGATATTTGAACGAGCGGCCCACAAGGTGCACGCCATTGGCCAGCAGAACCGAGGCCAGCGTATCGCCCTGATAACCGGAAAAACGGGTGCCATTGAAGGTGACATGGACCGGCTTGCCATAGTCCACGCGCCCCTTGCCGGAAATGCGGTAGTCATTCATGACTGGGCTTCCTTGAGTTCAGCCTCGCCAGGACGGGGAAGGCCGGCCTCGTAAGTCATTACGAATTTGTCGCTGACGGTATCGCGCACGGCATTGAAGAAGCGCCCGCATCCATTGATGTGACGCCAGCGTTCATAATGAAGACCGCGCGTATTGGTGCGGATGAACAGGTGATCGCGCCATTCATCATCCGAAAGCTTTGAGGGATCTTCCGGGCGCACGATATGCGCTTCGCCCGCATAGGCGAATTCAAGTTCCGGGCGCTCGGCCTTGCAGTAGGGGCAACGGATCAGAAGCATGGCATCGTCCCTCAGTGCGCGACAGCGGCGGCGGCCGCCTCGTCGATCAGCCGGCCGGTCTTGAAGCGCTCAAGCGAGAAGGGGGCGTTGATGGGGTGTGGCTCATCGCGCGCGATGGTGTGCGCGAAGACATGGGCCGAACCGGGCGTGGCCTTGAACCCGCCCGTGCCCCAGCCGCAATTCACATACAGCCCCGGCACCGGCGTCTTGCCGATGATCGGCGAACGGTCCGGCGTCACATCGACGATGCCGCCCCATTTGCGCAGCATCCGCATGCGGGTGAAAATGGGGAACACCTCGCAAATGGCCGAAACCGTATGCTCGATGAGCGGCAGCCCGCCACGCTGGCTGTAGGAGGTATACTGGTCCGTGCCGGAGCCGATGACCAGTTCGCCCTTGTCGGACTGGGAAATATAGGCGTGCACGGTGTTCGACATCACCACGCAGGGAAACACCGGCTTCACCGGCTCAGACACAAGTGCCTGAAGCGGATAGCTTTCCAGCGGCAGGCGCACGCCGGCACTGTCCAGAACCACCGATGTGTTTCCGGCCGCCGAGACAGCCACCTTCCTGGCCTTGATAAAGCCCTTCTGGGTCTCCACGCCCATCACCCGGCCATTCGCATCACGGCGGATGGCGGTGACAGCGCAGTTCTGGATGATATCCACCCCGCGGGAGGATGCCCCGCGCGCATATCCCCATGCCACCGCATCATGCCGGGCAACGCCGCCGCGACGCTGAAGCGCCGCGCCCATGACGGGATAGCGCACATTCTTCTCGATATTCAGCGGCGGACAATAGGCCTTGGCCTCTTCCGGAGTCAGCCACTCATTATCCACGCCATTGAGGCGGTTGGAGTGAATATGCCGCTTGAAGCTCTGCACATCGTGCACATTGTGCGCCAGCATCAGCACGCCGCGCTGGGAGAACATCACATTGTAGTTGAGTTCCTGCGACAGGCCTTCCCAAAGCTTCACGGCATGATCGAAAAGCATTGCGCTTTCATCATACAGGTAGTTCGAGCGGATGATTGTGGTATTTCGGCCTGTATTGCCGCCGCCCAGCCAGCCCTTGTCAATCACGGCAACATTGGTGATGCCGTGCTCCCTGGCAAGATAGTAGGCTGCGCCAAGGCCATGCCCGCCAGCACCGACAATGACGACATCATATTCGGCCTTCGGCTCGGAATCGGGCCACTGGGGTGTCCAGTTCTTGTGGCCTGTCAGGGCGTTGGCCAGCAGAGCAGGAAATGAAAAGCGGGTCATGGCTCGCTCGCAACGATTGTAAGTGCAAGGAGTATTGCGGCAACGCCTCAAACCGGACAGGACGTTTGCGTCAAACCGGACGCAGTCTAACGACATCACTGGAAATGTAATAAGCAGAACGATCGCGGACGAGCCTGTTGCGGGCCTGCCATTGTTCTTTCCGGCCACGAAAGACCCACCGAAACCACCTGAGGCATCTCCCGGAATGCTTGGGGCTCACACAGGCCCGCCACCATCCGGCGCGGGCAGATGTGCGACATGCCGCACGATCATCCTGCCCTGACAGTGCGCCCATCCCGGCCGGAGCGCCGAATCCATGCCCTGCACCTGTCACCATGCGCATCACGCGGAGGGGCTGTCTTCTCTATGCGGGGATGATGTCGCATTTGATACAGAATCAGCGCGCCTAACGTGATATTTCGGTCTCCACTTCGGCAGCTGAATCGCGAGACTGTGCCCAAATGTACATCATACGCCTTAAAAATTGTGCTTTCTTCGCCAATCACGGTGTATTCGAGGAAGAGAACAGGCTCGGCCAGCGCTTCTATATTGACCTTGAACTCGATGTTTCCACCAGCGATGCACTGGAGTCGGACGACGTTTCCAGGACTGTCGACTATGGCGAGGTGTTTGCGGAGATACAGGCCATTGTACAAGGCAGCCGCCGCTTTCTGATCGAGACTCTGGCGCTGGATATCGGGAAAAGGCTTTGCTCGCATTTCGATCCGGTGCAGCGGGCGCGGGTTGTTCTGCGCAAGCCGAATGCACCCATACGCGGGGTGCTGGACCATGTGGAAGTTGAAGTCACATGGACCAAGAACCAGGGCATTCTGTAAGCCCAACCAACTGTTTTTGCTGCATGTTCCAGCTTTTGCATCCACGCGTTTCCGCCTCTGGCGAATGAATCCTCATGCCAAGAAATCTACCCCCGCAGGGTTCATCGCCCGATAATTATGCAATTGCTCAATTTATTGGCGCAATTGCCGGAAACCGCACAACACCGCCAGAACAGGCACAGGCCCGTACGCCATCCCTTTTGATGCGAGCCTGGGCAGGATCTGTAACCGCCACGCATCTTCCCCAGCGGAAATATGGACCGGATGCCCATTTATGCAGCATACAAGACAAACAGAAGAGCGGACGGTCATTTCACTCCAGATGTCGCAAACTTACATATGTTGACCAGTATCCATCCAATTTATCCAGATCTATTCACACCGCATATGGCCACAGACTCCCGGATCAGCACACCACTTCCTCACGGTTTGCGACAATTTGACAGTAAATATGCGCCAACACCCCCTCTCCCATCCAGTTTTATCTTCGGGATGCGGGAGAGCTGAATATATCCTCCGAGACAGAAGTACGGACCCAATAACCAATGCAAGCAAAAAGGTCCGTGCCGATTGCAGGAGGCAACAAGGATGGACACCACAAGAAGCGGAAGAATCAACTTCGGCGTCTTCTGGCCAGCACTCACCGTCGGGCTGGGCTTTGTGATATGGGGGGGCGTGGCGCCGGACAGTCTGAGCATGGTTGCGACGGCTGTACTGGCGTGGATCATCAGGGTCTTTGGCTGGGGCTTTGTTGTTTCAACCGCTTTTTTTCTGGCCTTTTCCGTATTTCTGGCCTTCAGCCGCTTCGGCAAGATCCGCCTCGGCCATGATGACGAGAAGCCGGAATTCACAACGGTTTCATGGATCTGCATGATGTTTGCCGTGGGCATGGGCATTGGCCTCATGTTCTGGGGCATTGCAGAACCTGTCAGCCATTTCGCATCCCCGCCCCATGGCCTGGCAGTGCCCAAGACCCGTGAGGCCGCACTGCTGGCGATGAAGTATTCCTACTTCCACTGGGCGTTCCACCCCTGGGCGATCTATGCGGTGACCGGGCTGGCCATGGCCTATTTCAGCTATCGCCGGAATTTGCCAACCCTGGTTTCAAGCGCCTTCCACCCCTTGCTGGGTGATCGCATCCACGGCCCCATCGGGCGCCTGATCGATGCGCTGGCGGTGATCGCGACCCTGTTCGGCACCGCGACCTCTCTTGGCCTTGGCGCGCAGCAGATCAACAGTGGCATGCACTATCTGTGGGGCACGGGCCAGAGTTCCACCATCGTGGTGGCGATCATCGCCGTGCTGACCGCCCTGTTCATCCTGTCCGCCGTTTCGGGGGTGGGCAAGGGCATCCAGTTTCTCGCAAACATGAATATGGTGATTGCCATCACCCTGCTGCTGTTTCTCGTGGCGCTCGGCCCAACCGTGTTCTTCATGGACACGATGATCGAGGCGCTCGGTTACTATCTCAGCGATATCGTCACCATGTCCTTCCGCACATCCGCCTTCAGCGACAGCACCTGGCTCTCGAAATGGACCATCTTCTACTGGGCGTGGTGGATTTCCTGGGCGCCGTTCGTGGGCGTGTTCATTGCCCGCATCTCGCGCGGGCGCACCATCCGGGAATTCGTGGCCGGCGTGCTGCTCATTCCCAGCGCCGTCACCTTCATCTGGTTCGCCATTCTGGGCGGCAGCGCGCTCTATTCCGAACTGAACGGCCCCGGCGGACTGGTCGAGGCGGTGGCCCAGCATGGTGAAGCCATCTCCCTGTTCATCCTGCTGGAGCAATATCCGCTGGCCACCGTGACCTCGACAGTCGCGATCTTTCTGGTCGCCATCTTCTTTGTCTCCGGTGCGGATGCCGCATCCGTGGTGATGGGCATGCTCTCATCCTACGGGTCACAGAAGCCGCCGGCGGGTCTGGTTGTCATGTGGGGGCTGCTGGCCAGCTGCTCCGCCACCGTGCTGCTCATCATGGGCGGGCTGAACGGATTGCAGACCGCCTCGATCATCGCCGCGGCCCCCTTCCTGCTGGTGATGCTCGGCCTGTGCACCTCGCTCTGGAAGGGACTGATGGATGACATCGAGATCCACGGCCATTTCGAGCTGCTGGATACGGAAACAGGCGATATCAAGCATCATGCGCATTTCGAGCTTGTGGAGGATGAGCCGGAGACCGTGAAACCGGGCTGAGACAAAAGCTTACACAAAAGCTCAGACACGGGCGGGTCGCTGGCAGGGCCGGAACAGCGGCCTGCCCTTCCCGCCCCCGGAAAGGCTGGCCCGCGCGGGTCGGCCTTTCCGGCTGTCTGAGCCAGATGCCCTTGTGGCGACGCGCGATGGTTTCAGCTGTGCAGAACATATGGCCGGAAGTTTGCATTCACGGGATCAGCCCATCATGATCAGCCCTGTCCTTCAGATCGGTCCCCGCCTGTGTTGAGCCTTGAAATTCCCCATGCCGACCCGCTGGCCCTGTGCGCCCTTCTGGCCGATGCGCCATGGCTCGCCTTTCTGGACAGCAGCGCGGCCGGGGATCCGCGTTCACAATGGTCCTATCTGGCGGTCGATCCGTTCCGCATCCTCCTTGCCGAAGGCGATGGCGTGCATGTGGATGGCGTTCCGGTTGCCGGCTCTCCGCTGGATGTGCTCGAACGTGAACTGGCCGCCTGCGCCATGGATCGGCCAGAAGAGCATGCGGTTCCATCGCCCTTCATTGGCGGGGCCATCGGTTTTCTGGGCTATGAGCTTGGCCGGCATCTGGAAAGGCTGCCAGCCCCCCGGCCCACACATGCCCCCGTGCCGGATATGGCCATGGGCCTTTATGATACGGTGATCGCGTTCGATCATCTCCACAAGCGCAGTTTCATCCTGTCAACCGGCGCGCCGGAGAGGGACCCGGCCACCCGCGCCAGACGCGCGGCCGAGCGCGCCTGTGCCCTTCAGGCGCGCCTTGCCGCCCTGCCGCCAGCGCAGCCTGATGCCGACTGGAGCATCCGCGCCAGCTTCCAGCCTGACCAGAGCCGGGCGGAGGTCGAGGCAGGCATTGCGCGGGTCATCGAATATATTCGCGCGGGCGATATCTTTCAGGCCAATCTCACCCAGCAGATGAGCGCCCGCATGCCGGACGGGCTCAGCGATCTTGCGCTCTATCATCGCCTGCGCAGCCTCAGCCCGGCGCCTTTTTCCGCCTTTTTGCGGTGCGGCGCGGATGTGTCGGTGATGAGTGCCTCGCCTGAACGCTTTCTGCGGCTGACCCGCGAGGGGATGGTCGAGACCCGCCCCATCAAGGGCACGCGCCCGCGCGGGCAGAATGGCGAGCAGGATGAGGCCCTGGCCCGTGAACTGCTCGATTCCGCCAAGGACCGCGCCGAAAACCTGATGATCGTGGACCTGATGCGCAATGATCTCAGCCGCGTCTCCCAGCTTGGAAGCGTGCGTGTGCCGGTGCTCAATGGTCTGGAGCGTTTTGCGAGCGTGCATCACCTCGTCTCGGTGGTGGAAAGCCGGCTGAAGGCGGGGCTCGGGCCTGTCGACCTGCTGCGCGCCACGTTTCCGGGCGGCTCCATTACCGGCGCGCCCAAGATCCGCGCGCAGGAAATCATCCATGAGCTGGAGCCCTTTCCGCGCGGGGCCTATTGCGGCTCCATCGCCTGGATCGGCCTTGACGGGGCCATGGATTCCTCCATCATCATCCGCACCATCACCCGCTCCGGGCACACGCTGCTGACCCATGCGGGGGGCGGCATCGTTGCCGATTCCAACCCGGCCGCCGAATTCGAGGAAAGCATGGTGAAGCTTGCCCCCATGCTGCGCGCCCTTTCAGGCATGGCCCCCTGAGGCCTCAGCCCCTGTCTCCGGCCACCGCAATCCACAGCACATCTTCTATGCTGCGCGCACCGCTGGCCAGCATCACCAGCCGGTCCAGCCCCAGAGCGCAGCCACTGGCGGCCGGCATGACGGAAAGAGCGGCGAGGAAGTCCTCATCCAGCGGATAACGCTCTCCATACAGGCGCGCCTTCTCCTCCATATCCAGCTCGAAGCGGCGGCGCTGCTCCACCGGATCTGTCAGTTCGCCGAACGCATTGGCCAGCTCCACGCCACAGGCATAGAGCTCGAACCGTTCGGAAAAGCGCGGATCGGAAGGCTTGGGGCGTGCGAGCGCGGCCTCGCTCACCGGATATTCGCATAAAATCGTGGGCCGCCCCATGCCCAGATGCGGTTCCACATGCGTCACCAGCACCTTTGAAAACAGGTCCGACCAGCCATCATCGTCCGCCACATGCACACCACTCTGCGCCACCGCGGCGGCAAAGGCGGGAACAAGAGAGGCGGCATTCCCGCCCGGCTCCGGCAAGAACCGCTCCAGATCAAGCCCCGCATGGCGGGTGAACGCCTCCTTCAGCGTCAGCCGCTCGGGTTCGGCAAAGGGATCGCAGACATGGCCGCGCCAGCTGAAGGCGGCTTGCCCGCCCACCTGTGCCGCAAGCGCCAGCAGGGCCGCGCAATCCTCCATCAGCCGCTCATAAGGTGCACCCGCGCGATACCACTCCAGCATGGTGAATTCAGGATGATGCGTGCGCCCGCGCTCCCTGTTGCGAAACACCCGCGCGAGTTCGAAAATTTGCGTCTCACCGGCCGCCAGCAGCTTCTTGGCGGAGAATTCCGGCGATGTGCGCAGATAGAGATGATCCACCACCGCGCCATCCGGCCCCAGCAGACAGGTGCCGAAGGCATGCAGATGCGCCTCATTGCCGGGCGAGCGCTGGAGCACGGGTGTCTCCACCTCCATAAACGCCTCCTGCGCAAACCAGTTGCGCACCGCCGCGGTGATGCGCCCGCGCGCCAGCAGAAAGGGCCGGCGATCCGCATGGCGCGCCTTCTCCCACCAGGGGCTGGTGTGCGGGAGCGGGGTGGAAGAAGAGCCAGACACCTTTTTCACGCAGGAAAATCCTTCTACCCGCACCGGAAATGCACAAAGGCACCGCACAAGGCTGGCGCTCGGCGCGAAGATGGTTATGGTGCCGCCCATAATATATGGATAAGGCGGCCCGCCGCCGCATACAGTTCAAGGAAGACGCGACGTGGTCAAGGTTATCGCCAGCTCTCTGCGCAAGGGCAATGTTGTCGAGATTGATGACAAGCTCTATGTGATCATTACCGCCGAAAACATTCATCCCGGCAAGGGCACCCCGGTGACCCAGCTCGACATGCGCCGCATCTCTGATGGCGTGAAGATCTCCGAGCGCTACCGCACCACCGAGCAGGTGGAGCGCGCCTTCGTGGAAGACCGTCCGCACACCTTCCTCTATGAGGATTCCGACGGTTACACCTTCATGAACCCGGAGACCTATGACCAGCTCATCGTCACCAAGGATGTGATGGGTGATCTGGCGGTGTATCTGCAGGAAGGCATGGAGTGCATGCTCTCCGTTCACAACGGCACCCCCATTGCGGTGGAGCTGCCCGCCCGCGTGGTGCTGGAAGTGACCGAGACCGAGCCGACCGTGAAGGGGCAGACCGCCTCCTCCTCCTACAAGCCGGCCATTCTTTCCAATGGCGTGCGCACCAGCGTGCCGCCCCACATCGCCACCGGCACCCGCATCGTGGTGATGACCGAGGACGCCTCCTATGTGGAACGCGCCAAGGACTGATGCCTGATGCGCTGATGCCGGAAGGGCCTGCCTTCCGGTGAAGGCCCCTGTTTCAAACCCCGTGGAGCCCGGCTTCACGGGGTTTTTTCATGTGCCTGAAAAGCGGGACGCGCCACCATCGCCCGGCTGCAGAACTCCGGCAGGCGAACGGATGAAACAGGAGCGACAAGGGGGAAAGCGCCCCGCGGAGGGCCATGACAGGAAAAAGCCCGGCACAAGGGCCGGGCTTCATTCACATATACGGGCTTGACCGGAACGGCCGCCCCTCACTCATTCACGGCAACCTGCGGTTCGGCCTCGGCATTGCTCTCCGAGCCCGCTTCCTCACCCGTATCCAGCCGCGAGCGATAGCGGCGACGACGGCGGCCGGCGCGCGGTTCGCCCGTATCCTCAAGCCCGTCCTCCGCCTCATCGGCAATGGCGGGAGCAGCGGCGGCCTTCGCCGCGCGGGTCTCGCGGGCAACGACAGGCGCCCCCGTGATGAAGGACGGCAGGCCAAGCTGGTCCTCGCCCTCTGCCCGCGGTTCCGCGCGCGGGGTGCGGGGCTGGCGCGGCGCGCGGGTGCGCGCAGGGGCCGGCGCAGCAGCGGCAGGCACCGGCACCGGGGCAATCACCTCGGCCACCTCATCCTCACCGGCCGGTTCATGCACCTGCGGGGCGCTGTCCTCTTCCGTGCGCGGGGCACGGCGCGGCTGGCTCTGGCGGGGCTCGCGCTCCCGATAGTCGCGGTCCCGGTTGTCCCGGTCGCGATTTTCACGGAAATCCCGGTTGCGGCTATTCTCGCGGGGCTCGCGCGGTTCACGTGGCTCGCGGGCCTCGCGAGGTTCACGCGCCTCGCGGCTCTGTTCGCGCATATAGGGCTGGGGCGCATCGAGGCCGGAAACGTCTTCCTGCACCTCTTCCTCGTCGCCTTCCTCATCACGGCCATAAGCGGCCTGCGGGGCGAACTGGCCCTGCAGGGATGCAATCAGGCGCAGATAATGCTCGGCATGCTGGAAGTAGTTTTCCGCCGCGACCGGATCACCGGAAGACTGGGCGTCTCGCGCAAGCTGCTGATACTTTTCGGCGATGTGATGCGCCGTGCCGCGCACCTTCACATCAGGACCGTTGGATTCATACACCCGGGTCAGGGGGTTGGAGCCGCGACGGTTATTGTTGCGACCCCGCATGCGCTTTTGCTGCTGACCATTTCTCATCTGGATCGTTCTCTACTCGCGCGGCGTTCCAACCGCCATTGCGTCCGGTACGCTTCGCCGTGGCCTGAGGGATCACCCGCAAACCGCGACACTGAGAAACCCTCGCCCGACGTCATGCAGGACGTGGCTTCGTTCACGCAGCATCTGCCCTTATCGGGCCGCTGCGCAGGTGACACCATGGGGTGTGTGCCAAAGAATAAGGATCAGTCTGCTCATTGAGCTCTGTGCCGCACCATATCAGTGCAGTTGCCTCTTCGCTCCAGAACCGACATGGACCGGAGCATCATCACCACGATGAAAGATCGGCCAGACAAGGGCTTGCCCGAGCGCTGCGACCTCTTGCGCGCCACCAGACACTGCCACTCCCGGGCTGGAAACACCACTGCCATCCAGCACATGCACAGGCCGCCGACCTGTGATCCGGCTTGATTCCTGTAATGACACTAACCAGTTCGCCGGTTCGATCCAAGCATTTTTTGTGCCTTCCCGCCTATTTAGTCATTGCTGGCGGGCCCTGCCGGGGCCTGTCTGCACGAATGGCCCGCGCAATGCCGGAAAGATCAGCGCGTGCAGGACGGCAGACCTGCAACCCGGCCTGCTCCAGCAGATCCGCGACATCCCCTTCCTGGCCGATGCCCAGCTCCAGCACCGCAACAGCACCCGGCTTCAGAAGGCGCGGCAGATCGGCGGATATGGCGCGATAGGCATCCAGCCCGTCATCCCCGCCATCCAGCGCCAGTTCGGGGTCATATGCGCGCACTTCCCAGGGCAGCACAGGCAGATCCGAGCGCTGGATATAGGGCGGATTGGACACCACCAGATCGAATCCGCCGGTCAGGCACTGCGCCCAGCTGCCCACCACCAGCGCGACGCGATCAGTCACCCCGGCCAGCCCGAGATTGTGGCGCGCCATCCTTGCCGCCCCCTCGGCCAGATCCACGCCAATGCCGGTTGCACGCGGCCGCTCCACCAGCAGCGCCGCCAGAATGGCGCCGGAACCTGTCCCCAGATCAAGGATCCGCAAGGGGGCCTCCCGGTCAGGGAAAGCCTCCAGCGCAAGCTCCACCACCGTTTCCGTATCCGGGCGCGGCACCAGCGTATCAGGCGAGAGGTTGAAATCGAGGCTCCAGAACTCCCTGTGGCCGAGGATCCGCGCCACCGGCTCGCCGGAAATGCGGCGGACCAGAAGGGCCATGGCCTGGCTGAAAACATCCGGCTCCACCGGGCTCTCATCATGCAGGATGATCTCGCCGGGCGCACAGCCCAGCACATGCGCCAGCAGCACGCGGCCATCCAGCTCGGGCGTCTGGATGCCGGAGACCGTCAGCTCCGCCACCATCTGACGACGCAGCGCCCGGATGTCCTGTGCATCCTGCATCATGCCCGCCCCCTGTCCCGACTGGCCCGGATCAGCCATTGTCCTGAGCCGCCAGCAATGCGGCCTGATGTTCTGTCAGCAGCGCGTCGATGATCTCATCCAGCGCGGTGCCGGCCATCACCTCCTCCAGCTTGTAGAGGGTGAGGTTGATGCGGTGGTCACTCACCCGGCCCTGCGGGAAATTATAGGTGCGGATGCGCTCGGAGCGGTCGCCCGAACCCACCTGCCCCTTGCGTTCCGCCGCACGCCCGGCCTCCGCCCTGGAGCGTTCCTCATCCAGCAGGCGGGCGCGCAGAAGATCCATGGCGCGGGCACGGTTGCGGTGCTGGGAGCGGTCATCCTGCACGGCCACCACCGTGCCCGTGGGCAGATGGGTGATGCGCACGGCGCTCTCGGTCTTGTTCACATGCTGCCCGCCGGCGCCCTGCGCGCGGAACACATCGATGCGCAGCTCGCTTTCATTGATCTCGAAATCCACCGCCTCGGCTTCCGGCAGCACCGCCACCGTGGCGGCAGAGGTGTGGATGCGCCCGCCGCTCTCCGTTTCCGGCACGCGCTGCACCCGGTGCACGCCGCTCTCGAACTTCAGCCGTGCATAAGCGCCACGGCCCTTCACGGCCGCGATGATTTCCTTGTAGCCACCCATGGTGCCCTCGCTTTCGGAGAGCACCTCCACGCTCCAGCCATGTTCGGCCGCATAGCGCACATACATGCGGTAGAGATCCCCCGCGAAAAGGGCCGCCTCATCGCCCCCCGTGCCGGCGCGCACTTCCAGAATGACCCCGCGATCATCCATCGCGTCCTTCGGCAGCAGAGCGAGCCGCACGGCATGGGCCTCATGCCCGATCTGCTCCTCAAGCCGCGCCACCTCGGCCCCGGCAAGGGCGCGCATCTCCGGGTCGGATTCGGAATCGGCCAGAAGCTCGCGCGCATCCTCAAGGTCGCGCAAGGCGGTTTTCAGCGCCTGAACCTGCTCCACCAGCGGGGAGAGATCTGAAAACTCGCGGCCCAGCCGCACATATTCATCACCCTCCGCCCCATGGGCGAGCGCGGCCTCGATTTCGGCATGGCGGGCCACGAGCTGGTCGAGCTTGGCAAAAGGCAGGTCCATTGTCATCGCTGTGTTGCCGGGCAGAAGCCGCTCAAAGGGGCAATCCTTCGGCCTGGGCGAAAGATCGCAGGGCGGCACGGATATTCACCTTGCCGCTATTGTCATCCAGCAGCGGCATCAGCACCCTGCGTGCGGCCGCCACATCCAGCTCCAGCAGGGTGGACTTGATCGGCCCGAGCGAGGCCGGCGACACCGAGAGCAGGCGATAGCCCAGAGCCGCCAGCGCGATCGCCTCCAGCGGACGCGAGGCCAGCTCGCCGCACAGGGTGATCGGCTTGTTATGCCGCTCCCCCGCCTCCGCCACCATGCGGAAAGCCCGCAGGGCCGTCGGCAGCAGCGGATCGAACCGGTCCGAAACCCGCACATTCGAGCGGTCCGCGGCGAACAGGAACTGCATCAGGTCATTCGAGCCGACGGAGAGGAAGTCCACCCGTGTCAGGATTTCATCAAGCTGGAACAGCAGCGAGGGCACTTCCAGCATGGCGCCCACGAAAACCCGCTCCGGCAGGGCATGGCCATGCTTGCGCAGATGGGTCAGCTCGCGTTCCAGAATCGCGCGTCCGGCATCGAACTCCGCCGTGGTCGCCACCATGGGGAACATCAGCCGCAGTTCACGCCCCGCACCCGCCCGCAACAGGGCGCGCACCTGGGAGCGCAACAGGCCCGGACGGTCGAGCCCGAGGCGGATGGCGCGCCAGCCCAGGGCCGGGTTCTCTTCCTCCACCGCCCGCATATAGGGCAGCACCTTGTCGCCGCCGATATCGAGCGTGCGGAAGGTCACCGGCCGCTCGCCCGCGGCATCCAGCACGGCGCGATACAGGTTGAGCTGCTCGGAAATGCGCGGAAAGGCCGAGGCGATCATGAACTGCAATTCGGTGCGGAACAGGCCAATGCCCGCAGCCCCGGTCTCATCCATGTGAGGCAGGTCCACCAGCAGGCCGGCATTCAGCAGCAGCTTGATATGGGTACCATCCTTCGTCACCGAGGGACGGGTGCGCAGCGCGGCATATTGCGCCTGCCGGCGGGCCCGGAAGCGCACCTTCTCGGCATAGGCGGCCTCGACATCCCCCGGCGGACGCAGATGCACCTCACCCGCCTGCCCGTCGACGATCACCGGGTCACCGGAATCGGCAAGGCTGGTGGCATTGTCCACCTGCCCCACCGCCGCAAGCCCCAGCGCACGGGCGACAATGGTGACATGGCTGGTGGTGCCGCCCTCTTCCAGCACGAGGCCGCGCACACGGGTGCGGTCATAATCCAGCAGAGCCGCCGGGCTCATGTTGCGGGCAACGATGATGGCGTTCTCGGGCAGCTCCGCCCGCTCCATCACCTTGTCCCGCCCCATCAGAGCGCGCAGCAGGCGGTTGGCGAGATCATCCAGATCGTGCAGGCGCTCACGCAGATAGGGGTCGGAGGCGCGCATCATGCGGGCGCGGGTGTCCGACTGCACACGCTCCACGGCCCCTTCCGCCGTCAGGCCGGAGAGCACCGCCTCGCGCATTTTCTGCAGCCAGCCGCGGTCATGGGCGAACATGCGATAGGCTTCGAGAATCTCGCGGTGCTCGCCGGGCGAGCCGAGCCCATCCTCTTCCAGCAGCATGTCGATGGAGTGGCGCAGCTTGTGGATGGCGGCATCCAGCCGGGCGGTTTCATGCGGCACGTCATCGGCGATGACATTGGTCACCGTCACGCGCGGCTCATGCAGCACCACATGGCCAAGGCCCAGCCCATCGGCCAGCGCGACACCATTGAGATGGAGCGGACGGCGCACCGCCGGTTCCGCGCCGGGCGGGGCAAGGGCGGTCAGCTCACCGGAGGCGATCATCTCGGCCAGAACCATGGAGGTGGTCTGGAGCGCCTCGATTTCCTCATCCGTATAGGTGCGGTGGGCGCGGTTCTGCACCACCAGAACACCGAGCGTATCACCCGCCCGCAGAATCGGCACGCCAAGGAAGGAGTTGTAGATTTCCTCGCCCGTCTCCGGGCGATAGGCAAATTCCGGGTGCCCCTGCGCATCGGAGAGCGCCAGCGGGCGCGCCTCACGCGCGACATAGCCCACAAGGCCCTCGTTCACACGCATCACCGTGCGGTGAACGGCATCGGCCTTCAGGCCCTCGGTGGCATAGAGTTCGAGCACCGCATCAACGCGCAGCACATAGACCGAACAGACTTCCGCCACCATATTGGCAGCGATCAGCACAACGATCTTGTCGAGGCGTTCCTGCGCATGAATCGGCTCGGCCATCACCTCACGGAGACGACGAAGCAGCACACGCGGACCGCCGAGCGTGCCACGCATCGGCCGCATCCTTCATTCAGCAGCGAAGGCCAGACCCGCCGGGCGCCTGTTCCAAACAGGCTTCCGGTCGGGTCATTTCATTCCGGGATGGCCCGGCCCAACCTCAGCTGTCCAGCCCGTATAGCGAATGCAGAGTCCGGACTGCAAGCTCGGTATATTCCGAGTCGATCAGGAAGGAGACCTTGATCTCCGATGTGGTGATCGCGCGGATGTTGATGCCCTTGGCCGCCAGCGCGCCAAATGCCCGCGATGCCACGCCCGCGTGAGAGCGCATGCCGATGCCGATGACCGACACCTTGGTCACCTCGGTATCGCCCTGCAGCTCGCGGAACTTGATGGTCTCGCGCAGCTTTTCGAGCACGGCCTTGGCGCGCTCGAAATCAGCGGTGGGCAGGGTGAAGGTGATGTCCGTGAACCCGTCCGCGGAGGTGGTCTGGACAATCATGTCCACATTGATGTGCGCATCCGCCAGCGGAATGAAGACAGAGGCGGCGATGCCGGGCTTGTCCTCAACGCCGCGGATGGAAATCTGGGCTTCGTCCTTGGCGAAGGCGATGCCGGTCACCACCTGGGATTCCATCTGGCTGGCCATGATCTCTTCCTCATCACAAATCAGCGTACCGGCCTTTTCCACCACATGCGCCTCGGGCGCGTCCGGGTCGATGAGGCTGGAGCGCACGAAGGTGCGCACATTATGCACCATGGCGAGTTCCACCGAGCGCACCTGAAGCACCTTCGCACCCAGCGAGGCCATCTCCAGCATTTCCTCGAAGGCCACCTTCTCCAGACGACGCGCCTTGGACACGACGCGCGGATCGGTGGTGTAGACCCCGTCCACATCGGTATAGATATCGCAGCGCTCGGCCTTCAGGGCCGCCGCCACCGCCACCGCGCTGGTATCCGAGCCACCCCGGCCCAGCGTGGTGATGCGTCCGCTTTCCTCATGGATGCCCTGGAAGCCGGCGAGCACCGCCACCTGCCCGGAATCAAGCGCCGCGCCGAGGCGCGCGCCATCCACATCCAGAATGCGGGCGGCGCCATGGGCGTCATCGGTGCGGATCGGCACCTGCCAGCCCTGCCAGGAGCGGGCGGGAATGCCGATCTCGTTCAGGGCCACGGCCAGAAGGCCGGAGGTCACCTGCTCACCGGAGGCCACAACGGCATCATATTCGGCCGGATCATAGAGCGGCGAGGCTTCCTTGCACCAGCCCACCAGCTCGTTGGTCTTGCCGGACATGGCGGAAACCACCACAGCCACCTGATGGCCGGCCTCCACCTCGCGCTTCACATGGCGCGCCACATTGCGGATACGTTCGATATTGGCGACCGAGGTGCCGCCGAACTTCATCACCAGCCGAGCCATCGCTCGTGCCTTTCCTGAAAGGAGGGGTTTGCGGGCGGATACTGATGGGCGACACCGGGCGCTGAGCTCCGGCGCGCCGCATGAGCGGGCGTCATTTTCGCCGGCGCTGCGCTCCGGGGCGCATCTGCGCGCGCGGCATGAAGCGTTTGGACGTGAAGATGCGGAACATCCCGATGAACCCTTGCACCCCGTTGAACACGCGCGCTGGACTTGCCCTTGCGGGGCACGCCTGCGCGGCATTGAAAAAAGCGCGCGAAATACTGGTGCGCCTGCATAGCGGCAACCGGCCCCCGGGGCAACAGGCTGCCAGGGCGGCAAGGCCATATTTCATGCCTTCCAATCCGGATCCGCACACAAACCGGCCTGCGGCCTTCCGTGCGCATGGCGCGCGGGCGCAGATCGTGCTCTATGCCGCTCATGACGTCGAAACGCTCCACACCTCCCCGTTCGCAGCCGCCGCGAGGCGGCGCTTCCCGCCAGCCGCCGCGACAGGGTGCCCGCCCCCCTGCCGGACTGCCCGCCCGCGCCGCCGCCGTGGAGGCGCTGGATCGCATTCTCCAGCATGGCGCCGGGCTGGATGAGGCCCTTGAGGGCCTGAGCGACCAGCTGGAACCGCGGGACCGCGCGCTCGCCTTCCACATCCTTGCCACGGCGCTGCGCCGAATCGGCACCCTGCGCGCCCTTCTGGGCCGCCTGCTGGAACGTGGCATCCCCAAGGGCAGCCCGCGCCTTGAAGCCGTCCTTCTGGTGGGCGCGACACAGATCCTGTTCATGGATGTGCCGGACCATGCCGCCGTGGGCCTGAGCGTGGATGTGGCCCGGCAGGACCGCTCCACTGCCGGCTTCGCCGGGCTGGTCAACGCCGTGCTGCGCCGCCTGACCCGCGAGAAGGACACCCTGCTGGACGGCATTGATTCCCTCACCAGCGACACACCGGAGTGGCTGCGCGCCCGCTGGACCCGCGCCTGGGGCGAAGATGTCGCCCGCGCCATCAGCGCCATGCACAAGGTGGAGCCGCCGCTCGACATCACGGTGAAGAGCGACCCGGAGAAATGGGCACAGACCCTGTCCGGCACGGTGATGCCCACCGGCACGGTGCGGCTTGTGCATGCCGGCGCCATACGCGCCTTGCCCGGTTTCGCGGAGGGTGAATGGTGGGTGCAGGATGCAGCCGCCGCCTTGCCCGCCCGCCTGCTCGGCGATGTGAAGGGGCTGGATGTGGCAGACCTGTGCGCCGCGCCCGGCGGCAAGACCGCCCAGCTTGTGGCGGCCGGGGCGCGGGTCACGGCGATTGACCGTTCCGCCGCGCGCCTGCGTCGCCTCACCGAGAATCTGAACCGGCTCCATTTGTCGGCCCGTGTGCTGGAGGCCGATGCCGGCAGCTATGTCGGCGGGCCGTTCGATGCAATCTTGCTGGATGCTCCCTGCACCGCTACCGGCACGCTGCGCCGCCATCCCGATATCGCCCTCACCAAGCGGCCCGGCGATATCGCCACCCTTGCCGCCCTGCAGGCCCGCCTGCTCAACCATGCCGCCGATCTGCTCAAGCCGGGCGGTATTCTGGTCTATTCCACCTGCTCGCTGGAGCCGGAGGAAGGCGAGGAGCAGATTGCCCATCTGCTGGCGAAAAGGCGGGATCTGCGTCGCCGGCCTGTCCGTGCGGAAGAGCTTTCCCACGGGAATGCGGTGGAAGAGGTGGCCGCGTTCATAACTCCTCAAGGGGATGTGCGCACTCTACCGATTCACTGGATGCAGGATGAGGTGGAGCGCGCGGGGCTGGATGGCTTCTTCGCGGCCCGTCTCGAACGCATTTGATAAGGCTTGCCGCCCCCGGTCCGCAGGGCGCGCAGGCGTTCTCGCGGACCGCAAGACGCATCGGGTCAGGCAGGCCTCAGCCTCTGGCCCATGCGTGCAAGCAAGAGACAGAGCAGAATCATGTGGCATGGACTGGCGGGGCGCTTCCATTCCACCGCGCCCAGATTTTCGCCCGGAACGGGGACCCGCGTGAGCCGAGAGAGCCTTGCCGAGCGCCTGCGACTGGCCCTCCTGCTGGGGAAGGTTGAGGCACGCGCTCTGGCCGGCGGGTTCTCCGGCAATGCCCTGGCTCTGGCCTATGTCTCGGTGCCGGTGCCCGAGCGGCTTCTCATCGCGCCGCAGGATCTGCGCACCGCCGATGCGGAACTGGCGAGCGAAATCTATTCCGGCCGCTTCTCCTTTGCCGGCAAATCCGTTTCCCTGAATGGCAGCAGCGTCTTCGAGCTGGAGCCGCCCTCCGACGAATGGGCGCAGGAGCTGCACGGCTTTGGCTGGCTGCGCCATCTGCGCGCGGCCGGCACCACCATTGCCCGCGCCAATGCCCGCGCTCTGGTGGGGGACTGGATGCGCGGCACCGGTACGGCGCGCGAGATCGCCAGCCAGCCGGATGTGATGGCCCGCCGCGTCATCTCCTGGCTCACCCAGGCCACGTTCATCCTTCAGGATGCGGAGCTGGACTTCTACCGCCGCTTCATCCGCTCGCTCACCCATCAGGTGCGTCAGCTCCGGCACATGCTGAACCGGGTGGAGGATGGCTATCCGCGCCTTCAGGCCCTGATCGCGCTGGTCTATGCGGGCCTGTGCATGTCCGACCAGCCGCGCCTGCTGCGGGCAGCGCAACGGCGGCTGGAAGAAGAGCTGGAACGGCAGATCCTGCCCGATGGCGGCCCCATCACCCGCAATCCCGGCATGCTGATCGATGTGCTGCTGGACCTGCTGCCGCTGCTGCAATCCTACACCGCCCGCAATCTGCCTGCTCCGCCCGCCCTGATGAACGCCATGGACCGGATGATGCCCATGCTGCGCTTCTTCCGGCATGGAGACGGGGCCTTTGCCCTGTTCCACGGCATGGGACTGACGGCGGGCGACCAGCTCGCCACCATATTGTCTTTCGATGATGCCCGTGGCGCACCTGTCTCCAATGCGCCCTATAGCGGCTATCAGCGCCTTGATGCGGCGGGGACGGTTCTCATTGCCGATACCGGCGCCCCGCCGCCCTTCACGGTGAGCCATGAGGCGCATGCCAGCTGCCTGTCCTTCGAGTTTTCCTCCGGGCGCAACCAGCTTGTGGTGAATTGCGGCATGGCGGCGGTGAACCAGGATGTGTGGCGGCAGGTCGCCCGCGCCAGTGCCGCCCATTCCACGCTGGTGGTGGCGGATACCTCCTCCTGCCGCTTCCTGCACGGGCCGCGCCTGAATGCCTGGTTCGGCGCACCGGTCATTGAAGGGCCCGGCCATGTGGAGGTGCAGCGCGGCGCCCGCAATGAAGCCATTCTGCTGCGCGCCAGCCATGATGGCTACAGCGCGGCCTTCGGCACCATTCACCGCCGCTCCTGGCGTCTGGCGCAGGATGGCAGCCGCCTGGATGGCGAGGACATGCTGATCGCCATTGAGGGCAATGCCCGGCCCAGCCCGGATGACCCCTCGATTCCCTATGCCATCCGCTTCCATCTGCACCCCACCGTCTCGGTGGAGCGCTTTGATGATCCTCATACCGTTCTGCTGTGCCTGCCCAATGGCGAGGCCTGGGCTTTCGCCGCGCCCGGCATGCCGGTGATGATCGAGGAAAGCATCTATCTGGCCAGCCCTACCGGCCCGCGCCGCACCTCGCAGCTCGTGCTCGCCGGGGAAGTGCCGGAAACGCGGCGCGTGGTATGGACCTTCATGCGCACGCGGGAAGCGCAGGGCGGGCGGCTGCGATAGTGCCGGCGGCAAGACGGGGGCATGGGCAAGACTGGCACGGGCAAGACGGGCACGGGCAAGACGGGCACGGGCGGGGAAAGGTGAAATCCGCCTCAGGCCCAGTCCCGCGGATGCAGCACCACCGGCGGGCAGCCCAGAAGCTGGGCCATGAAGTGGGAGACGGTGGGCGCGGGGTCTGCGGCACGAAACACGGCCGCGACCTCCGAAAAGATCGGCTCTCCGGCAATGGGGCGGAAAACCACGCCCGGCAGATGCACCACATTGCGGACAATGCTGGGTATGACGGACACACCCGCCCCCACGGAAACCTGCGTCAACACCGCCAGCAGGCTGCCGGGGGAGGAGACGATATGCGGCGCGAACCGCCCGCGCCGCGCCACCTCATAAGTGCCCGCCTGCTGCTCTGGCGAAACGAACCCCTCCTGCGCCAGCAGGCTGGACTGCACCGTGCCGGCCTGCTGCGCCAGTGCATGGGCCGCCGGCACGGCAAGGCAGAAATAATCCCGCAGCAGAATATGCCTGCGCAAGCCTGACGGCAGCGCCATGGGCAGGCGCACGAAGCCGACATCGATCCGTCCATCCTCGATCATGGCCGGAAGATCCTCCATCGGCAGCTCCACCGCGTGCAGATGCACGCCCGGCCACTGATGCGAGAAGCGCTGGATCTGCTGCTGGAGCACACCGGCATAGGCCGCCGAGCCGACATAGCCGATTTCCACCCGCCCGATCTCGCCCCGCCCCGCCCGGCGGCCGGCATTCTGCGCCCGCTCGAACTGCGCCAGAACGGTGCGGGCCTCCTGCAAAAACACCTCTCCTGCCGGCGTGAGGCGCACGGTGCGCTTGTTGCGCGCCAGCAGCTGCGCCCCGAGACGGCGCTCGATTTCCTGAATCTGCACGGTGAGGGTGGAAGGCGCGATGTTCAGCTTTTCCGCCGCCCGCGCAAAGTGCAGCTCCTGCGCCAAGGCCACGAAATATCTCAGATGCCGCAGTTCCACCGGCCTCTCCCATAATTCGGTTCAGACTAATAAAAATGGAAAAAACCACAAATGAATAAAAATACAGGATGGGCTTCAATCCCCTTCCTGCCCCGAACTTGATTGAAGATGCCGTGGACCAGCCTGCCCAGACCCTGCCTATGACCCGCACCCGTTCCACCGCCCCGATGCTCGTGTTGCTGACAGCCTCCACCGGCTGCGCCATGACGGTGCTGGACATCAATATCGTCGCCATGGTGCTGCCCAGCATCGCCCGCGGGTTTGGCGCCTCCTTTGCCGATATCCAATGGGTTGTGAGCGCCTATGTGCTGTTCTTCGCCTCGCTGCTCCTGCCGGCGGGCGCCATCGCGGACCGGTTCGGGCGCAAGCGGACCTTTCTTGCCGGGATCGGGGTCTTCACGCTGGCCTCCCTGCTGTGCGGCCTCGCGGTTTCGCCGCAGACACTTTATATGGCGCGCGCCCTGCAGGGGGCGGGCACGGCCTTCCTGCTGTCATCCGCCCTCGCCATCATCGGCCACACCTTTCATGATGTGGCCGAGCGCAACCGGGCATGGGCCATCTGGGGCGGCATCATGGGGCTGACCATGGTGCTTGCCCCCGTGATGGGCGGGCTGATCGACCAGTATCTCGGCTGGCGCTGGGCCTTTTTCGTGAATGTGCCCATCTGCCTCACACTGGGGCTGGCGGTGATCTGCTGGATCGAGGAATCCCATGGCGATACCACCCGGCGGCTGGACCCGGCCGGCATCGCGCTGTTCACCTGCGCCATGTTCGGCCTCACCTGGGGGCTGGTGCAGGGGCAGGCACAGGGTTGGACGACCCCCGTCGCCCTTGCCGGCTTTGCCGCCGGCCTGTGCGCCCTCATCGCCTTCATCGCCGTGGAGCGGGCGCTGAAGAACCCCATGCTGGATGTCCACATGTTCACCAACCCTCGGCTGGTGGGCGGCGTATGGGCGATGTTTGCCTATGCTGCCTGCGCGCAGGTGATGGCCTCCCTGCTGCCCCTGCTGCTGCTGAACGGGCTGGGCCGCCCCGCGCTGGTGGCCGGCTTCTCCATGCTGCCCTTCGCGCTGGCCATGCTGGCCTTTCCCTATGTCGGGCGCTTTCTGGCGCGCTTTCTCGGCTCCCCGCAGATTCTGGTGCTGGGGCTGTGCATCACCGGCATTGGCAATCTTCTGGCGGGCTTCGGCGCCCAGCTTGGCTCATGGGCCATCATCATGCCCGGCATGGCGCTGATGGGCAGCGGCGGCGGCCTGCTGAACGGGGAAACGCAGAAAGCCATCATGAGCGTGGTCCCGCGTGAGCGGGCCGGCATGGCATCCGGCATCAGCGCCACGGCGCGTTTCTCCGGCATCCTGCTGGGCTTCGCCGTGCTCTCCGGCATTCTGGCCACCATGATCCGGGCCCTGATGATGCAGGGCTGTGCCGACAGGGCGGCCTGCGCCCACAAGCCGGCCATGGCCGATGCGGTGGCGGCGGGAGACTGGCCCCAGCTCCTGTCCACCCTGCCGCAGGGCGACCATGCCGCCGCCTTGCAGCAGGCCCAGATGGTGTTCTCGCAGGGCTTTGCCTATGTGCTCTTCACCGCCGGAACCTTCGGGCTGGTTTCCGCCCTGGCCATCCACCGGCTGATGAAGGCCCGCCCCTGAAACATGAACGCCATGGCGGGCAGGCCGGCCATGGCGTGTTTTCAGAAGGGTCTTTCCATCACCCCTGTCAGGGCCCGAAGATCGCCTTGCCATAGGAGGCGCGGTCCATATCCAGAATCTCGACAGTGATCTGGGTATGAATACCGCTCGACATGAAGGACTTCTTCAGCGCCTCAAGCAGGATTTCCGAAAGCTGCTTTTTCTGTTCCGCCGTGCGTCCGCTCAGAATGCACAGGCGCGCCGCCAGAAAGCCGCGCTCGCCTTCCGCCGTGCCGATGGCGAAAACATCCACCGGCACCGCGCGGCTCTTGATGGCCATTTCCTCGAACTGGCCGGATGTCATCAGGGCGGTGTTCAGGTTGCGCAGCATCTGCGGGGTGCAGGCGTGGCCGATATTGGAACTGTATTCGACAGTCAGATGGGGCATGGGCGTCTCCGGCGGACGGGTTGCGACTGGGCGGCCATTCTAGAGGATGAACCGGCTCAGGTCCGCATTGCGCGCCAGATCGGAGACCCGTGAGCGGACATATTCGGCATCGATCACGACAGTCTCGCCGGAACGGTCCGGGGCGGAGAAGGACAGATCGTCCAGCACCCGCTCGATCACGGTCTGCAAACGCCGCGCGCCGATATTCTCGACATTGGAGTTCACTTCCACCGCCGCATCGGCAATGGCCTCCACGGCATCCTGCGTCACATCCAGCGTCACGCCCTCCGTGCCCATGAGAGCGATGGACTGCTTGACGAGGCTGGCCTCGGTCTCATTGAGAATGCGCACGAAATCGGCCCGTGTCAGCGCCTCCAGCTCCACGCGGATGGGCAGGCGGCCCTGAAGCTCCGGCAGCAGGTCGGAAGGCTTGGACACATGGAACGCGCCGGAGGCGATGAAGAGGATATGATCGGTCTTCACCGGCCCGTGCTTGGTGGAAACGGTGGTGCCCTCGATCAGCGGCAGCAGGTCGCGCTGCACCCCCTCGCGCGAGACATCGGCGCCGGAGCGGTTTTCGCGGCCGGCGATCTTGTCGATCTCGTCAAGGAAGACGATGCCGTGATTCTCCACCGCATGGATCGCATCCTGCACCGTGGCTTCCTGATCGATCAGCTTGTCCGCCTCCTCGGTCAGCAGAAGGGGATGGGCCTCCTTCACGCTCACCTTGCGCGGCTTGGAACGGCCGCCCAGCGCCTTGCCCAGCATGTCGCCCAGCGAGAGGGCGCCCATCTGGCCGCCACCCGGCATGCCGGGAATCTCGAACATGGACAGGCCCGGCGCACCGGCGGAAACCTCGATCTCCACTTCCTTGTCATCCAGCTCGCCGCTGCGCAGGCGCTTGCGGAAGGCATCGCGCGTGGCGGCGGAGGCATTGGCGCCCACCAGCGCATCCAGCACCCGCTCCTCAGCGGCCAGATGCGCTTTTGCCTGCACATCCTTGCGCTTGTTCTCCTTCACGATGCCGATGCCGACCTCGACCAGATCACGGATGATCTGTTCCACATCACGGCCCACATAGCCCACTTCCGTGAACTTGGTCGCCTCCACCTTCAGGAAGGGCGCTCCGGCCAGGCGGGCGAGACGACGGGAGATCTCGGTCTTGCCGACGCCGGTGGGGCCGATCATCAGAATGTTTTTCGGCAGAACCTCCTCGCGCAGCCGGTCGTCGAGCTGCTGGCGGCGCCAGCGATTGCGCAGGGCAATGGCCACGGCGCGCTTGGCGTTCTGCTGGCCTACAATGTGGCGGTCGAGCTCGGAAACGATCTCGCGCGGGGAAAAGTCGCTCATGGCGGAAGGCTTCTCTTGTCTTGATCCTCGGAGCATGTCCCCGTTCCTGACATTTCAGGGAGATGCCCGACCTTTCGGGAAGGTGCATTTTCATCTCGCAAGGGCTGGAACACCCCGCGGAAAATGCGCTGCGCAGGCTCAGGCCGAAATGGCTTCCAGCGTGATGTTGCGGTTGGTGTAGACGCAGATGTCGGCGGCAATTTCCAGGGCGCGACGGGCGATCACTTCCGGATCATCCTCCCTGTCCGCCAGCGCGCGGGCGGCGGCCAGCGCATACATGCCCCCCGAGCCGATGGCGGTGATGCCCTCTTCCGGCTCCAGCACATCGCCCGTGCCGGTGAGCACGAGGGTGATGGTGGCATCGGCCACGATCATCATGGCCTCAAGGCGGCGCAGATAGCGGTCGGTGCGCCAGTCCTTCGCCAGTTCCACGGCGGCGCGCTGAAGCTGGCCGGGATACTGCTCCAGCTTGGCCTCAAGGCGCTCGAACAGGGTGAAGGCATCCGCCGTCGCACCGGCGAATCCGCCAATGACATCGCCCCGGCCAAGACGGCGCACCTTGCGGGCATTGCCCTTCAATATGGTCTGTCCGAGTGTCACCTGCCCGTCGCCGGCGATCGCGACGCGGTTGCCCTTGCGGATGGAGACAATAGTGGTGCCATAAATGGTTTCGGGTGAGGCGTGCATCCAAAGCTCCGCTCGGGCGGTCGGGGCTTCCGGCGGGAAGCGGCCCGGTTCCGGCCGGTTCAGTTTTCACACGGGCACGCCCGGCGCACCCACTGGCCCCTTACTTATGTCTTTCCGCGGCAGGTGCAATGTTCACCGCTCATATCTGCCCACTGAAAATGGGGCAGGAGAGCTGCTTGCGCCCCTCCGGCGCGCGTGCAACCTTTCCCCGCCGCCCGTTCGGGCAGCACGCCACCGCCCATAGCGATTGCCCCACATGCCTGCCGATACCTGCCCGCACACCGTCGCGGACGATCTCCATCCGCCCCTCGCCTATACGCACAATGGCCTGGACCGCGCCGCGCATCTGCGCCCCGACACGCGCGCTTTGCTTGAACAGCCGGAGGCGCGCGGCTGCCTGCTGGGGGGCGAGGCGGTGGCGATCGGTGCAGATGGCGCGGCCTTCCTGCCCGCAACGGCGGCGCGCCTGTGGAGCCGGGGCCGCCCGATTTTTCTGGGGATGCAGGATGACATGCCCCATTTCGCCTTCTCCTTCGATCCGGCGCGTCAGGAGGAGATGGAGGGTGCCGGGCTTCAGGTCAGCACGCTGCGCGCCATCGCGGCCGAGGGACTTGCGCCATCCGGCGTGCTGGGCGCGCTGGCCAGCGCCAAGGCCCTTCTGGCCTGGCATGGGCGACACCGCTACTGCTCCAATTGCGGCACACGCACGCAAATGACCGATTCCGGCTGGCGGCGCGACTGCCCCTCCTGCGGCGGACAGCACTTTCCGCGCACCGATCCGGCCGTCATCATGCTGGTGATATCGGGAGAGCGCTGCCTGCTGGGGCGCTCGGCCCATTTCCGGCCCAACATGTACAGCTGCCTTGCCGGTTTCGTGGAACCGGGGGAAACGATGGAGGACGCGGTGCGCCGCGAGACTCTGGAAGAGGTGGGCGTGCGCGTCTCCCGCGTGCGCTATATGGATTGCCAGCCCTGGCCTTTTCCCATGTCCCTGATGCTCGGCTGCCTTGCCGAGGCCGCGAGCGGGGAACTCACCCTCGATCCGGCCGAAATCGAGGATGCCCGCTGGTTTTCGCGCGATGAGGTGGAGCAGATGCTGGCGGGCGACCACCCTCAGGAACTGTTCGTTCCGGGGGCGGAGGCCATCGCCCGCCATCTGGTTCTGGCCTTCATGGCCGGAGAGCGGGCCTGACACACGGCGAGCCCCGCCCGGGCGGAAGAGCCCGGCCTATTCCGCCGGAAGGGCCTTCTGGCGGAAGGGGCTGGCCGGATAGACACCGAGAATGCGCACCTCGCGCGAGAAGAAAGCCAGTTCCTCCAGCGCCCGCTTCACCGGCAGATCATCCGGGTGGCCGTCAATATCGGCATAGAACTGGGTGGCGGTGAAGTGCCCGTCGAGCTGATAGGATTCCAGCTTGGTCATGTTCACGCCATTGGTGGCAAAACCGCCCATGGCCTTGTAGAGCGCCGCCGGCACGTTGCGCACGCGGAACACCAGCGTGGTCACCACCGGCCCATTGCCGGCCGGCGCCCACTGCCCATCCCGCGAAAGAATGACAAAGCGCGTGGTGTTGTGCTTCTCGTCCTCGATATTCTCGGACAGGATCTGCAGATCATAGATCTCGGCCGCAAGGCGCGAGGCGATGGCGGCGCGGGTCACATCCCCCGCCTCGGCGATCTCGCGGGCCGAGCCGGCGGTGTCCGCGGCGGTCACCGCGCGCAGGTTCAGCGTGCGGATGGCCTTGCGGCACTGGCCGAGCGCCATCACATGGCTCTGCACGGTTTTCAGCGTGGCAAGGCTTGCCCCCTTCACTCCCAGAAGCTGGTGCGACAGCGGCAGAAAATATTCCCCCACGATCTGCAGGGGGGAACGCGGCATCAGGTGGTGGATATCCGCCACCCGGCCCGCCACCGAATTCTCGATGGGAATCATGGCCAGTTCCACCGTGCCATTTTCCACCGGCGCGAAAGCGTCCTCGAAGGTGGCGCAGGGCACCGCCTCATAATCCGGGAACACATCCCGGCAGGCGATATGGGAATTGGCCCCCGCCTCGCCCTGGAAGGTGATGCGCCGCTTTCTGGACTCGTCTGTCACGTCCCTGCCCTCATGAAATGTGCTGGACCGGCCCCGGCCGGATTTCAGAAACCGTTCTCTTCAGCGAGAATCGCGCGGGCCCGTTCCAGATGGGCCGGCGTATCCACCCCCAGCGGCACGGTGTCGACAATCGCCACATCAATGCGCATGCCCGCCTCCAGCGCCCGCAGCTGCTCCAGCTTCTCGCGCTGCTCCAGCGGCGATGGCGGCAGGCTCACAAAACGCTCCAGCGCCCGGCGGCGATAGGCATAAAGGCCAATATGATGATAGAGCGGGCCATCGCCATAAGGGGCCGTGGCACGGGTGAAATAGAGCGCCCGCAACAGCTGCGGCCCGATGGGCGAGCCCACCACCTTCACCACATTGGGGTCCGTGCGCTCATCCGCCTCGCGGATCTGCGCCGCCAGCGTGGCCATGTCCGCCTGCGCATTCTCCAGCGGCAGCACCGCCCGGCGGATGGCTTCGGGAGCGATGGTGGGCAGGTCGCCCTGCACATTCACCACGATTTCCACCGCGCCGGCCGGATCCAGCACGCCGAGCGCCTCATGGATACGGTCCGAACCGGAGGGATGATCGGCGCGGGTCATCACGGCCTCATAGCCGGCCGCGCGCACGGCATCGGCAATTTCCTGCGTATCGGTGGCCACCGCCACCCGCCCGATGCGGGCTGCGACCGCGCGCCGCGCCACTTCCACGATCATCGGCCGCCCGCCTACATCGGCCAGCGGTTTGCCCGGCAGGCGGGAGGCCGCCATGCGTGCTGGAACAAGAACAAGTGTAGAAGTTGGGGACATAAGCGTGTTCCGGCCTGATCCTGTAGTGACCACGCCATTGCGATAGCACAGCCCGCGCAATGGGCGCGAGCGGGGCGGATCAACAAAGATGACGCGTCTTAATACGGGTTGCGCCGCTTCAATCAAAGTGCTTAGTGTCGTTCCAACTTGCGCAGGCGTGCCTGCGCGCGTGCCATCGACATGCTGTCGCCCTGAGCTGGAACCGGCCGGGCGGTGCTGACTGAGGGGTCCGAGGGGCGAAACGCCGATGAACGTTTTTCGATTTCTGATCAAGCTTGGGGTTGGATTTGCCTGCGCGCTGGTGCTCGCATTCGGCCTTGGATACACCTCCGGCATCCTCTTCACGCCCGAGGCCCCGGCCCGGCCCGGCTATGACATTGTCGTGCTGCCGCCCGGAGCGGAGGCTGAAAAGCCGCGTGAGGTCTCGATCCAGGAGCTGTTCGCCGAGGCGGACATCTCCAAGGGTGAAAAGGTCGCCAAGAAGTGCGCCGCCTGCCACAACTTCAAGGAAGGCGCGGGCAACAAGGTTGGCCCCGAACTCTATGGTGTCGTGGGCCGTGACACGGCGACCTTCCCCGGCTTCAGCTATTCGCAGGCCATGAAGGACCATGGCGGCAAGTGGGATCCGCTGATGCTGAACACCTATCTCACCAATCCCAAGGCTGAGGTTCCCGGCACCAGCATGGCCTTTGCCGGCCTGCCCAAGGCCGAGGATCGCGCCAACCTGATCGCCTATCTCAACTCCCTGTCGGCCGATCCCAAGCCGCTGCCCACCGTGGCCGCCGCCCCGGCGGAGGAAGCCCCGGCCGCAGACGCGCCGGCGGAACAGCCGGCCCCCGAGGCACCCGCCGAGGCCCCGGCACAGGAAGAGCCCGCTCAGGCGAACTGATTCCCTGCCCCTCCGGCACCCGGATGCAGGATGAACTGACCCCAGAGGCCGCGCCCCGCAAGGAGCGCGGCCTTTGCATATGAGAAAGCCACCACACACTCTGGCGAGCCGCGCGCATTAGTGGTAGGCGAGCGGGCAGTGCCCGGGCTTCCTTGCCAAGAGGAAACGCGCGGCCCCCTTTCAAGATGCCCCTTCCGCACCTTCCGGGCTTATGCCGGATGCGGCCATATTGCTGGAGCCTGACCATGACCGCCGATATCCGTCCCGTGACCCGCGCCCTCATCTCGGTGTCCGACAAGACGGGTCTCGTGCCCTTCGCCACCGCGCTGGTGGAAAGCGGCGTGGAACTGGTTTCCACCGGCGGCACCTGCAAGGCGCTGGCCGATGCCGGCCTGCCGGTGCGCGATGTTTCCGAACTCACCGGTTTTCCGGAAATGATGGATGGCCGGGTCAAGACCCTGCATCCCAAGGTGCATGGCGGCATTCTCGCCATCCGCTCCGATGCCGGCCATCAGGCCTCCCTCGCCGAGCATGACATCGCCCCCATCGACCTTGTGGTGGTGAATCTCTATCCGTTCGAGGAAACGGTTGCCCGCAAGGCCGGCTTCGATGAAACCATCGAGAATATCGACATTGGCGGCCCCTCCATGATCCGTGGCGCGGCCAAGAATCACGCCGATGTCGCTGTTGTGGTGGATGGGGTGGACTATGAGGCCGTGCTGGCGGAAATCCGCGCCCATGGCGGCACGACGCTGACCCTGCGCCGTCGCCTCGCCCAGAAGGCCTATGCGCGCACCGCCGCCTATGATGCCGCCATCTCCAACTGGTTCGCGCGCGAGCTGAAGGACAGCGCCCCGGCCTATCGCGCGGTGGGCGGCAAGCTGATCGAGGCGCTGCGCTATGGCGAGAACCCGCACCAGAATGCGGCCTTCTATGCCACGGACGAGCTCCGCCCCGGCGTCGCCACCGCCCGGCAGGTGCAGGGCAAGCAGCTCTCCTACAACAATATCAATGACACCGACGCCGCCTTCGAGGCGGTGGCCGAATTCCACCCCGCCCGCACCGCCGCCGTGGTGATTGTCAAGCATGCCAATCCCTGCGGCGTGGCCGAAGGTGCCAGCCTTGAGGAAGCCTATCGCAAGGCGCTGGCCTGTGATCCGGTTTCGGCCTTTGGCGGCATCATCGCCGTGAACCGCACGCTGGATGCCGATGCTGCCCGCGCCATGGCCGACATCTTCACCGAGGTGATCGTCGCTCCCGAGGCCACGGAAGAAGCCATCGCGATTGTTGGCGCGAAGAAGAATCTGCGCCTGCTGCTCACCGGCGCCCTGCCCGACCCGCGCGCCCCCGGCCTGCTGGTGAAGACGGTTGCCGGCGGCCTGCTGGTGCAGAACCGCGACAATATCAGCGCCGATGATCTCGACCTGAAGGTGGTGACCAAGCGCGCCCCGACCGAGCGGGAGCTTGCGGACCTGCGCTTCGCCTTCCGCGTGGCCAAGCATGTGAAGTCCAACACCATCATCTATGCGAAGGACGGTGCGACGGTGGGCATTGGCGCCGGCCAGATGAGCCGCGTTGATTCGGCCCGCATCGCCGCCCGCAAGGCCATTGATGCCGCCGAGGCCGCCGGCCTTGCCACGCCCCTCACCAAGGGTTCGGTCGTGGCATCCGATGCCTTCTTCCCCTTTGCCGATGGCCTGCTGGCCGCGGTGGAGGCGGGCGCAACCGCTGTCATCCAGCCCGGCGGCTCCATGCGGGATGCAGAGGTGATTGCAGCGGCGGATGAAGCGGGCCTTGCCATGGTCTTCACCGGCGTGCGCCACTTCCGCCACTGAGCACCCGAAGGGCATTTTCAGGTGATGGAACCGTCACCTGAAAATGCCGCCGGTGTCGGCCTTGGCGCCCTTTGACGAGCGGATTTCCCCGAATCGAAAGCGGGAGAATGCGCAGGGCCATGCCAGCCTCTCCGCGTGCATTTCAGGGAATTGAGAAAAGGTGCGCGGTCATGGTCACGCGCCGTGCGGGCCCTGACAACGGAAGCGTGTAACGGCAATGCCCGGCAGGATCCGTTCTGAAGATTGCAGGGCCGGGATGATCACAGGCCGGCGCTTTATCCGGGCTTCCCGAGCCCGGCATCAACAGCTTTCAGGTCGCAACCTCGAAGCGGCCACCCTCAACGACATAGACCGCCCCCTGGCGGATCGGCAGATGGGCGGCCTCCTGCCCGGGCATGCCGGCCAGAATGCTGAGCGCGGTGCGAATCACGCCACCATGGGTGACGATGATCGCATCCTGCTGCACGTCCTCCAGCGCGGCGCCAAGGCGGACCTTGAGGTCATTGTAGCTCTCCCCGCCAGGAGGCGCGAAATGCCAGGGGTCTTCATCGCGCTTGCGCACCTCGACCAGATCACTGCGGCGCAGCTGCGGCCAGGTCTTGCCCTCCCACTCCCCGAAGGACAGCTCGGCAAGACGGATGTCCGTGGCGAAATCATTCACCGGCAGGTCCAGCGTGGTCCGCAGGATACGCATGGTTTCCAGCGTGCGGATCATCGGGCTGGAGACAAAATGCAGGCGCTCCACCGGCTCGCCCACAATCCGGGGCAGCAGCTTGCCCACACGGCCGGCCTGCACGCGCCCCAGATCATTCAGGGGCACATCCCGGCGGCCCTGCAGACGACCGGCAAGGTTCCAGTCCGTCTCACCGTGACGCACGAAAAACAGCCGCGTGGCGCGCATCACCCGCCCACCTTCACAATATGCGTGTACCAGGCCCCGAGGGTGGGATAGATGACCCGCAGGGTGACCGTGGAACCCGGCGGGCGCGGCCCCTTGTAGCTCACCACAATGCCCCGCGCCGGCTGGCCGATGCAGCGGGAGAGGCCCTTGTCGATTCCCGTGACGGTAAAGCTGCCGAGCCGGAGCGAAACCTTCCCGCCCGGCGGTGCGGACATCACCTCGATTCGCGGCGCCTGGGTCTGCTGGCAGTTATAATCAACCGTACCGGCCGCGAAGATGTCTCCACGGCGGCTGCCATGGCCGATCACATAAGCGGTGCCGCGCTCATAGGGCTGGGAATAATCGGGAAAAAGCGCCCCTCCGGAACCGAAGATCCGATCCTTCAGGGGGTATTGCTGAAAGTTCGGCGGGCTTTGCGCCGCCGCGCCGGTGATGCCGGCCCCGGCCAGGGCAAGGGCGGCCAGAGGAAAGAGGGTCGCACGTCCAACAGCCCGCATGGTGCTCTCCCGCAGATGTGGCCACCCGGGGCGGCCTGCCCTGTTCCTGCCGTCGCCTCACCGGATGGTGCGGGCGCGCCAGCTCATGCCGCGCCCGGCTTGCAAGGTCAATCGCGCACAAGCGCAAGGTCGGGCGCGTCAGGATGCTTCATGCCCACGATATGATAGCCCGCATCCACATGATGCACCTCGCCGGTAACGCCACGCGACAGATCGGAAAGCATATACACGGCGGTATCGCCCACCTCGTCGGTGGTGACGGTGCGGCGCAGCGGGGAGTTCAGCTCGTTCCATTTCAGGATGTAGCGGAAATCACCGATGCCGGAGGCGGCCAGCGTCTTGATGGGGCCGGCCGAGACCGCATTCACGCGGATGGCCTTGGGGCCGAGATCCGCCGCCAGATAGCGCACGGAAGCCTCCAGCGCGGCCTTGGCGACACCCATCACATTGTAATGGGGCATCCACTTCTCCGCCCCGTAATAGGTCAGGGTGAGCAGCGAGCCGCCATTGGGCATCAGCTTCTCGGCCCGCTGGGCGATGGCGGTGAAGGAATAGCAGGAGATGAACAGGCTCTTGGAGAAATTCTCCGCCGAGGTGTCCACATAACGCCCGTCCAGCTCGTCCTTGTCGGAGAAGGCGATGCAATGGACAACGAAATCGATGGTGCCGAAAATCCGCTCGGCCTCAGCAAACACTGCGTCGATGGTGGCAGGTTCGGTCACATCGCAGTGGCCCACCAAATGCGCGCCCAGCTCCTCCGCCAGCGGGGCAACCCGCTTCTTCAGCGCATCACCCTGCCAGGTCAGGCCGATCTCCGCGCCCTGGGCGCGTGCAGACTTGGCGATGCCATAGGCGATGGAGCGATTGTTGGCGACGCCGAGAACCAGCCCGCGCTTGCCCTTCAGCAGACCGCTCGCGAAACCGTCTGTCGCCATGTGCTCATACTCCACATTGTAAACCCGTTGAATCCACCCTGAACCGGACTGCCGGAACAATAGGACGCCGGCATCCTATGACATGGCCCCTTCCACCGTTCAAGCGACGAGACGCATCATTCCCTCTTGCATTCCCTGACAAGCTCATGTTAAAGGCAGCGCCTCTGGTCACGGAGTATAGCGCAGCCTGGTAGCGCACCACGTTCGGGACGTGGGGGTCGCAGGTTCAAATCCTGCTACTCCGACCAGATATTTCAAAGCCTTATACCGGGCTGAGAATCAGGCAGACAGGCTTGGAAATCCGGCATTTTGCCGTCCGCCCCCTGGTTTTGCTGCCCTCAGGCATTTTCTGATCAGGATCGCGGGCGGTGTTTGCGCATCACAAGCCGTATGCATGCCCTGATTGCTGTCCAATCATCCCCAGATAACTGGCATTTTTCCATATCCACGCACCATATTCCGCACGCGCCTGATGCCGAGCCGCAACATGATTCGCAGCTCCGGGAGCCTCGCCAATGTCTGGAGGCGGCGTCTGATTCGCTGAAGCGGGCCATATGCGCCGGGAAAAATGATTCCGGTTCCGGCTATCACTCGCCTTTCCCCATCAAAAGACAGGTCCTGTCGCAAGGATCACCCCGCGATTCGCTGAAGGTGCGCGCGCACATGACCGCCTGCGCATATGCTGTCACAGGGGCAAATCATCCTGCGCGCCGGAGATATTGCACGACGCGGATGATGGCAGCGCCCATGTGAGCGGACCGTGTCAGATTCTTCCGCTCAGCCCCAGACGAATCTCAAGCGCCGGCCGATGCACGGATGATGGATGGCGGACGCACCCCGGCACATCAGGGATGCATGGATGCCGATTCCGGAGATCTGTTCCCCATCTCATTCTCACCGGTATGCCACTGCCGGCCAGCGCGCCTGATATTGCGGCGGCATGTCATGCTTTGCAGCATCTGACGGATGGGTAGATTTGCCCATCCGCTTGCGGGCGCCCCCCGGGCGGGAAGGTCAGCCACAATCTATACCCGCCCTGCCTCGTCGAGGCTGCGTCTGCCCACCGCAAACGCCATATCCGGCGATCGGCACCGTGGCGGAAGTCGCCAGAGGCTGGCGCCAGCCCCCACCCGGTATGACAGGGCCAGGCACGCAGGCCCGGCCTTCTTCTCCAAAGATCACCACACGCCGACATTCGGCATCGAGATCCACGGCTCCACGGGCGCCAAGGGCTCCCCCTTCTGCAGCAGCTCCACCGAGATCAGGTCCGGCGAGCGCACAAAGGCCATGCGGCCATCGCGCGGGGGACGGTTGATGGTGATGCCGGCCGCCAGAAGCCGCGCACAGGTGGCATGGATGTCATCCACCTCGAACGCCAGATGGCCGAAATTACGGGCGCTGCCGTAATCTTCCTCGGAGCCCCAGTTGTAGGTCAGCTCGATCAGCGGCGCATCGGGAGCCGGCTCCGTCAGATCGGCGGGAGCGGCCAGAAAAATGAGGGTGAAACGGCCTTGCTCCGATTCCACGCGCCGCACTTCCCGAAGGCCCAGATGCGTGCAGAAAAATGTGAGGGCTGCGTCCACGTCGTGCACGCGGATCATGGTGTGCAGGTATCGCATGTGCGGTTCCAATGCTGAAGGTGGAGATCATCCGGCCTGAAGCCGGGCCCAGCCGTGAATAGTTCAGCATTCCACGCAAGAGAACAATGCGGCTGGGGGAACGGCCCCATGCACATGCCGAAAAAAATTCACGGCACCGCTGCCGCGGTGCCGTGAATCATATTGTCAGGCCTTGCCCTTTTCCCCGGAAAGCTTCTGCGGCTCGCTTCCCGGAACGGGCGGGACAACCCCCCTCCTCGCATCATCCTGCGCCTCGAACAGGACGCCGGCGGAAACGGCCACCAGCACCATGAAGCCCGTGCCGAGGAACCAGGACAGATACCAGGGCCCATAGTCTCCCAGAATGATGCCGAGGAGAATGGCGATGACGGCAAGCACCATCGCGATGATGTAACGCCAGAACATGGTGTGCCCCCTCAAAGCGCGTGGTCAGACGACTCGATTTTCTTCACATCCACCTTGCCGCGCATCACCCAGAACGCCCAGCTGGTATATGCGATGATGAGTGGCATGAAGATAAGCGTGAAGCCCAGCATCCAGGCCAGCGTGCGCAGGCTGGAGCCCGAGTTCCACACGGTCAGGCTGTGCGAGGGATGGGTGATGGACGGCATCAGGAACGGGAACATCGAGGCGCCGACAGTTCCCATCACACCGATCCAGGCCAGCACCCCGAACCACCATGCCACCAGCGGATGGCGCGTGGCCAGCGAGACCAGTCCGATCAGAAGCCCCGCATAGGCCAGCCCCGGAAACACCCACAGGATGGGATGTGCCGTATAATTGGCGAGCAGGGCGCCGGGCACATAGGCCACCTCCTGGTGCAGCGGGGTCTGTGCCGCATCCGCCGGCGGACCGGAGACGAGCTGGTAGCCGCTCAGATTGGCCACCCAGAACCCACCGATGGTGAACAGGACCAGCGCCGCAATGGCGGCGGCCATGCCGGCCGTGCGCGCGCGCTGGCCAACAGGCTCACCGGCCGCCCGGCCCAGAATGCTGCCGCCCATATAGACCGCCAGCGACACCGACATCAGCCCGCACAGAATGGCGAACGGGTTGAACAGCTCGATGAAGCTGCCGGTATAGAAGGAGCGCAGGCGCCAGTCGAAATTGAACGGCACCCCCTGCAGCACATTGCCGATGGCCGCGCCGAAGACCAGCATGGGCAGGAAGCCGGAGATGAACAGCGTGCCATCCCATGCCGCGCGCCAGCGATCCGAAGGCATCTTGGAGCGGTATTCAAAGCCCAGCGGCCGCACGATCATGCTCCACAGCAGCAGCAGCATGACAATGTAGAAGCCGGAGAAGGCCGTGGCATAGACCAGTGGCCAGGCGGCGAAGATCGCGCCGCCGCCGAGGATGAACCACACCTGGTTGCCATCCCAGTGCGGGCCGATGACATTGATCGCCACCCGGCGCTCGGCATCGGTACGGCCCACATAACGCAGGATCGTGCCGACACCCATGTCCATGCCCACCATCACGCCGATGCCTGTGAGCAGAACCCCGAGAAGCACCCACCACACCACCTTGAGGACGGCATAGGCCTCGAAAGCAAAGCCTTCCATATCAGTAGCCTCCCGCCAGCTGGGCCGCGCCATGCGCACCGGGCTCATCCGGCCCCTTGCGGATGAAGTGCAGCATGAGGAACACCTCGATAATCGCAAAGATGGTGTAGAGCAGCACGAAGCCGGTGATCGAGAAGATCATGTAGCTTTCGCTGTGGGTCGAGGCCGAAAGCCAGGTCGGCAGCATCTCGTAGACGGTCCAGGGCTGTCGGCCAACCTCCGCAACCAGCCAGCCCATCTCGCAGGCGAGGAAGGGCACAGGGATCATCAGCACACCGGCCCACAGGAACCAGCGCCGCTTCTCGATCTGGTTGGTCAGGGAGATCAGCATGGCGAACACCATATAGGCCAGCATCAGCAGGCCGAATGCCACCATGAAGCGGAAGGCCCAGAAGACGATCCACACCTCGGGAATGGTATCACGGGCAGCCTGCGCCACCTGTTCGTCGGTGATCTGCGTCAGGTCCGGCGCATAGCGCTGGGCCAGAAGGGCATAGCCGACATCGGCCTTGTGAGCCGCGAACTGCACCAGAGCCTCCTCATCCTTCGGATTGGAGCTCAGCTTCTCCATCGCCAGAACGGCGGGAATGCCGTTGCGGATGCGCTCGCGGGCCTCGGCCTCCAGCGTATCCACGCCCGGCAATGTGCCGGTGAGCGAATGCGTCACCAGAATGGAGAGCACCGCCGGAATCTGGATGGCGAAGTCATTGCGCTGCTCCGCCTGATTGGGGAAGGCAATGGCGTTGAACGCCATCGGCGCGGGCTCGGTCTCCCAGAGCGCTTCCATCGCCACCAGCTTGGAGGGCTGCACATGCGCGCCCACATAGCCCAGCGCGTCACCCAGCGTGATCACGCCACCCGCACCCAGAACACCGAACACCGAGGCCACGCGGAAGGAGCGCTTGGCGAACTCGAGGCTCCGGCCACGCAGCAGGTAATAGGAGCTGATGCCGCACACGAAGATGGCCGCGGTCACATAGCCCGCCAGCACGGTGTGCACGAACTTGGCCTGCGCATCCGGGTTGAAGAAGAGCGAGCCGAAGCTTTCCAGCTCCATGCGCATGGTCACGGGGTTGAACTCCGCACCGGCCGGATGCTGCATGAAGCTGTTCGCCACCAGAATCCAGAGCGCGGAGAAGTTGGAGCCCAGCGCCACCAGATAGGTGACGACAAGATGCTGCCCCCTGGAGAGCCTGTCCCAGCCGAACACCATCAGGCCGATGAAGGTGGACTCCATGAAGAAGGCCATCAGCCCCTCAATGGCCAGCGGCGCGCCGAAGGTGTCGCCGACAAAGCTGGAATAGAAGGACCAGTTGGTTCCGAACTCGAACTCCATGGTGAGGCCGGTGGCCACACCCAGAGCAAAGTTGATCAGCAGCAGCTTGCCCCAGAACTGGGCCATCTGCTTGTAGATATCGCGTCCTGTCGTGACATAAATGGTTTCCATCGCAGCCAGAATGACTGTGAGACCAAGAGTCAGCGGAACGAAAAGAAAATGGTAGAGCGCTGTAGCCGCGAATTGCAGCCGTGAGAGATCCACGACCAGATCATTCACCATCCCCAAGCCCCCTGTTCATATGCTGTCCATTCACAATTCGGGCACGCGCATGGTACATCCTCCGCGCGTACGGATAGTCGAGACACACCATGAATACGTTCTTTCCATTTCGTCAACAGGCTGAAATGATCCTAAGGTGTGACAAAGTTCCCATGCCGCTCACAGCAGCCGCCTGCCCGGGAAAGACTTTCGCTGCGACATAATTGCCCCGCAGCATTGTTAAGCCGAAACATATTGTCTGCATTGAAGAGCCCGCACGATATCTGCGAACATCTCTCAAATCGTGGATATATAAAGGTTCTCAAGAGCTGGCGCACAGTCTGGAAAGCGCTGTTCCCGGCATCCCGGCTTCGGCGCGGGATCTGCGGCAAGGCAGCATGAAACCAGTTTAAAACTGTGACAAATAGCGGCAGATATCAAAAAGGCCGCAGAAGAAAAAAGCGTGCCCTATCCCCATCTTCGGCAGGAAAAGGTGCAGGGCGCACCCGCACGCCGGAAGAGGGACCATACGAAAGCACAAGGCCCTTCCCGTGCCCGAAGGCGGGAAGGGCCCTGTAGCGGCTCATCAATAGCGGTGCGGCACATACAGATGGGCAGGCAGGGTGCGCCGCTCATAATCGGGATCGAAGACCCGTTCCGGCAGCGTGATTTCCTCATGCGGCACGTCTTCATAGGGAATCTTCGAGAGCAGGTGCGAGATGACATTGAGGCGCGCGCGCTTCTTGTCATTGCCCTCCACGATATGCCAGGGCGCCTCGGCAATGGAGGTGCGCTCGAACATCTCCTCTTTCGCCTTGGTATACTGCTCCCACCGCACGCGGGACTGCAGATCCATCGGCGAAAGCTTCCACTGCTTGATGGGATCATGGATCCGCATGAGGAAGCGCAGCTGCTGCTCCTCATCGGTGATGGAGAACCAGTATTTCACCAGAATGATGCCGGAGCGCACCAGCATGCGCTCAAACTCCGGCACGTCGCGGAAGAAGTCCTCGACCTGCTGCTCATCGGCAAAGCCCATGACACGCTCGACACCGGCGCGGTTATACCAGCTGCGGTCGAACAGCACGATCTCGCCGGCGGCCGGCAGGTGCGGCACATAGCGCTGGAAATACCACTGGGTCTTCTCGCGATCGGACGGCGCGGGAAGGGCCACCACGCGGCAGGTGCGCGGATTGACCCGCTGGGTGATGCGCTTGATCGCCCCGCCCTTGCCGGCGCTGTCGCGCCCCTCGAACAGCACCACAAGTTTCAGGCCCTTGTGACGGATCCAGTCCTGCATCTTCACCAGTTCGGCCTGCAGGCGCAGCAGTTCGCTGAAATAGGTCTGGCGGTCGATGGTCGTTTTCTTGCGCTGCTCCAGAAGGGCGCGCAGCTCGGGCGGAACGCGGGCATCATCGACAGCCTGTTCCAGCTCCTCATCCATGTCGTCTTCCAGCTCGATCTCAAGCCAGCTGCGGGTCTCGGCGTCCTGCATGGGGTCCGTCATTGCTCCAAGCCTCCTGTTGTTCCGTCGACTACCCTGAAGTTGATGCGGTTTGGTGACAATGCCCCCTCCTCCCCCTCGTGCCCCGGGGGGAAGATCTGCACGACAAGGGTATGTCGGCACCCATGGGGTAACATGATTGCGGGCGGAGCACATGGTGCCCCGCCCGGCAATGTCATCCTCTCATGGCGGTGCGCAACCACGCGCCGCCACCCTGTATCCGGGCGGCCCTATTGGGGATTGGCCGGCTCCGCCAGCACCAGAGCCCAGTAGACCTTGTATTTGGAGCGCGGCGCATAGGCCGTGGCAATGCCCATGCGGGTCATGCCCGGAGCCAGCATGTTCTTGTTGTGGGAGGGCGAGTCCCGCCAGCCGGAGAAGGCTTCCGCGAGGGTCTGGTAACCTGCGCCGACATTCTCCACCGCCGCGCGGGCATCATAGCCGGATGCCTTCATGCGGGTGATGAAATTGCGTCCGCCAACCTCGTGGGAGAGCTTGTCCGCGCGCGCCATGGCATTGGCCTGTTCCTGCGCAAGGCGGGTCAGCTCCGGGTCCAGCGTCACGGTCGACTGGCCGCGGGAGATCCGGTACTCCGACAGCATGGTGGTGGCGGCAGCCGCATCAACCGGCGTGTTGGCCTGGGCGAGATTGGTATAGAAAGAGGGCTGCTCACCCAGATTGTCCGAGGAACTGCACGCCCCCAGAAACAGGGCGAGAGCAAGGCTGGCCGGGCCAAGAACGGAAAGGCGCAGGGGTGGGCGGCGCATGGCGGCTCCAGAAGAGCTGTGGGAACACGGACGCGCCCCTCCCCAACCGTTTCAACCGGCGCGGAAGATGGCAACGCTCACGCGCATCCTGCCCCACCCCGGTTGAAATCACGTTAATATCTCCTCACCCCGCCCCTGACGGGCGCCGAGCTGGAGCCGGCTCCTGGCTTTCCCCATCCGGGCGGGGCTCCCCCTCTCCGGCTCCCGGTGCCTGTTCCGGTGCGGCTTCCGGCTCCGCATTTGCCGGGCCGGGCTCCGGCACCAGCGCGACCGGGGCGCGGCCCAGCGCAGCCCAGGGCTGGGAGGGAAAGCCGATCCCGGCCTCGCGGAAGCGCTCCAGAACCTTGAAATGCAGGTCCGAACGCACCGTGGTGCCATAATCCACATTGGCGACCACACAGCGCAGCTCGAAGCCCATGCCGATATCGGTGAACTTGAGCAGGAACACGCGCGGCGGCGGATTGCGCAGCACCTGCGGATGGTCATAGGCACAGCCCACCAGCAGATCGCGCACCAGCTCCGGATCCGCATCATAGGGCGCATTCACGGCGATGATGATGCGGCCGGTGGTATTGGCATGGGTGAAATTCTTCACCATGCCGGTGATGAGGTCGGAATTCGGCACGATGACGCTCGCGCGGTCCGCCGTCTCGATCTCGGTCGAGCGCACGGAAATGCGACGCACCGAGCCCTCTTCCCCCTTCACATTGATGGTATCGCCCACTCGAATGGGCCGCTCCGCCAGCAGGATGATGCCCGAGACGAAATTGTTGACGATCGACTGGAGGCCGAAACCGATACCCACGGAGAGGGCGCCGGCCACCAGCGCCACATTCTCGAGGCTCAGCCCCAGTTCGCTCATCGCCACCATCACCGCGGCGATGACGCCGATATAGCCGACAATGGTGGAGATGGAGGACTGGAGCGAGGTCTCCAGCCCGGTGCGCGGCAACAGGCTGACCGTCATCCAGCGCTGGATGGCGCGCGCAATACCGATGCCGACCAGCAGCAGCGTCAGCGCCGTGAGCACCCCCCAGGGGCTGATCGCGACATTGCCGATCTGCAGGCTGAAGGAGAAGTCGCGCGTCATGTCCATCATGTCGCCGGCGCTCGCGCCCCAGTTCTCCACCAGCAGCAGGGCTGTCAGCAGCAGCAGCAGGAACTTGAGCAGGCCGGAGATGATGACCCCCACCAGCTCCACCGTCATGGTGGACAGGCCCAGCACGCGCGCGGCCACGCGCACACGCTGCGAACCGTGCATCTGCTTCTCGTCGAAGACCGAGTCCACCAGCACGTAAAGCAGATAGATGATCCCCAGAATGATGCAGGCCACCACGAGGCGGCGGGCCACAAGGGCCGCGAAACTCACATAGCCGCCCACAAGGGCGACGGTCATGAGCGCCACCAGAATCCACACCAGAAAGCGGATCCATTGCGGGCTCTGCCGGGTGCCTTCCTCGCCCTCGGCGGTCCCCTCCGTCCCCTCGCCGGCATCCTTGCGCGACAGATAGACCAGAAAGCGCGCCAGAAAGCCGGCGATCAGCATTGCCATCAGTGCGCTGGTCACCACTGTCAGCGCCAGCGGGGCGAACAGGGTGCGCTGGAAGAACAGCAGGAACAGTGCGATGGCCAGCGTCCACACCGCGGAGGAGAAATATTTGAAGGCGACCTGCGCATCATGATCGGACATGGACAGCAGGCGACGCCAGGGCTCCACCGGCGCCAGAACAGCCCGCGCCGTGGCAGTGCCCAACGCCTTGAACAGAACCGCAAGGAGGAACGCCAGGGTGAGAGCGTCCACCCGCGCCGGGATCACGTCCATCACCGACATGAAAGCCCCGCCGGCGCTGACCGCCAGAGGCGCGACAATGGTTTCCAGCAGCAGGACCTTCAGGGCCTCAAGCGCCGAGCGGGAGCGGGAGAAGATCACATCATCCGGCGGCGGCGGCGTGCGCAGCCATCCACGCACCAGTCGCCCGCCAAACACCACGAGCGCAATGATGGCGAGCGTGCCGGCCAGAATCCCCAATGCCCCGGAACGGCCATGCTTGTTATCGGCATAGGCCGCCCAGTCGATCACCAGCAGCTGGATGGCGCGGACCTCACTTTTGATGCCGGTGATCGCCTCTCCCCACAGGCCGGGGGACAGAACCGAGGCGCTGCGCTCGAACATCTGCTCGGTAAACAGGGCACGGCGACGGGTGCTGATCCGGTCGGCGATGGTGTCGGCCCGGTCGGTCAGCGCCCGGATGGGGGCGAGCACGCCTTCAAAGGCGCTCACCTGTGTCTTGATCGCCGAGCGGTCCGCCGTCAGAACCGGATCCTCCGGCGTGCCGTCGGTCGGGGCGGGCGGGAAGGAGGCGAGCTGCGAGCGCAGCCCGGTGAGATGCTCTGAGAGCACCTCCGACTGCGCCACCAGATCCTTGCGGACAGGCGAGATGCGGTTGCGCAGCTCTTCCAGATCGGCCGCCCGCAACCCCTCCACCGCCAGCGCGCTTTCAATGCTGGAGAGAGAGGCCCGGGCCTCATCAATCTTGGCGCGGGCAGCCACGATGAGCGGGTCTGGCGGCAAGGCGGCAGGCTTTGGCGGCTCGGCCGGAGCGGATGCGGGGGCTTCGGCGGGGGATGCGGCAGGCGCGTCACCCTCGGCCTGGGCGGCAGCGGGCGTCGCGGCGGATACCGCCGGCGGCGGGGCCTCCGCAAGGGATGGCGCAACCGCCAGCACCATGAACAGCAGGGCCAGAAGCGCGACCCAGCCACCGCCATGGCGGCCTGCGGCCTGCTTCCCTCCACTTTCACGCCCCATCAATGTGCGGCACGCGAAGCCCGGAAGCCCAAAAGCCATTCTTCATCACTCCATATGGAGACGCCGGTTCCCGCAGGCGGGAGCGTCTTGCATGCGCCTCAAATTATCCGCTCTGTGCGCCATCGAACAGGAGGCTTGAGCCTCATGCACATGCAGATGCGCACATTTTTCCGTGTGCCCTGCCGCCGGCCCTGGATTGGCATGGCGAAATGGCGCCGGCCCGGACGGGCGCAGGCCACCCGCCCCTCCTGCCCGCCCGGCGGGACTGAAGGTCTTGAGGCCGTGTATTTTTCTTTGTCGGCCCGGTGCCCGGACCTGCCGAATATGCTTAAAGCATGGACATGTTTCATGGCAGCATCAGGATGCCCGGCATCTGCCTGCCCGCGCCGCACCGTCCTTCCGGCCCCTGGTCTGGCGCGCCATTCCCCGTGACCCAGGACACCGTGATGACCGACGCCACCCGCTCCCCTCTCGACCCCACCGATCCGGTCGCGCTCGCCAGCGCCCTCATCCGCGCCCCCTCCGTCACGCCGGATTCGGCCGATGCGCTGGAAATGGTGGCGCGCATGCTGGAGGAACATGGCTACAGGGTGGAGCGACTGGCCTTTGACAGCGATGGCATTCCCATTCCCAATTTCTATGCCCGCATTGGCACACAAGGCCCCAATCTGTGCTTTGCCGGCCATGTGGATGTGGTGCCGGCGGGTGAGGAAAGCGCATGGTCGCACCCTCCTTTCTCCGGTGCGGTGGAAGGCGGCCTGCTGTTCGGACGCGGCGCGGTGGACATGAAGGGCGCGGTTGCCGCCTTCATGGCCGCCGCCCTGCGCCTTGGCCCGCCCGAAAAGGGCTCCATCTCCTTCCTGATCACGGGCGATGAGGAAGGCCCGGCGCTGGACGGCACGGTGAAGGTGGTGGAATGGCTGCGCGAGAAGGGCGAGCGGATCGACCACTGCATCGTGGGCGAACCGACCAACCCGGCAGCGCTGGGGGATGCCTTCAAGATCGGCCGGCGGGGAAGCCTTTCCGGCATCATCACGGTGAAGGGCGTGCAGGGGCATGTCGCCTATCCGCATCTGGCCAACAATCCCGTTCCGCGCATGGTGCGCCTGCTTTCGGCCCTGATGTCCGCGCCGCTGGATGAGGGGACGCCCTTCTTCCCGCCCTCCAATCTGGAGGTGATCTCGGTGGATGTGGGCAACAGCGCCTCGAATGTCATTCCCGCCCAGATCGAGGCCCGCTTCAATGTGCGCTTCAACGACCTCTTCACGATCGACACGCTGCAGGCCGAGATTCGCCGCCGTCTCGACACGGCCGGGGAGAGCTATGAGCTGGCTTTCGTTCCGGGAGCGAGCCAGAGCTTCATCACCGCGCCCGGCCCATTCGTGGACATCGTCTCCGGCGCGGTGGAGGAGGTGACCGGCCGCACGCCCGAGGCCTCCACATCCGGCGGCACATCGGATGCCCGCTTCATCAAGGATCTGTGCCCGGTGGTGGAATTCGGCCTTGTGGGCCAGACCATGCACAAGGTGGATGAAGCCACCCCGGTGCGCGACCTCACCGACCTGACCCGCATCTATGAGCGGATCATCACCCGCTATTTCACCCATTTCGCCTGAACAGGAGGGCGCACATCATGACCGCACCGGCCCCTGAAAGCCTGACCCATCTGGATGTGGAGGGGCGCAGCATTGCCGTGAAGCGCCTGCCGGCCGCGCAAGGCTCCTCCGGCCCCGGCCTGTTCTGGCTTGGCGGCTTCATGTCGGACATGGCCGGCTCCAAGGCCGAACATCTGGCAACCCTTGCCGCGACGCACGGGCTGGCCAATGTGCGATTCGACTATTCCGGCCACGGCATTTCCGGCGGCGCCTTCGATGAAGGCACCATCTCGCGCTGGCTGGGTGAGGCGCTGGCCGTGTTCGAGGCCACGACACAGGGGCCGCAGATTGTCATCGGCTCATCCATGGGCGGCTGGCTGGCTCTGCTGCTGGCCCGCGAACTGCAAAGGCGCGGACAGGGCGCGCGCCTCAGGGCGCTGGTGCTGATTGCGCCCGCCCCCGATTTCACCGAGGACCTGATGTGGGCGCTCTTCCCCGAAGAGGTGCGCCAGGTGATTCTGGAGCAGGGCCGCTTCCTGAAGCCGAGCGCATATGGCGAAACGCCCTACACCATCACCCGTGCACTCATTGAGGATGGCCGCACGAACCTGTTGCTGAACGCCCCGCTTTCTGTCGGCTGCCCGGTGCGCATCCTTCAGGGCGGGGCTGATGAGGATGTGCCATGGCAGCACGCATTGCGCCTTGTGACCTGCCTTGCCGAGGATGATGTGGTGTTCTCCCTCATCAAGGATGGGGACCATCGTCTCTCCCGCCCGCAGGATCTGGAACGGCTGGGCGTGGCTGTGGCCGAATTTGTGTGAAAGCGCGCGATGGCGGGGGCCATGCTCTCCCGCCATCCGGCCAGCCGGGCTGGGGGAGCACCTGAATAGCAAAAGGCCGCGAACGTCACCGTTCGCGGCCTTTTGAAGCTGTATTCGGAAACCTGAAGATCAGGCTGCGGCGGCCTCAGCCGGAGCAGCAGTCGCCTTGACGACCTGGCGCTTCAGCTCCAGGGCGCGGGGAGACAGTTCCTCGTCGCGGGCCTTCTTGAGGAAGGCATCGAGACCACCACGATGGTCAACGCTCTTCAGCGCGTTGGCGCTGATGCGCAGACGCACGGAACGGTTGAGCACATCGCTCTGGAGGGTCACATTGCACAGGTTCGGCAGGAACCGGCGCTTGGTCTTGCGGTTTGAATGGCTCACAAGGTGGCCGGTCAGCACCGCCTTACCGGTCAGATCACACCGCCGGGACATGGCAGAAGTCCTTCTTCGCGTCAGATGATGCAGGGAACGCAGGACAGGACAAGTCGCCCTGTGCGCAGCTCACCCGCTGTATCGGGAGCGGCCCGTATAAGGGTCGAATGGGGCGGCGTCAAGGTCACACATGCGGCCGGGGCCTGCCTGCATGAAGATAATGTGTCCCGCAACGGGGCGGAATTGCCACAACCGCTTGCCACGGCGGCACACGCGCCTATAGTCCGCCCAACTTTCCCCGAACGCATCCGAGAGACGAGATGGCGCGTGACGTGAAGAAGGTGGTGCTGGCCTATTCTGGCGGGCTCGACACCTCTGTGATTCTGAAGTGGCTCCAGGCAACCTATAACTGCGAGGTCGTGACCTTCACGGCGGATCTCGGCCAGGGCGAGGAGCTGGAGCCGGCCCGCAAGAAGGCGCAACTGCTCGGCATCAAGGACGAGAACATCTTCATTGAGGATGTGCGCGAGGAGTTCGTGCGGGATTATGTGTTCCCCATGTTCCGCGCCAATGCGGTCTATGAGGGGCTCTATCTGCTCGGCACCTCCATCGCCCGGCCGCTGATCTCGAAGAAGCAGATCGAGATCGCCCGCAAGGTCGGCGCCGATGCGGTTTCCCATGGCGCCACCGGCAAGGGCAATGATCAGGTGCGCTTCGAGCTGGCCTATTACGCGCTCGATCCCGACATCACCGTCATCGCCCCCTGGCGCGAATGGGACCTGACCTCCCGCACCCGCCTGCTGGAGTTCGCCGAACAGCACCAGATTCCGATCGCCAAGGACAAGCGCGGCGAGGCCCCCTTCTCGGTGGACGCGAATCTCCTGCACTCCTCCTCCGAGGGCAAGGTGCTGGAAGACCCGGCCGAGGACGCGCCGGAATATGTCTATCAGCGCACCATTTCGCCCGAGGATGCACCCGATGAGGCCACCCTCATCACCATCGCCTTCGAGCGCGGTGATGCGGTGGCCATCAATGGCGAGGCCCTCTCCCCGGCCAGCCTGCTGACCCGCCTGAACGAGCTGGGCAAGGCCAATGGCATCGGCCGGCTCGATCTGGTGGAAAACCGCTTCGTCGGCATGAAGAGCCGCGGCGTCTACGAGACCCCCGGCGGCACCATCCTGCTTGCCGCCCACCGCGGCATGGAAAGCATCACCCTGGATCGCGGCGCGGCCCATCTCAAGGATGAGCTGATGCCCCGCTATGCGGAGCTGATCTATAACGGCTTCTGGTTCTCGCCCGAGCGCGAGATGCTGCAGGCCGCGATCGACCACACCCAGACCTATGTGACCGGCGAGGTCACCGTGAAGCTCTACAAGGGCAATGCCACGGTGGTGGGCCGCGTGAGCCCCTATTCGCTCTACAATCAGGAACTGGTGACCTTCGAGGAAGGCGCCGTGGCCTATGACCACCGCGATGCCGCCGGCTTCATCAAGCTGAACGCGCTGCGCCTGCGCACGCTGGGCAGCCGCGCCCGCAAGATCTCTGAGTGATCTTCAGGCGGACATGACACATGCCGTGGCGGGCCACACCGCCACGGCATCATCTGAAAATGTCAGGGGCCTACCGATGAAGATCTTCGTTCTCACCGGAGCAGGCATTTCCGCGGAAAGCGGCATGGGGACCTTTCGCGACAAGGATGGCGCCTGGGCCCGCTTCGACCCCATGAAACTGGCCTCTCCGGAAGGCTTCGAGGCGGACCCGGATCTGGTCCACGCCTTTTATAATGCCCGTCGCCAGAAGCTGCTCACAGCCTCTCCCAACCCCGCCCATGCGGCGCTGGCCCGCCTTGAGGATGGCCTGGGCGCACGCGGCGGCGAGCTGTTCCTGTGCACGCAGAATATCGACGACCTGCATGAGCGCGCCGGCTCGCGCCATGTGCTGCACATGCATGGCGAGCTGCGCAAGGCCCGCTGCATGGTCTGCGCCAGGGTCATGCCATGGGATGATGATCTGGGACGGGACGAGACATGCCCGGCCTGCCACAGCCATGGCACGCTGCGTCCGCACATCGTCTGGTTCGGCGAGGTGCCGCTCTATATGGACGATATCCAGCATGCGCTGGAGGATTCGGACCTGTTCGTATCCATCGGCACGTCCGGCTCGGTCTATCCGGCCGCCGGCTTCGTGAATGAGGCCCGCTATCTGGGCCTGCGCACCTGCGAGATCAATCTCGAACCTTCTGAAAACGCCCCGGCCTTCGAGGAGCGCTATTACGGACCGGCAAGCACGGCCGTTCCGGAATGGGTGGATGGGGTGCTGAAGGTGCTGGCCGCACGCGGCTGACGCGTCCCACACCCCGCACGGGGCCGGCTCCCTGCCCCTCTCGGCCTGAAAAGCCGCGGAGAAGCATACGCCATGCCCGGCGCGCAATGGGCATGCCTCAAAGCGGGCATGACGATTCTTTCATCCGGCACCGTATTGTCTGCACCGGAGCATATGGCCGTTCCGGCATTCATCCCCCTGAAAGAAAAAGGCTCCCTTCCGGCAGCGGAAGGGAGCCTTTTGATGTGAGGCCGGAAGCAGAATGTTTCCCGTGAAACACTCTGTTAACCATGACGCCGGATTTTCCGCCCGGCAGGGGCCGATCAGTCGCGCAGCAGATCGTTGATCGAGGTCTTGGCGCGGGTCTGCGCATCCACCCGCTTGACGATGACAGCGCAGGAGAGCGAGGGGCCGGGCGTGCCATCCGGCAGCGCCTTGCCGGGCAGGCTGCCGGGCACCACCACCGAAAAAGCCGGCACTTCGCCGATGAAGATTTCGCCGGTGTTGCGGTCGATGATCTTGGTGGTGGCGGAGATGAACACGCCCATGGAGAGCACCGCCCCCTCACGCACGATCACGCCTTCCACCACTTCCGAACGCGCGCCGATGAAGCAGTTGTCCTCGATGATGACAGGGCCGGCCTGAAGCGGCTCCAGCACACCGCCAATGCCGACGCCGCCGGAAAGATGCACATTCCTGCCGATCTGCGCGCAGGAGCCTACCGTTGCCCATGTATCCACCATGGTGCCCTCGGCCACATGCGCGCCGAGATTCACGAAGGACGGCATCAGCACCACATTCGGCGCGATATAGGCCGAGCGGCGCACCACGGCACCCGGCACGGCGCGGAAGCCCGCGGCGCGGAACTCGGCCTCGCCCCAGCCCTCGAACTTGGAGGGCACCTTGTCCCACCAGTTGGCGCCGCCGGGGCCGCCGGGAATCACCGCCATGTCGTTGAGGCGGAAGGACAGCAGAACCGCCTTCTTCAGCCACTGGTTCACCTTCCAGTTGCCATCGGCGCCCTTTTCGGCGACGCGCGCCTTGCCGGAATCCAGCAGGTTCAGCGCGGTGTTCACGGCATCGCGCACTTCACCCTGCGTGGAGAAGCCGATCTCGGCGCGGTTTTCAAAAGCGGCGTCAATGATGGTCGAAAGCTGTGCTGTGTCGGACATGGGTTTCCTCCGTCCGGCCGATGCATGCGGCCATATGAATAGGGAAAAGAGAGGCAGGGGCGCTCAGGCGCGCTCTTTCACGGCCACGAATTTCAGTTTCGGCCATTCCTCGATGGCGCGATCCAGCACCCACTGGCTGCGGGCGAGATAGACCGGCGCCTCGTCACGATCACGCCCGGTGGAGGACCGGTTGCCCTCCATGAAGCGCTCCACCTCATCCTTGTCGCCGACAATCCAGCGGGCGGTGACATAGGAGGTGGTCTCGTAGCGAATCGGCACGCCATATTCCTTTTCGAGGCGCGCGGAGAGCACATCGAGCTGGAGCATGCCCACCACGCCGACAATGGGGGCGGGATCGAAGAAGGGCTTGATGACCTGCGTCACCCCCTCCTCGGCCATGTCCTGCAAGGCCTTCTGGAGCTGCTTGGCCTTCATCGGGTCTGACAGCAGCACGCGCCGCAGGATTTCGGGCGCGAAGTCCGGCAGGCCCTCAAAGCGGATGCTTTCGCCTTCGGAGAGCGTATCGCCCACCCGCAGCATGCCGTGGTTGGGAATGCCGATAATGTCGCCGGCGACAGCCTCATCCACTGTCTCGCGGTCCTGCGCGAAGAAGAAGATGGGGTTGGCGATGGCCATGTTGCGCTTTTCGCGCGGGTTGAACAGCTTCATGCCGCGCTTGAAGATGCCGGAGCACAGGCGCACAAAGGCCACGCGGTCACGATGGTTCGGGTCCATATTGGCCTGAACCTTGAACACGAAGCCGGAGACCATCTTCTCTCCCGGCTCCACCTCGCGCCCCCTGGCGGCACGCGGCACCGGGCAGGGGCCAAGCCTGCTCAGGCCCGCCAGCAGCGGGGCAACACCGGTTTCCTTCAGCGCACTGCCGAAATAGACCGGCGAGAGATGCCCCTCGCGGAAGGATGCCAGATCGAAGGGCGGCAGCACGCCGAGCGCAAGGGTGAGCCCCTCCACCGCCTCGGCCATGATGTTTTCCTCGACACCATCGAGACCCAGCAGCTCCTCCGGCTCATTGAAGGGGACTTCACGGGTGAGCGGGCCGCCGCGCGTGGTGGCGAGCAAGGCCTTCCTGTTGGGAATGTCGATCAGCCCGCGGAAATCCACCCCGAGGCCGATGGGCCAGGACATGGGGGTGAGATCGAGCGCCAGCGATGCGGAGATGTCGTCCATCAGCGAGAGCGGGTCCTGCCCCTCGCGGTCCACCTTGTTGATGAAGGTGAAAATCGGAATATCACGCAGGCGGCAGACCTCGAACAGCTTGCGGGTCTGGCTCTCGATGCCCTTGGCGACGTCGATCACCATCACCGCCGCATCCACGGCCGAAAGGGTGCGATAGGTATCTTCCGAGAAGTCCGAGTGGCCGGGCGTGTCGAGCAGGTTGAAGACGATGCCGTCCTGCTCGAATGTCATCACCGAGGAGGTGACGGAAATACCGCGCTGCTGCTCGATCTCCATCCAGTCCGAGCGGGTGCGGCGGCGTTCGCCGCGCGCCTTCACATGGCCCGCAAGACGGATGGCGCCGGAGGCGTGGAGGAGCTTTTCCGTGAGCGTGGTCTTACCCGCGTCCGGATGGGCGATGATGGCAAAGGTGCGACGACGGGCATAATCGGGCAGGCTTGCCGTCCGGTCCGCCCCGGTTTCGGTGTGTTCGAGCATGGCGGCCATATAGTCCAAAATGCCGTGTCTTGGAACGGCAAAGGCCGCGCCCGGCCTGAAATACTGGGGCATTGCGCGCAAGCCCCCACCCCGCGCGCGGAGTGCGCCTGCGCGACAGGCAGCATGTTCCCCGCCTCACGCGAACGGGGAACATGTCAGCATGAGTGCGAAGAAGCCTAGTCGCCTTCACCGGGGTTGGGAGAGAGCTTCTCTTCCTTGCCCGGCTTGCCGTCCCATTCCTCATAACCCGGCATCGGATCCTTCTTGAGGGTGATGTTGGGCCACACCTTTGCATATTCGGCATTCACCGAGAGCCACTTCTCCATGCCCGGTTCCGAATCGGGCTTGATGGCCTCGGCCGGGCATTCCGGCTCGCAGACGCCGCAATCGATGCATTCATCCGGGTGAATGACCAGGAAATTCTCGCCTTCGTAGAAACAGTCCACCGGGCACACGGCAACACAGTCCGTATATTTGCAGAGGATGCAGTTCTCGGTGACGACGTAGGCCATTGGAGTCTTCCTTGTCGCGCTTACCTGCGCCACCGGATATCCGGGGCGGGAAAAGCCGCGCTCTCCTTATTTAACTTCATTAATCTGTGATTTCATCGAAAAGCACAGATACCGATGTAGCATCCCCGCGCCGTTCAGCAAAGCCGACAATGCGCAACAAACGGGTGCGACTATCCAGAGATATAGTAAGCACCTGCCCTTTTCGCACCATCTGGGCAGGGCTTGTGACCCGTGCGCCATCCAGTCGCACATGCCCTGCGCGAATCAATGCGGCGGCGCTCGCACGGGTGCGTACCACCCGTGCATGCCAGATCCAGCGGTCCAGCCTCTGCCGTTCGGCAGGTGCGTCCACCGCTCAGTTCCCCTTTTTCTCCGTATCCATGCGCGCCTTGAGAGCGGCAAGCGCGGCGAAGGGGCTGTCCGGGTCCGCCTGCTTGTTTTCGCGGCGGCGATCCTGATGAGCGGGACGCTCATGGCGCTGGTCGCCCTTCGGGCCACGACCCTCATGACGCGGCGCGCGGGGACCACGCTCGCCCTCCCCTTCGGGACGCTCGCGGCGGCGCGGGCCACTGCCCTCACCGGAGCGCTTCTCGAAACGGCGATTGCCAAAGCGTTCAGCCGCCTTGCTGCTGCCTTCGCGACGCTCACCCTGCCCGGCACCCTCACCGCCCTGCTCGCCACCACGCGGAGCATTGCGGCCATGACGCTCACGGCGCGGCGCTCCGGGCGGACGACCCGGACGCCAGACCTCGATCATCTCCGGCTCGGCCGGCGTCTCGGCGGCTTCCGCGCCAGATTCGGCATCGGCAGCTTCCGCCACGGCTTCCACCGGCTCGGAAACGGCTTCTTCCGCAACCGCCACCGCGTCAGCCCCAGCGGCGTCGGCATCCAGCGTGATCTCGGCAACCACCTCAGCCTGCGGAGCCTCCTCCGCAACGCCCTCGGCAGGAGCGGGAGCAGCCTCGGCCACCTCTTCCGCGACCTCAGCCGGGGCATCGATCAGCAGATCGGCCTCGATCGCGCCCTCAGGCACGGGGGCGAGCTCCGCCGCAGGTGCGGCCTCGGCTTCCGGCGGCGGGGCCGGACGGCGCTCCATGCGATAGCCCAGCGACTTCAGGATGGAGGAGAAATCCTCGCCCGCGCAGCCGGCCAGCGATGTCATCGCCACGGTCACGGTAAAGCCGCGCCCGTCCACCGCGCCCGCGGGCTTGGGGCCGGGAGAGGCCGGGCGCCAGTCCAGTGCCGGACGGATCAGGTCTGCCAGACGTTCCAGAATATCGACACGCACGGCCCGCTCGCCGCACACCCGGAAGCCGACGGCACGATACAGTCCCTTCTGGATCTCGTGATCCACGGGAATGGATGTGCGCCCGGAAGCGGCCAGATGCGGCAGCTCGTCCAGCCCCTTCTGGGCCAGACCGCCATGCTTGAGCGCATAGAGCTGAAGCGCCAGCGCACGCGGCGCGGGCTTGAGCAGCAGCGGCATGTAGATGTGATGGGCGCCAAAGCGCACGCCATAGCCGCGCAGGGTGGCGCGGGCGGTCTGGTCGAGGCTCTTCATCTCCTCGGCCACGCGCGCGCGCTCCAGCACGCCCAGTGATTCGACCAGCTGGAAGGCGATGCCCCGGGCAATGCCGGTGACATCCTCGGCGGTGGCCAGCTTGTCCAGCGCGCCAAGCAGCTTCTCGATATGGGCCGAGATCCACAGCGCCAGGCGGGCATCCACCTGATCGCGCGCGGGGCCCGTGAGATGCTCGTCGGCGATGATCTTGAAGCGCGGCTTGAGCACTTCATCACCGGGAATGAGCTTGGCCACGGCTTCGCCGGTCCAGCGAATGGTGCCATCGGCGGTCAGCACGAAGGCTTCATCCACCGCCTGGGAGAGGCGCTGGGCGCGGGCTTCGATCTCGCCCGCCAGCGCCTTCTGGGCGGCGGCGCGCAGCGCCTTGGCCTCCTCGCCGCCCGCTGTCGGGTCGGCTGCGAACTGGAAGCCATGGATCTGGCCGATGATATGTCCTTCGACGGTAACGTCGCCGGTCTTGCTGATTTCAGTTTCGAGCATCTTGTTCTCTCGCAGGCGCCGTATGAGCACGCTGGTCCGCCGGTCCACGAAACGCTGAGCCAGCCTTTCGTGCAAAGCATCGGAAAGTTTGTCTTCGACTCCTCTGGTGACGCCTTGCCAGTGCTCCGGATCCTTGAGCCAATCAGGCCGGTTTGCAACGAAGGTGAGTGTCCTCACCTGCGCAATCCGACGCGACAAGGTGTCGATGTCGCCTTCCGCGCGATCGGTCAAGGCGATTTGACGTTTAAACCACTCGTCGGGGATATGTCCGCCCCCCTCCAGATGGCCGAAAAGGTGCGACACGAGCTCGGCATGAGCCCCCGGAGACACCTTGCGGTAATCTGGAACCTGACACACATCCCAAAGTTGTGCCACCCGTTCCGGGCTTGAGGCCTTCCGGCCTACCTCATTGTCACGGCTCAGGAATTCGAGAACCGAGACATCATCCGCGGTCGGTGCGCGGGTCAGCCCCTGCTCTTTTGGAGGGCGTGAGAGGGAGGCCAGAAGCGCCGGGATGGAACGATAGTCCAGCACAGCGTTGCGCCATTGCAACACCTTTGCATTGTCGAACGCATGCTCCTCCAGCCGGAGCACGAGTTCCTCCTCAAAAGGTGGACAACCGCCCGTGGTGCCGAATGTGCCATCGCGCATGGCCCGGCCCGCACGTCCGGCGATCTGGGCCATTTCGCCCGGATTGAGTCGGCGGAACTGCCAGCCATCGAACTTGCTGTCCGCGGCGAAGGCCACATGGTCCACATCCAGATTGAGGCCCATGCCGATGGCATCGGTGGCGACCAGATAATCCACATCGCCGCGCTGGTAGAGCTCCACCTGCGCATTGCGGGTGCGGGGGGAAAGCGCCCCCATCACCACCGCCGCGCCCCCGCGCTGGCGACGGATGAACTCGGCAATGGCGTAGACCTCATCGGCCGAGAAGGCGACAATGGCGCTGCGCGGCGGCAGGCGGGAAATCTTGCGCTCGCCGGCAAAGGTCAGCTGGGACAGGCGCGGACGCTCCACCACCTTCAGGCCGGGAATCAGCTGTTCCAGCAGCGGGCGCATGCTGGCGGAACCCAGCAGCATGGTCTCATGCCGCCCGCGCCGGTTCAGCACCCGCTCGGTAAACACATGGCCGCGATCGAAATCGGTGGCGAGCTGGACCTCGTCGATGGCGACGAACGCCACATCCAGATCGCGCGGCATGGCCTCGACCGTGGAAATCCAGTAGCGGGCCTTTTTCGGTTTGATCTTTTCCTCGCCGGTGACAAGGGCGACGACATCCGCCCCCACCTTCTCCACCACACGCTGATAGACCTCGCGCGCCAGCAGGCGCAGCGGCAGGCCGATGAGGCCGCTCTCATGCGCCAGCATGCGTTCGATGGCGAGATGGGTCTTGCCGGTGTTGGTGGGCCCCAGAACCGCGCTTACACCGCGCGCACGCAGCATGCGCGGCAACTCGGCCCACCGGGTGATGTCATCCATCGGCTGTGTCGGGTCCCCATGTCACCCCCGCAGGCCGGGCCGGCGGAGATGCTCCGGTTCGTTGCCCTGCACGGCTTCAGGCGGGACGGGCCCGCTTTTCCTGAAACCGTTCAAGATCGTGGTTCGCTTCTAGCATATCGGGCGGCACAGACCAGATGAAAGGCGCACATGCCGCGGACAGCAGGCGAATCACCCCACCCGCCGGGAACCGGCGGGCGGAGAGGGCGGGCCTTCAGCCGGCGGCTGTCAGCGCGTCCTTCACCCACTGCGAGGCCTTGCCGAAATCGAGCGCGCCGGCATGGCGCTCCTTCAGCAGCGCCATGGTGCGACCCATGTCCTTGATGCCGCTCGCGCCGATCTCGGCGATGATGGCGGCAATGGCAGCGCGGGTCTCCTCCTCCCCGAGCTGCTGGGGCATGAAAGCCTTGATATAGATGATTTCCCCGCGCTCCTGATCGGCCAGATCCGGGCGGCCTCCCTCATCATAAAGGCGGGCGCTTTCTTCGCGCTGCTTCACCATCTTGGCCAGCAGGGCCAGCACTTCGTCATCGGTGAGCGGGTCCTTGCCCTGCCCACGCTGCTCGATGTCGCGGTCCTTGATGGCGGCGTTGATGAGACGCAGGGTCGAGGTACGACGCTTTTCCTGGGCCTTCAGCGCCTCTTTCAGCGCGGCATTGATGTCGTCACGAAGCACGGAGCACGTTCCTTACAAGATTCAACTGTTCGCGAGAAACCGGCGCCACCCATTATGCGCCGGGCTCATGGCACCCATGCCATGCCTCCTCCCGAAGCGCTGGCAGATGCCGCCGAATATCACGACCAAAAGCCTTTGCCGCTTCCGGGAACCAGATTTTCCAACATCTGGCCGGGTGCATTCCGCATCTGCCGCCATCTGCGATGCGCCCCTTTTCATGGCTTGCACACAGACCTGAAATGAGCGACGACGAAAGCACGCACCCGTTCGCTGGGTATCAGCATATTATTTCGCGCGCGGACGCTGGAAACGCGACGCGCAAGCCTCTATCTAGGCCATCCATGACAAACGAACAAGATCAGCCCCAGAATGGCTCCTCCAAAGCGGACAGCTGGAGTGAGCCCACCCCCACGGCCCTGCTCGTGCTTGCGGACGGCACGGTGCTGGAGGGCTTCGGCATTGGCGCGGAAGGGCGTCATGTCGGCGAAGTCTGCTTCAACACCGCCATGACCGGCTATGAGGAGGTGCTCACGGACCCCTCCTATAACGGGCAGATCATCACCTTCACCTTCCCGCATATCGGCAATGTGGGCACCAATGACGAGGACATCGAGACGGTGTCCGCCGCAGCTGTTTCCGGCGTGCGGGGCGTGGTGCTGCGCACGGCGGTGACGGACCCGTCCAACTACCGCGCCAGCCAGCACCTGCATGAGTGGCTGAAGGCCCGCGGCATTCCCGGCATCACCGGCATCGACACGCGCGCCCTCACCGCCCTCATCCGCGAGAAGGGCATGCCAAATGCCGTCATCGCCCATTCGGCCGATGGCAAGTTCGACATTGACGCCCTCATTGCCGAGGCGAAGGCCTGGCCGGGCCTGGAGGGCATGGACCTTGCCCCCGCCGTCACCACCGCCCAGCGCGTGGACTGGACGCAGACCCCCTGGCAGTGGCCGGATGGCTATGGCCAGCTGGAGGAGCCCCGCTACCATGTGGTGGCGCTGGACTATGGCGTGAAGCGCGCCATTCTGCGCCTGCTGGCCGCGGCCGGCTGCAAGGTCACGGTGGTGCCTGCCGACACCAGCGCCGCGGATGTTCTGGCGCTGAAGCCCGATGGCATCTTCCTCTCGAATGGCCCCGGCGACCCGGCGGCCACCGGCGAATATGCCGTGCCCGTCATCCGCGAGCTGATCGAGACCGGCATTCCGGTCTTCGGCATCTGCCTCGGCCACCAGATGCTGGGCATCGCGCTGGGTGCAAAGACGCTGAAGATGCATCAGGGCCATCACGGGGCGAATCACCCGGTGAAGGACCTGTCCACCGGCAAGGTGGAAATCACCTCCATGAACCACGGTTTCGCCGTGGACCGGGAGACCCTGCCGGCCCATGTGAAGGAAACCCATGTCTCCCTGTTCGATGGCTCCAATGCGGGGCTGGAACTGGTGGGCAAGCCGGTCTTCTCCGTGCAGTATCACCCCGAGGCGAGCCCCGGCCCGCAGGACAGCCACTATCTGTTCAAGCGGTTCGTGAAGCTGATCGAGGAGCGCAAGGCGGCCTGAAAGGCCCGCTGACCCGCCCCTCTGCCACACCATTTGCGCCGTCGCCTGTTTTGCAGGCGGCGGCGCAAGCGATTCTGCCGCCCCTCCGGACGATGACAAGGGCTGCAATCCGGCCTTGAAATCAGCCGGGGACAGATATAAACATATCTTTATGTCCGAAGATGCCTCGCACCTCCTGCCCTTCACCCTCCTGCTCGACGCCCTGAAGGCGGCGGGGGAGGATACGCGCCTGCGCCTCATCGCGGTGCTGGCCGAGGCGGAGCTGACGGTCTCGGACCTGACCGAAATTCTGGGCCAGTCCCAGCCCCGCATCTCGCGCCATCTCAAGCTGCTGGCGGAAGCCGGTCTGGTGGAGCGCCATCGCGAGGCGAGCTGGATCTTCTACCGCCGGGCGCATGAGGGCCCGGGCGGGCAGGTTGTCTCCCGCCTGCTGGAGCTTCTGGACCGGACCGATCCTGTACTGGCGCGCGACCGGGAGCGGCTGGATGCGGTGCGCAATGCCCGGGCGGTGGCGGCGCAGGCCTATTTCTCCAGCCATGCGCGCGAATGGGATGAAATCCGCAAGCTGCATGTGCCGGAAGAGGCGGTGGAAGCCGCCATGCGCGAGATTCTGGCCGACAGGCCGATCCGCACCCTTCTCGACCTTGGCACCGGCACCGGCCGCATGCTGGAGGTGTTCGCGCCGGATATCGAGCGCGGTCTGGGGCTGGACCTTTCGCCCGACATGCTGGCCGTGGCCCGCACCCATCTCGACCATGCCGGTATCCGCAACTGCCAGCTGCGCCAGAGCGATATCTACGCCATTCCCGCCCCGCGCGATTCCTTTGATGCGGTGATCATCCATCAGGTGCTGCATTTTCTGGAAGATGCCAGCCGCGCCATTGCCGAGGCGGCGCGCGTGCTGCGCCCGGGCGGGCGGCTGCTGGTGGTGGATTTTGCCCCGCATGATCTGGAATTCCTGCGCGAGAGCCACGCCCATCGCCGGCTCGGCTTCTCCCGCGAGGTGATGGAAGGCTGGCTGACCAGCGCCGGCCTTGTGCCGGAGCGTTACCGCACCCTGGCGCCCGGGCGGCGCACCGGGGATGCCCTGACCGTTTCGCTGTGGCAGGCGCGCGACCCGCGACTGTTGCTGGCGGGAAGCAATGACAGCCCGGCGGACCGCCAGTCCGCCGGCAACAAAGAGGTGGCGTGATGAGTGGTTCTGTGCGTGCCAGCCGCGAAACGGAGCGCGCGCCCGTTTCCGTCTCCTTCGAGTTTTTCCCCCCGCGGACCGAGGAGATGGAAAAGACCCTGTGGGCCTCCATCGACCGTCTCGCCCCGCTGGGGCCGAAATTCGTTTCGGTCACCTATGGCGCGGGCGGCTCCACGCGGGAGCGCACCCACAATACGGTGGCGCGCATCGCCCATGAGACGAACCTCAAGCCCGCCGCCCATCTCACCTGCGTCGCCGCCAGCCGCGATGAGGTGGACGAGGTGATCCGCTCCTACAAGGCGGCCGGCATCAATCACATCGTCGCCCTGCGCGGTGACCCGGTTACCGGTGTCGGCACCCCCTATGTGCCCCACCCGCAGGGCTATGCCTATGCGGATGATCTGGTGAAGGGCATCCGAGCGATCGGTGATTTCGAGGTGTCGGTGTCCGCCTATCCCGAAAAGCACCCGGAAAGCCCGAGCATCGAGGCGGATCTTGGCCATCTGAAAGCCAAGGTGGAAGCGGGGGCAACCCGCGCCATCACCCAGTTCTTCTTCGAGAATGACATCTATTTCCGTTATCTCGACAAGGTGCGTGCCCATGGCATCGACATTCCGATCGTGCCGGGCATTCTGCCTGTGACCAACTTCAAGCAGGCCTCCAGCTTTGCCGCCCGCACCGGCGCCAGCGTGCCGGCCTGGCTGCTCAAGCGCTTCGAGGGGCTGGACAATGACCCGGAGACACGCAAGCTCATCGCCGCTGCCATCGCCGCCGAACAGGTGATGGATCTGGTGGACCGCGGTGTCACCGAAATCCACTTCTACACGCTCAACCGCGCTGATCTCGTCTATGCCATCTGCCATCTTCTGGGGCTGCGCCCGAAGGTCGGCCAGGCTCCGGCGACGCAGATGGCCGGCTGAGAACCGAACGATCCGGGCGCCCCGCCACTGCGCGCCCCCCTGTTACCGGAGCAGGAGCTGCCCCATATGCGCGAGGCAGCCCTGCAGCAAAACGCTTTCAAGAGGCGACCATGGCCTTCATCATGAACCATGGCCGATGCCCCGAGCCTCAGAGACCTGAACCATGAGCGCCAACGATATCTTCGCCGCCCTCAATGCCGCCGCCCGCGAGCGCATCCTGGTGCTCGACGGGGCCATGGGCACCATGATCCAGGCCCTGAAGCTGGATGAAGCCGGCTATCGCGGGGCGCGTTTTGCCGACTGGAAGCAGGATGTGAAGGGCAATAACGACCTTCTCAGCCTGACCCAGCCGGATGCGGTGCGCGACATTCACCTGCAATATTTCCTTGCGGGCGCCGATATCGTCGAGACCAATACCTTCTCCTCCACCACCATCGCACAGGCCGACTATGCGATGGAAAGCCTTGCCTATGAGCTGAACGTGGAGAGCGCGCGGCTTGCCAAGGAAGCCGCGATTCTGGCCGAGAAGAAGGATGGCCGCCGCCGTTTCGTGGCCGGCGCGCTCGGCCCCACCAACCGCACCGCCTCCATCTCCCCGGATGTGAACGACCCCGGCTTTCGCGCCGTCACCTTCGATGATCTGGCCACCGCCTATGCCGAGCAGGTGCGCGGGCTCATCAAGGGCGGGGCGGACATCATGCTGGTCGAGACCATCTTCGACACGCTGAACGCCAAGGCCGCCATTTTCGCCATCGAGCAGGTCTATGCGGAAGAAGGCGTGCGCCTGCCGGTGATGATCTCCGGCACCATCACCGATCTTTCCGGCCGCACCCTTTCGGGGCAGACGCCGGCGGCCTTCTGGTATTCGGTGAACCATGCCAGGCCATTTTCCATCGGCCTGAACTGCGCGCTGGGCGCGAAGGAAATGCGCGCCCATATCGCCGAGATCGGCCGGGTGGCGGATACACTGGTCTGCGCCTATCCCAATGCCGGCCTGCCCAACGAATTCGGACTTTATGACGAAAGCCCGGAGGCGATGGCGGCCCTGATCGAGGAGTTCGCCTCCTCCGGCCTCGTGAACATTGTGGGCGGCTGCTGCGGCACCACGCCGGACCATATCCGCGCCATCGCCAATGCGGTGGCGGGCAAGCCGCCGCGCCCGATCCCCGTCATCAAGCCGATGCTGCGCCTTTCCGGCCTTGAGCCGTTCGAGCTGACCCCCGCCATTCCCTTCGTGAATATCGGCGAGCGTACCAATGTCACCGGCTCGGCGCGCTTCCGCAAGCTCATCACCAATGGTGATTATCCGGCGGCGCTGGCTGTCGCGCGTGACCAGGTGGAGAGCGGCGCGCAGGTGATCGACGTGAACATGGACGAGGGCCTGCTGGACAGCGAGGCCGCCATGGTCACCTTCCTCAACCTTGTCGCGTCCGAGCCGGACATCGCCAAGGCGCCGGTGATGGTGGACAGCTCCAAATGGAGCGTCATCGAGAAGGGCCTGAAGTGCATTCAGGGCAAGGGCATCGTCAACTCCATCTCGCTGAAGGAAGGCGAGGAGGCGTTCCGCCACCATGCCGAACTGGTGCGCCGCTATGGCGCCGCCGTGGTGGTGATGGCCTTTGACGAAACCGGGCAGGCCGATACCTATGAACGCAAGACCGAGATCTGCGCCCGCGCCTACAAGATATTGACCGAAATGGGCTTCCCGCCCGAGGACATCATCTTCGATCCGAACGTGTTCGCGGTGGCGACCGGTATTGAGGAGCACGCCAATTATGGCGTCGACTTCATCAATGCAACGGAGTGGATCCGCAAGAACCTGCCGCATGCGCATATTTCCGGCGGCGTGTCCAACCTCTCCTTCTCCTTCCGCGGAAACGAGCCGGTGCGCGAGGCGATGCACTCCGTATTCCTCTACCATGCCATCAAGGTGGGCATGGATATGGGCATCGTGAATGCCGGCCAGCTCGTGGTTTATGACGAGATCGAGCCGCGCCTGCGCGAGGCGTGCGAGGATGTGGTGCTCAACCGCCGCGCCGATTCCACCGAGCGCCTGCTGGAGATTGCCGAGGAATTTCGCGGACAGGGCAAGGAAAAGAAGGAAGCCGATCTCACCTGGCGCACATGGCCGGTGGAGAAGCGCATCGCCCATGCCCTCGTCAACGGCATCACCGATTATGTGGAGGCCGACACCGAGGAAGCCCGCCAGCAGGTGGCGCGCCCGCTGCACGTCATCGAAGGCCCGCTGATGGACGGCATGAATGTGGTGGGAGACCTGTTCGGCGCGGGCAAGATGTTCCTGCCGCAGGTGGTGAAATCCGCCCGCGTGATGAAGCAGGCCGTGGCCTACCTCATGCCCTTCATGGAGAAGGAAAAGGAGGAAACCGGCCAGACCGGCTCACAGGCCGCCGGCAAGGTGCTGATGGCGACCGTGAAGGGCGATGTGCACGATATCGGCAAGAACATCGTGGGCGTCGTGCTCCAGTGCAACAATTACGAGGTGGTGGACCTCGGCGTGATGGTGCCGGCAGCCAAGATTCTGGAAACCGCGAAGAAGGAAAAGGTCGATGTCATCGGCCTGTCCGGCCTCATCACCCCCTCGCTCGACGAGATGGTGAATGTGGCCGCCGAAATGGAGCGCGAAGGTTTCGAGGTGCCTCTGCTGATCGGCGGGGCCACCACATCGCGCGTGCACACGGCGGTGAAGATCGCCCCGCAATATGTGCGCGGTCAGGCGGTGTATGTGACCGATGCCAGCCGCGCGGTGGGCGTCGTCTCCAACCTGCTCAATACCGAGACCCGCGGGGCCTATGTGGCGGATATTCGTGCGGAATACCAGAAAGTGGCCGAGGCCCACGCCCGCGCGGATGCACAGAAGCAGCGCGTGCCGCTGGCCAGGGCGCGCGAGAATGCGCTGAAGATTGATTTTGCCGGCTATGTTCCGCCCAAGCCGGGTTTCCTCGGTACACAGGTCTTCACCGATTACGACCTTGCGGACCTCGTGCCCTTCATCGACTGGACGCCCTTCTTCCAGTCATGGGAGCTGCGCGGTCGTTACCCGGCTATCCTTCAGGATGAGGTGGTGGGTGAAACCGCACGCAATCTCTTCCGTGATGCACAGGCCATGCTGGAGAAGATCGTCACCGAAAAGTGGGTGGAGGCCCGCGCGGTCATCGGCTTCTGGCCGGCCAATGCAGTTGGCGATGACATTGTGCTGTTCAGCAATGACAATCGCGGCAGCACGCTCGCCACCCTCCACACGCTGCGCCAGCAACTGGCCAAGCGTGAGGGGCGGCTGAATCTGGCCCTGTCAGACTTCGTGGCCCCGCTGGAAAGCGGCATCCCCGATTATATCGGCGGCTTTGCTGTCACCACCGGCATTGGCGAGGATGAGAAGATCGCGGAATTCAAGGCCGCGCATGATGATTACTCCTCCATCCTCTTCAAGGCGCTGTGCGACCGTCTGGCCGAAGCCTTTGCCGAACGCATGCACATGCGCGTGCGCACCACCTATTGGGGTTATGCGGCGGAGGAGGATCTCTCGAACGAGGATCTGATCGGCGAAAAGTATCGCGGCATCCGCCCGGCCCCCGGCTATCCGGCCCAGCCCGACCATACCGAGAAGGCGACCTTGTTCGACCTACTGGATGCGGAAGCGCGCATTGGCCTGAAGCTCACCGAGAGCTTCGCCATGTGGCCGGGCTCCGCCGTTTCGGGCCTGTATTTCTCCCACCCGGAAAGCGCCTATTTCGGCGTGGGGCGCATCGAGCGCGATCAGGTGGAAGACTATGCGGCCCGCAAGGGATGGAGTGTGGAAGAGGCCGAACGCTGGCTTGCTCCCATTCTCAATTACGATCCCTCCCGGCTTGCCGCCGCTGAATGAGGCCGCACAACATTCCAATCAAAGTATACTATCATGCAAAGGAAAATATGCGGGTGATATTTCATACGCAAAAACCTTAACCGCATAGAGGAATATTCACCGTCATCCGCGCCTTTCCAAAAAACACGCTGGACATGACAGTATCCACCCGATCATACTAGCCTGCCTGTCGATGCCGGGGGAGCTGAGATGTTGGCTGGAGCAATGTGGGTCTGGTTTACATTGACCGGGGCGAGCCTCGTCTTTGTGATCTGGGACTCCCTGACCAATGGGGTGACAAGCTGGGTCCAGCGTATCGCCTGGATTCTGGTCACCTTTTATACCGGGCCGGTCGGCCTGTTCTTTTATCTGCTCGCCTGTCGCCGTCCGTTCCCGGGCGGGCATGAGGCCTATACACGGCCCTTGTGGAAGCAGGCGGTGAACAGCGAGATGCACTGCCTTGCCGGTGATGCAACCGGCGTCATCGTCGCGGCCTCCATCGTTCCGCTGCTGGGCCTGAGCAATGGCTGGGATGTGACGATCGAGTATCTGGCGGGCTTCGTCTCCGGCCTGTTCGTCTTTCAGGCGCTCATGATGCGCGGAATGTATGGCGGCGACTATTTCAAGGCTGTACGCAAGACCATCTTCGCCGAAACCGTCTCCATGAACATGGTGATGACCGGCATGATTCCCGTCATGGTCATTCTTGAGGCATTCTGGCCCGGATCCGGCAATCCGGCGGACCCTTCATTCTGGTTCCGCATGGGCCTTGCCTCGATTGTCGGCGGCGTGGTGGCCTTTCCGATCAACCGATGGCTGGTGGCGAACCATCTCAAGCATGGCTGCATGACGCTGCCCGGAGCCGATGGGCCCGCCCCACAGCTGGGGCACAGCGCCACCGGGATGGACACCGCCCCCGCCGGCATGAAGGCCGCACCGGCCATGACCATGCCCGGCCATGCGGGGATGGCGATGGATATGCCGATGTCGAAAGACAATGCCATGGGCACAATGCCCGGCATGCACATGCATATGCACATGCGGGAACTGCCGCTGCCCACATCCCTGGCCTGGGTTCTGGGAACCTATGCCCTGCTTTTCGCGGCGCTGTTTCTGACCGCGCAGTGGGTGCCGATCACCTTCCGGTGAGCCTGTGCGGCCGCACAGGCAAGCGCTTCATCAGGCCGCTCCCCCGCGGGCGGCGCCATAGGCATTGGCAAGGGCAATGAAGCCCGGCACGTCAATCTCCTCCGCCCGCGCCGTCTCGGCAAGGCCGGCCTCCGCCAGCAGCGGCAGCGGGTCCATGCCGAGGGATTTCAGGCTCTGGCGCAGCATCTTGCGGCGCTGGCCAAATGCCGCCTCCGTCACCTTTTCCAGATAAGCCAGCCTGCACGGCAAGGGCTCTGCGCGCGGCACCAGATGCACCACGGAAGAGGTGACCTTGGGCGGCGGCACAAAGGCCGAGGGCGCGACATCAAAGGCAATGCGCGCCGTGGTGCGCCAGCCGGCCAGAACGGCCAGCCGCCCATAGGCCTTGCTGCCGGCGGGAGCGACAATGCGCTCCGCCACTTCCTTCTGGAACATCAGGGTGAGCGAGGTGAACCATGGCGGCCAGGGGTCTGCCGAAAGCCAGCCCACCAGAAGCATGGTCGCCACATTATAGGGCAGGTTCGCCACCACGCGCGCCGGCTCATCACCCAGCAGCGGGCGCACATCCACCTTCAGCGCATCCCCCTCGATCACCTCCAGACGGCCGGGATAATGCGCGGCGATATCAGCCAGCGCATCCATGCAGCGCCGGTCCCGCTCAATGGCGATGACACGCTTCGCGCCCAGCGCCAGAAGCGCGCGGGTGAGGCCACCGGGTCCGGGGCCAACCTCGATCACACTCGCCCCTTCCAGCGGGCCGGAAGCGCGGGCGATGCGCCCGGTGAGGTTGAGATCCAGCAGGAAGTTCTGGCCAAGGCTTTTCTGGGCGGAGAGCCCATGCTCGCGGATCACATCACGCAAGGGGGGCAGATCATCCAGCGCGCTCATGCCGGCTCTCCCCCCACACGCGTTTCCTCATCGGCCAGACGGCGGGCAAGGCGCAGGGCAGCCAACAGGCTGGAAGGATTGGCCCGGCCCGTGCCGGCAATATCGAAAGCCGTGCCATGGTCTGGCGACGTGCGGATGAAAGGCAGGCCGAGCGTCACATTCACCCCGTCATGAAAGGCCAGAGTCTTGGCCGGAATCAGCACCTGATCGTGATACATGCCGACCACCACATCATAGCCGGCGCGCGCTTCGGCATGGAACAGCGTATCCGCCGGCAGCGGCCCCATGGCATCAATGCCCGCATGGCGCAGCGCCGCCACTGCCGGGCGCACGACCGCCTCATCCTCCAGCCCCAGCGTGCCCCCTTCCCCCGCATGGGGATTGAGGCCGGCAAAGGCGAGGCGCGGGCGGGCAATGCCAAAGCGGCGGGACATGTCCCGCGCGATGATATGGCCGGTTTCCACCAGCATGTCGGGCGTCAACAGCCCGGGCACATCCTTGTAGGGCACATGAATCGTGGCGGGCACCACCGCCAGAAGCGGCGACCAGATCATCATCACCGGCCGTGGCGCCACCCCGTCCGCATCCGCGGCCCGCGCGGCAAGATATTCCGTGTGGCCGGGAAACGGAAAGCCGGCCGCATACATCACCGCCTTGGACAGCGGATTGGTCACCAGCGCGGCGGACCGCCCCTGCTGAACCAGATCGACCCCCGTCTCGAGGCTCGCCAGCACGCAGGCCGCGCTGCCCTCATCCGGCAGACCGGGTGCCGCACTCGCCCGCGGGCCGCACGGCACCACGGGCAGGGCCTCCGGAAATACAGAAAGCACATCCTCCGGCGCACAGCATTCCAGCGGCAGGTTCACCCCCAGGCGCTGGGCCCGGTCCGCCAGAAGGGCTGGATCGGCCAGGGCAAAGAAGGCGGGAATGGCGCCGAAGTCCGGCCCATGCCCATCATCCGGGTGCGGGCGGGCAGCGTGGGCGGCCTGCCATGCGCGCACCACCAGCTCCGGCCCCACCCCGGCCGGCTCACCTGCCGTGAGTGCCAGTGGAAGACGCGCCGGCCGTCCCATCAGTTATACTTGATCAGCGCACTCCGGCGCAGTTCCTGTATCAGCTCGTTCGAGACCTTCTTGAACTGCGCCTCGGACAGCTCATTCTTCATCTCGCGCTGGGCCGAGCTTTCACCGCGCACCTGCCGCTTCTCGCAGATGGCGAAGGTTTCCACGCCCGATTGTGTCACTTCCGGGGGGGTGAGCTGCCCCACCGGGGTCTTGTCCAGCACCTTTTGCAATTCGGCGGGCATATCGGAAGACATGCGCAGCGCCTGCGGGCGCACCACCACTTCCTTCATGCCCCGCGCCATCTGCAGGCCGGTTTCGCAGCCCCGGAAGCGCGAACGCAGGCTGTTGGCCTCCTGCAGGCGCGCGCCATGGTTGCGGGCATTGCGCGGCACCACGAAAATGATGGGGCGCAGCACATATTCGGTGGCGACATTCTGGGTCACGCCGCGCTGCTGAAGCGCGGCCGCGACATCGGCATCGCGCACATTGGCGCTGCCGGCACGGGCGCGCACATAGGAATTCCAGATATAATCCGCCGCCAGCTTGCGCTTGAAGGTGCGCGGCTCCAGCCCCGCCTGTTTCAGGCTGGCCTCAAGCTGCTCCGGCGTGCGGCCGGAACGCTGGGCAATGCCGTTGAAGATCCGGTCCAGATCCTCCTGGTCCATTTCCCGGCGCAGCAGCCGCGCCTGCTGGATCTTCAGGCGTTCATCAATCACCTCATCCAGCGCCGCCTTGTGGGAGAGGGTCTTGCGGTCCAGCATCTGGGCCATGCGCTGGCGCTGGGATACATCGAATGTGGTGACAGGGTCGCCATTCACCATCACCAGAACCTGCTGCGCATGGGCAGCAAAGCCGGTGCCAAGCAAAGCCAGAACAAGAACTGCTGCAAAACCAAGACGATGTCGACTGATGCTCATGAGACCTTCCAACACGCAGCAACCCGAAAACATGATACGAACCCCGCGCCTGCCCACAGGCGCACGGGCCCCGATGCACCCGGAACGGGCCAGATCCGACATGAAACGGCCTGTCAGACAGGGTATTTCATGACACCTTATATGGAAAGCCATGGCGGCATTTAGGCCATTCACCCACAGCCCATGCTGCAACCCGGCACAGACTGCCGCCAGAGCCTGTGTGAGTGATCATAAAGCCTGAAAAGGCTGCGCTCAACAGCAGCCTCGTGCCCCTGACCACACTCACACCCACATTCCGCCCCGGAATCTGCGCGAAATGCACGGCAACAATGCCAGCCGGACCAGCCCTCAAAACATCGCCAGAACCCTGATGCAGGCTGGATTCCGGCACGAGACGGGCCGCACATCCAATGGCTGGCACAGAGCGGGAACCACAGAAAAGTGGAGAGATTTTTCCACGGCCCGATAAAGCCGCTTGCGCCGCAAGAAAGAGCCTGTATAGTCCGCCACCACACTGAGGGCGGCACACTCAACCGGTGCCGTATGTTTTTCGCATTTCACATGTGGAAACAACCCGCAGAAGCACGGAAGCGCAGGCTCGGACAGGAGTGGAATTCACTCTTCCGAAATTGCAATTTCGGCTTTCGTGCCTGGCACGGAGAGGTGGCCGAGTGGTTGAAGGCGCACGCCTGGAACGCGTGTATACGGGCAACCGTATCGAGGGTTCGAATCCCTCTCTCTCCGCCACTTCGGTATAAAACCGGGAACGCCGATTTCCGCCGTTTTCCCTCCCTTAGTGGCTACCAGCGTCCTCAACAGGGTGCTTTTGCTGCCTTTGATGTAGATTGCGTCGTCCGCGACCTCGACGTGCTGGGCGAAGGCCCGGACGTGTTCCCGCCGATAGCCGCCCTTTCCAAGCCGGAGTCGGGTGCGGGCTTCACTCGCCAGTTCCCGCACGGCTGCCCCTGTGAGGGCCTGATGGGCCGAGCTTTTCAGCATGGCCTCGGTTCTTTCGGCGTCGGCGCGTGCCTGATCCCGTAGCGCGGTAAGGCCCGCTATCCGCTCGCCGAGGGCGGTTTCGGCCGGGTCGAGCGAACCAGCCTCGATAGCGTCGTAAAGCCGCTTGAGGCGCATGTCGGCCTCGGCCGCGCGCTGGTTCAGCTCTGCAATGTGCTGGCTGCGCCGCTCGACGCTCTCCTGCCGACGGTCGAGCAGCGAGGCGAGCACATCTTCGATCCTCTCGGGGTCCAGCACCCTTTCCTCGATATGGCTGACCACTATGCGATCGAGCTTGTCCATGGGGATCGCGCGGCCTTTGCAGCCGGTCTCGCCCTGCCGCGCCCGGATCGAGCAGGCATAATAGCGATAACGGCCGTTCTTGCCGGTGCGCAGCGTCATCGCACCTCCGCAATTGCCGCAATGGCAAATGCCGGTCAGCAGATTTGGGCCGCTGACCACGCGCGGCGGCGTCACCTTCGGATTATTGACCTGCAAGCGCCTCTGCACCGCCTCGAAGGTCTCAAGGTCGATCAGCGGTGGCACCGCGACGGTGACGATTTCCTCCTCGGGCTTCACGTCACCCTTTTTGGAACGGCGATTGAACCGATGCTCGCCGATATAGGTGCGCCGGGTCAGGATACGGTGGAGCTGGCCGATGCCCCAACGCCCGCCGCTGCGGGTGAACATGTGGTTCCTGTTGAGGTAGCTGACGATGTTCTTGACGCCCATGGGGCCGGACGTGCCGTCGCCTTCCGTTGCAAGGCGGAAGATCAGCCGCACGGTGTCGGCGTGCAGCGGGTCGATTTCCAGCTTCTTCTTCATCTTCGCGCCGCGCTGCTCGGCATCGACGACGCGGTAGCCGATGGGCGGAAGCGAACCGTTCCAGAAGCCTTGGCGGGCGTTCTCCTTCAAGGCGCGCAGGACGTGCTTGGCGTTCTCCTTCGACTGGTATTCGTCGAACAGCGCCATGATCTGCCGCATCATGACGTGCATGGGGTCGTCGCCCATTTCCTGTGTGATGGACACCAGCCGGACGCCATTCTTGGCGAGCTTCCTGACGTTGAACTCCAGCTCGAAGTGATCGCGGAAGAAACGCGAGAAGCTGTGAACCACCACCAGGTCGAACGGCGCGGGCTTGCTGGTGCCGGCCTCGATCATCCGTTGGAACTCGGGGCGACGGTCGTTGGTCGCCGATGCTCCGGCCTCGACGAAGGTTTCGACAAGCTGGTAGCCGCGCGAAGCGCAATAGGCTTCGCCCTGTTTGCGCTGGTCGGGGATCGACACGTCATGCTCGGCCTGCCGGGCGGTCGAGACGCGCAGATAGAGCGCGGCGCGCAGGGCGACGTGTGGGGACTGAATGCTCATCATTGGCCTCCTTTCGCCGCGCGGCGTTCGAGCAAGGGCAACGCCAGCTCCACGCGATCATGCAGCACCTTGGGCACGAGCTTCTGGCCCTCGCCGGGGTCCATGCGGATCAGGCCGTAGCGCGCCATTTTCTTGAGGGTTCGGGACAGGTTGGGCTTCGCCCGCCCCGTGATCCGCGACAGTTCCTCCAGCGAGCCGGGCGACTGCTCGTCGATGACGCGCAGCAGCTCGCGGTTCCCGCTGGAAAGGAGCTGCGCGAAGGATTCCATGGATGTGAACCACACCTTCGGATCGTCGGCCGCCGGCTTTTCTTCGCCGCGCGCGATCCGCATGGTGCGGGCCTTCATCTCATCGTAGCCGGCAATCCCGACTTTCAATGTGGTCATAGCACGCCTCGCTCCTTCAACACCGCGTCCACCGCCTGCCAGAAGTCGGCCAGCAGCGTGGCCGCATCCTCGTAGGCGTAAGGCTTCACGGTCTGGAGACGGTGCCGATGGTCCATCGGCCCGCCACGCCTGCCCCGGCCGACCGGATGGGCGTTGTCGAAGCCGACCAGCCGCTCGCCCGAAGGCCCGTGAAGCGTGAGCGAGTAATCGAGGCCGTGCGGCTTCTCCGGCGAGACCGGAACGCGGGTGACGACGAACTTTACCCAATGGCCGCTCTCGGGATCGACAACGAGCACCTGACCGTCGAGGTCCAGAAGCGTGTCGAGGCTCGGGTCACGATCCTCGCTCATGACTTACTGTTATCATCAGAGGATAACGATTTCAAGCCCTGATTGTCAGGATCGTCGATGGGGCCGAACAGCCGGTCGAGCACGTCGCCGAAATACCGCTCGAAGATTTGCAGTTCTTCCTCGGTGACCGGCACCTTCTCGGGCCAGTCGTCGAAGACAGGCAACGACTCCACATCGACGATGCGAAGCGGCGACCTTCGGCGCTCCCGCCCGTCCGACGTGGGTTCGTCGGCATAGTCGAAAAGATCGTCGGGAAGTGTCTCGGGAACCGGCTGTCGCGGTCGCCCTTTGCGGGCGCGGCGGCGCTCTGCGCACATGGAATCCTCCTTGGCTCTGGTGGATTCCGGGGCACTCACGGTCCCGGAATTAAGCGAACCATGGAGGGCAGTCGGCGGCCTGTAGCGTGCCGCATTTGCGCCTATGCGCTGGCGGCACCCCTGCGTCAGTTGCAGAGACACTAGCGGATAACCAGCAACATCCGGGGCCGCGTTGCGGCCCCGGATGCCTCTTGGCTTAGAACGTCAGCCTACATGCCTGACGGATGGCGATCTGGACCGGCGATGGAGGTAGCGCCGGATCAAACTCGTCCTTCGGCAGCAGCGGCGGCTGTGCCATGAAACGCGGCTGCTCCCCTCGATGAGGTTGCGCCGCATGGACGATGAATGGGTGACATAGGTAGACGGTGCCCGCCGCACCTGTTGCCAACGCAACATCGCAACCTTCCGTAGAGGCGTAGCCATTCTCGGAAAGTTGCCTGAGTGTCGCGCCTGCATTGCCGTAGGGCAGCAACTCACGTGCAATCGCCGCATGTGACCCTTTTCGTATTTTCGTAGGCGCGTCATTGGGACCAACATCCGAAAACAGAAACAGCATCAACAAGGCGCGTCCGCTACTCTTAACGTTGGCCCGCCACTCCATGAAATCTGGATTGTCGGTGCCAAAGCTCACGTCCACATGCCAGCCGTCGTCACCGGGAGATTCTGGTGACGGAAAGCGGATGGGAAAGGTTCCAACACCTTTGGGGGCAAGCCATCGGCCTTCCCCAACGAGTTGGTCGTAGGCTTTGTGCAGTTGCGGCGTGTTAGCAGCTTCGATGAAGGGGGGCGACGACTTGAACCCCACTCGAACAACGGGTTGAGTCCAGTTTTCAGGTTCGTCCGGTGACAGACCTATATCCGCCCACAACTCGTCCCTCCCTTGCTTTGCAAGGTTGGCGCTGAAGGCATTTTCGATTTTGACAAACCCATCGTCAATGAAGCTCTGGACCTGACCAGAAGTCAGGCCGACATGCTTAGATTTAGGCATTACAAACACATTCTCCGTTCGGCCTCCGCGTCAGCAGGGCCGTCTTAATCTGAACGGCGCAGGTGCGCCGGCACGACTTTCAGTCGTTCAGATCAGCGGGAAGAATGTGGAAATGAACATCATGGGTGTAACGTATGCTCCGTAGCGGATGGTTTCAAGGGCGCATGACGAAGCACATGCCGCGTCGCAGGATGCTTGATGGTTAGCATATCCCCGTCATGGAAAACAGGTAGCTGCGTACAATTTTTTGCTCTTGCCACGCACATATACCAACTCAAGCTCATGTTTTTATGGTCTGTCCTGCTTCCCGCCGTGCCTTTGCGAAACCGCGATCCGTGGCGATGAACCGCTCCAGCATGGGCACGATCAGCCTGACGGGATCGGCGGCGGACTGGCCGCTCTCGCGGGCCAGCACCTCGGCATAGGCGACCAGATCGCGGTGAAGCGGCGCGGGCAGCTCTACCGTCACCTTGACGGGCTTGTCGTCGGGCAGCGGGCCGAGTTTCAGCTTGGTCATTGTCAACCTCCTGCCGGCTCGAACACAAGGTCGCGGGTGACGATGATCCTGACCGGGAAGCCGGGCCGGATGGTGAGCGTCGGCGCGACCTGCAACTGGCGCTGAACGATCTGCTGGCCCGCCTGATTGACGGTATCCTGCGCACCGTCGCGGATGGCCCGGATAAGCCGGTCCTCGTCGCTGGTCGCCAACTCCGTCCCGACCGCGAGCAGCGTGGACAGTCCGGCCGCCTTCATCAGATCCCACCAATGATAATCGACGCCATCCTCAAGGCCGGCGTAACCGCTGGCGTCCGCGCCCGGCAGGCGCTCCAGAACGATGGAACGGCCGCCCGGCAGGATCAGGCGGTTCCACACCAAAAGCACCCTGCGCTGGCCGAAGGTCACGCCGTCATCATATTGGCCGATGATGCGGGTGCCCTGCGGGATCAACAACAGCGAGCCGGTCGGGCTGTCATAGACGTTCTCGGTGACTTGCGCTGTGATCTGGCCCGGAAGGTCGGAGCGAATGCCGGTTATCAACGCAGCGGGGATCACGGCCCCGGCCTGAAGGATATAGGGCGATGCCGGCGGCGCGACACGATCCGGCGCGACGGTCTGCCGGTCCACGGGTCCATTGAGGAAAGCCGTGTGCCGATCCTGCGTCGCAGGCTGTCCACCAAGGCCAAGACCGGCAAGGCCGGGCATGGCCGTTCCTGCTGGTGCTCCCGTGCGCGGGCCGGACTGGAAAAACAGGTTGCTCAAGCGCGCGGCTTCTTCCTCGGCGCGGCGGCGTTCTTCCTCTGGATCGACGGCGGGCGTCGCCATGACGGGCGGTGCAACCGGCTGGCCCCTGTTCTGCGCATCGAGGATGGGGCGGCCCAAATCTCCGGGCAGCGCGGGGCCGAGAACCGGGCCGGTATAGTCGCGCGGCAAGCCCGACAGGCCGTCCGCCGTGGGCCGGTTCTCGGTAGAATAGAGTTCCTCGCCGCCCGGTCCTGCATCGCGGGTCTGGAGAGCGTAGATGAGCGCCCCGCCGATGCCGAGCAAGGCGACGGCACCGACGCCTGCCAGCATCTTGCGGGACAGGCGGGTGACGCGGGGCGTTTCGGCGCGTAGCCGCATGGGCGCGGCGGTGTCGGTGATAGTGGTGTCTGTCATGACGGGGAGTCTCCGGTCGCGCTGGCGGGCTGCGCGGCGGCGGCCTGCGGCGGGTTGATGCGGACGATCCTGACCGTCTGCTGGCGGCTGCCGCTGCCAAGGCGCAGCTCGGCCGCGCCGAACAGGCGGTCCACGATCAGGATGTTCTGATGGACGCGGCTGTTGACGATCTGCGGCTCGCCATCGGAGCCGAGCACGAAGATCGGCGGCATCTCGCCCTGCACGATCCCGGCCGGGAAGACGACATAGACGCGGCGGCCATCGTCGAAGACGGAGATGGGTCGCCATGGCGGGCTATCGCCTGTCAGGCCGTAGCGGTAGTTCCTCGCAGCCTCGGCCGGGATGATCGGCGCGGCCGGGACGGTCTGGCGCTGGCCTGCTGGCGGTGTGGGATAGGCCCATGCCACGGCCGGCATGTAGAGCGTTTCCCGCGCGCGCAGCTCGATCATGTAAGTGCGCCGGTCGGTGGTGACGACAAGGTTGGTGGAAATGTCCGTGCGTGTCGGCTTCACAAGGATATGGACGCGGCGGTTCGCACCGCTGCCGCTCTCGGTGTCGCCGATGATCCAACGCGCGGTGTCGCCGGCCGCGATCGGCCCCGCGCCGGTCAGGCTCTCGCCCGGCTCCAGCGCAATGGTCGTGATCTGCCCAACTGCGGCATAGACCTGATAGAGCGCGCCTTCGCTCCACGGATAAATCTGGATCGCGTTGTAGTAGCCTTCGCGGCGCGGCTCGACGCGGGCGGCGGCGTTGGCATTCTCGACGCGGCCGGTCGGCGTGCCGGCAGCCTCGCCGCCCCGCGCCACGGTCCATGCCGGCGGGACATGCAGCGGCCGGGGCGTGTCGTTGGTGACGGCCGCCTGCACGGTCGGCAGCGGCGGCACGGTATCGTCATAGCTCCATTGCTGGGCGCGATTGGTGGCGCAGCCCGCAAGCATGGTGGCCGAAAGCAGCATGGCGGCAACGGCCGGGGTGCGGGTGATCGTCCTCATTGGCTCATCTCCCGCGACCATGAAATTGCGTTGACGTAGATTCCGAGCGGATTGGCGCGCAGGCGCTCGGCATTGCGCGGTGGCTGGATCACGATGGTCAGGATCGCGGTCCAGCGTTCGGTCGTGGCGAGCTGGCCGCTCTCGAAATGGAGTTCGGTCCACGCTACCCGAAAGCTGTTGGGGGATGCGCGGATGACGCTCGAGACCTCGACGGCGACCTGCTGACGGCCGACCTTGGCAAAGGGATCATTGGCGCGGGCGTAGTCGTTCAAGGCAGCCGCGCCGCGATCCGTGGTCCACTCATAAGCCCGAAGCCAATTCTGGCGGACGATGATGGCGTCGGCCGGGATCGCGCGGACCTGCTCGATGAAGCGGCCGAGATGGAAAGCGATCTGCGGGTCAGTCGGGCGATAATCCGCGTTCGCGGGCGCGACGGTCTGCGCCTGTCCGAGATTATCGACCTGCACCACCCAAGGCACCACGGTCCCCCGTGCGGATTGCCAGACCAGCGCCGAGGCGAAGCCGGCGGAAAGGATCAGAGAACCGAAGGCCATGAGCCGCCAGTTCCTCGCCTGCACGCGGGCCGAGCCGATACGCTCGTCCCACGCCTGCGCGGCCTTCTGATATGGCGTCTCGGGTTCGGGTGATTTGCCGTAATGGGTTGCGGGTCGTTTGAAGATGCTCATGAGCGGTCACTTTCGGAAAGGTTGACGGAGGAACCGGAGCCGTGGCTGTCGCCGGAGCGAACGGCATGTGCTGACATGGTGGTGCCGTGATTGAGGGCCTGCCGGCGCTGCATCCGCTGCGCCCAAGCCGGAGGACCAGCGGGGGAAGTCGGCGGCGCGGCTGCCGCAGTGGCGCTGGCGCTGGCGCTGCCTACCGTGCCCATGGAGGACGCGCCGCCCGTCGCACCGAAACCGGCGCGCACGCCATCGGCGAAGCTGGACTTGACGCTTTCGCTTACTTGGGATGTTGCATTAGAGGCAGCGCGTTTTAGCGGCGAGATGGCGGCCGAGCCTGCGGCGCGTGCAACACCGCCGAGGCCGGAAGCAACGCCTGCCGCTCCGGTCTGGCCGAGTGAGCCTAGGCTATATGCAGCGGTCGCCGCTCCCGCGGCCGTCGCGCCGCCGCGAACGGCCGCGGCCCCACCGGACAGGGCAGCAGCGCCGCCCTTCGCGGCCAGCATGGCCCCGCCGCCAGCCGCCGCGCCGCCCGCAAGCACCATGCCGCCGGCAGCGAGGCCCGTGCCTACGGCAGCACCCGCCCCGAGCTGCGGGCCGCCCGAGACGATGCCGTTGGCGATGCCGGGGCCGAAGATGCCGAGGCCGAGCAGCGACAGCGCGGCGAGCACAATCGCCATGGCGTCGTCGATACTCGGGGTCTGGCCACCGAAACCGGCCGTGAACTGCGAAAACAAGGTGCTGCCGATGCCGATGATGACGGCGAGCACCAAGACCTTGATGCCGGACGACACTACGTTGCCCAAGACCTTCTCGGCCATGAAGGCAGTCTTGCCGAACAGGCCGAACGGGATCAGCACGAAGCCGGCAAGCGTCGTCAGCTTGAACTCCAGCAAAGTCACGAAAAGCTGGATGGCGAGGATGAAAAACGCCAACACCACCAGCGCCCATGCGAACAGCAGGCACGCGATCTGGATGAAGTTTTCAAAGAAGGCGATCCAGCCCATCAGGTCGGAAATGGAATCGAGCAGCGGGCGGCCGGCGTCGAGGCCGGTCTGCGCGATGCGGCCCGGCCGTATCAGATCGGCGACCGAAAAGCTGGTGCCGGACGCCATCAGGCCGAGGCCGGCGAAGCTCTCGAAGACGATACGGGCGAGGTTGTTCCAGTTTGAAATGATGTAGGCGAAGACGCCGACAAACAGGGTCTTCTTGACCAGCCGGGCGATAATGTCGTCATCCGCGCCCCATGCCCAAAAGAGCGCGGCGAGCGTCACGTCGATGACAATGAGCGTCGTGGCGATGAAGGCGACCTCGCCGCCGAGCAGGCCGAAACCGCTGTCGATGTAGGAGGTGAAGACCCCGAGGAAATTGTCGATGACGCCCGTGTTGCCCATGGTCAGCGCGCCTCGCTGCGGTCGCGGTCGCGGCCGAGGAAGCGGTCGCGGGATTCCGCCCATGCGGCGAGGCAGTCGGCATCGCTGGCGGCTGCCTCGCCGAGCTGCTGGCAGCGGCGCAAGGTTTCGCGCAGGGGATCGGCTGGCGGCTGGAAGGCCGAGGCCGGGGGCGGCGCGGAAGGTTCATCCTTCCGCGCCATGTCTATTGCGGTCGCCGTGACGGCGATGGCGATGAACACCACGGCCCCGAGCCGGGCCAGCATCTTGCCGTCCATGGCGAGCCTCCCGGTCAGTTGTTGCCGTTGTTGAACATCTGCGCGTTGCCCGGCTGGTAGCCGGTGCCGGGCGTGAGGAAGCGACGGCGCTGCTCGCGGCCTTGTTCGGCGGCGGTCGCACGCTCGGCCTCGGTCAGCGCGTCGGCGCGGCCGTTTGCAGAGATGACCGCGATCAGGTCGGAAAGCTGTTGGCTTTGCAGGGCGAGAAGCTGGTTGCCGGCCTGCGTGGCTTGCAGCGCGCCGGTCGCGCCTTGGCTCTGGCCGACAAGCGCGGCCATCTCGGCGCGGTTGCTGTCGATATTGCCGACGACGCCCGCCTGCACGCGCATGGCGTCCTGCAAGCCGCCAACCGTATTTTCCCAACGGCCACGCGCGTCGGCGACAAGCTGGGCGTCGGTCGCCGAGAGCGAGACATTGCCGTATTGCTGCTGGAACGCTTGGTCGATCTGGCCGACCTCGAACGCGAGATTTTGGGCCTGCCCGAGAAGCTGTTGCGTGCGCTGGACGTTCTGCTGGAGCTGCTGGAGCGACGAATACGGCAGGCTCGCCAGATTGCGGGCCTGATTGATGAGCATCTGCGCCTCGTTCTGGAGGCTGGTGATCTGGTGATTGATCTGCTCCAGCGTGCGCGCGGCCGTGAGCACGTTCTGCGCGTAGTTGGACGGGTCATAGACGATGCGGCCGAAGCCGAATTGCGCATGGGCCGGGCTTGCCAACATGGGCGAAAGCGCGACGGGCACGGCGAGCGCCAGCGCGAGGGCCGAGGCTCCGACGATCTTGGGATAGGTCATGGAAGAATCTCCTGTGTGGGGTGGGTATCGAGCCGGGCCGGCGCGGCGGATTCCGGCCGGTCGGCAAGATTGGTGAGGTTCGGGATCAGGTCGGCCGCCCACTCGACGCCGCGATGGCGTAGCCAGCCGGCGAGGAAACCGGCGCGGCCGTGCTCGGCATGGATGCGCGCGATTTCGGTCTGGTCGGATTTGGCGGATGCGGCGCAGAGCGCAAGGCCGACTTCGGACAGGCCAAGCTCGAACAGGCGATTGCCCCTGCGGCTTTGGCAGTAATAATCCCGCTTGGGCGTGGCCCGCGCGAGGATTTCGATCTGCCTGTCATTGAGGCCGAAGCGGCGATAGATGGCGGTGATCTGCGGCTCGATGGCCCGCTCGTTCGGCAGCAGGAGCCGCGTCGGGCAGCTCTCGATAATCGCGGGCGCGATGTTGCTGCCGTCGATGTCGGACAGACTTTGCGTGGCGAAGATGACCGATGCGTTTTTCTTGCGCAGCGTTTTCAGCCATTCGCGGAGCTGGCCGGCGAAACCCTCGTCGTCCAGCGCAAGCCAGCCTTCATCTATGATGAGCAGCGTCGGCCGCCCGTCGAGCCGGTCGCCGATACGATGGAACAGATAGGCGAGCACGGCGGGAGCCGCGCCGGTCCCGACAAGGCCCTCGATCTCGAACGCCTGCACGTCCGCCGATCCCAAATGCTCTGTCTCGGCGTCGAGCAGCCGGCCATAGGCCCCGCCGACGCAGAACGGCCGGAGCGCCTGTTTCAGATCGTTGGATTGCAGCAGCACCGCAAGGCCGGTGATGGTGCGTTCTTCGACCGGCGCGGAGGCGAGCGAAGTCAGCGCCGTCCAAAGATGCTCTTTGACCTCGGGCGTGAGGGCGATGCCTTCGCGCATGAGGATGGCGGCAATCCAGTCCGCCGCCCATGCGCGTTCATAGGTGTCGTGGATGCGGGCGAGCGGCTGGAGCGAAACGGACGCCTCGTCCCCTTCCGTGAGGCCACCGCCCAAATCGTGCCAATCCCCGCCCATGGCGAGCGCGGCGGCGCGGATGCTGCCGCCGAAGTCGAAGGCGAAGACTTGGCTGGCCGCATAGCGCCGGAACTGCAAGGCCATGAGCGCCAGCAGCACGGATTTGCCCGCGCCGGTCGGCCCGACGACAAGCGTATGGCCTACGTCGCCGACATGGAGACTTAGCCGGAACGGGGTTGAGCCTTCGGTCTTTCCAAAGAGCAAAGGGGGTGCACCGAAATGCTCGTCCCGTTCCGGCCCCGCCCACACCGCCGAAAGCGGGATCATGTGGGCGAGATTCAAAGTGCTGATGGGTGGCTGCCGCACATTCGCGTAGGCGTGTCCGGGCAGGCTGCCGAGCCATGCGTCAACCGCGTTGACCGTCTCGGGCATGGCGGTGAAGTCGCGGCCCTGAACGATCTTCTCGACCAGGCGCAGCTTCTCGTCGGCAAGGCGCGGGTCGGCATCCCAAACGGTGACGGTCGCCGTGACGTAGGCCATGCCCGCCACGTCCGCCCCAAGCTCCTGCAACGCCATGTCGGCGTCGAGCGCCTTGTTGGCGGCGTCGGTGTCCACCAGAGCGGACGCCTCGTTCGTCATGACCTCTTTCAGAATCGCGGCGACGCTCTTGCGCTTGGCGAACCATTGGCGACGGATGCGGGTCAGCAGCCGGGTCGCATCGGTCTTGTCGAGCAGGATCGCGCGCGTGCTCCACCTGTAGGGGAACGGCAGCCGGTTCATTTCGTCGAGCAGGCCCGGCGTCGTCGCGGTCGGGAATCCCACGATGGTCAGGACGCGCAGATGCGCGTCGCCAAGGCGCGGCTCCAGCCCGCCGGTCAACGGCTGGTCGGCGAGCAGCGCGTCGAGGTGCATGGGCACCTCGGGCACGTGCACGCGATGGCGGTTGGTCGAGATGGTGGAATGGAGATAGGTCAGCGTCGCGCCGTCATCCATCCAACGGCACTCGGGCATGAAGCCGTCGAGCAAGGCCAGCACGCGGTCGGTGCGGTCGATGAAGCCGCGCAGCAGTTCCCACGGGTCCACGCCCGCTTTCTCGCGGCCCTCATAGAGCCATGCCTCAGTGCGAGCGGCTTCCTCGGCCGGGGGCAGATAGAGGAAGGTGAGGAAGTAGCCGGACACGAAATGCGCGCCCGCTTCCTCGAAACCGGCTTTGCGCTCCGCATCGACCAGCGCCGACGCGGGATCGGGAAAGATGCTATCGGGATAGGTCGCCGCCTCGCTGCGCTGTGCCTCGACGAAGATGCTCCAGCCGGAGCCGAGACGGCGCACGGCGTTGTTGATGCGGCCGGCGACGGCGACCAGCTCGGCCGCGACGGCGGAATCCAGATCGGGGCCGCGAAACTTCGCGGTCCTCTGAAAACTCCCATCCTTGTTCAAGACGACGCCGGAGCCGACCAGTGCCGCCCATGGCAGATAGTCGGCGAGTCGGGTGGCGGTGCTGCGGTATTCGGCAAGGTTCATCATCGACGCGCCTCCCTCACACCGCCAGATGGCCGGGGATGCGCAGATGCCGCCGCCCGACCTCGACAAAGAGGGGATCGCGCTTTGCCGCCCACACGGCCGCGAAATGACCGATGGCCCAGATGGCGATGCCGACCAGCCAGAGGCGCAGGCCGAGGCCCACGGCCCCGGCCAGCGTGCCGTTCAGAATCGCGATGGAGCGCGGTGCGCCGCCGAGCAAAATATGCTCGGTCAGCGCCCGATGGACCGGGACCGTGAACCCCGGCACCGCGTCGAGCTGTTCGAGGCCGCCCGCCATCAGATGAGCGCCCCGCCGCCGAACGAGAAGAACGACAGGAAGAAGCTCGACGCCGCGAAGGCGATGGACAGGCCGAACACGATCTGGATCAGCTTGCGAAAGCCGCCGCCCGTATCGCCGAAGGCCAAAGTCAGGCCGGTCACGATGATGATGATGACGGCGATGATCTTGGCAACCGGCCCTTCGATGGACTGGAGGATGCTTTGGAGCGGTGCTTCCCACGGCATCGACGAACCGGACGCATGGGCGGCCGGGGCGAGCATGAAGCTGATGACAAGGGTGGATGCGGCGGTCGCGGCGAAGCGATAGCCGCGCGAAATCGTGCGGATCATGAAGATTCTCCTGTGCTGGTGGGGATTGCCAAAGGGATGGGATGCGTGATGCGGTAGTCGCCGTCCGGTCCCAGCCCTTCGACGCGGGCGAGTTCGGCCAGCCGGCGCGCGGAACCGCGCCCGGAAAGGACGGCAACGAGGTCGATTGTCTCGGCGATCAGGGCGCGCTGGACGGTGACGACAGCCTCTTGGATGAGCTGTTCAAGGCGGCGCAGCGCGCCGATGCCGGTGCCTGCATGAATGGTGCCGATCCCGCCCGGATGGCCCGTGCCCCATGCTTTGAGCAGGTCGAGGGCTTCCGATCCGCGCACCTCGCCGATAGGGATGCGGTCGGGGCGCAGGCGCAGCGAGGACCGGACCAGATCGGAAAGCGTCGCCACGCCGTCTTTCGTCCGCATGGCGACAAGATTGGGCGCGGCGCATTGCAGCTCGCGCGTGTCCTCGATGATGACGACGCGATCCGCCGTCTTCGCCACCTCGGCGAGCAGCGCATTGGTCAGCGTGGTTTTGCCGGTGCTGGTGCCGCCCGCTACCAAGATATTGGCGCGGGATGCGACGGCTTCGCGCAGCGTTTCCGCCTGATCGGTGGACATGATGCTCGCCGCCACATAGTCGTCGAGCGTGAACACCGCGACGGCGGGCTTGCGGATGGCGAAGGTCGGGGCAGCGACCACGGGCGGCAATAGCCCTTCAAACCGCTCCCCGCTCTCGGGCAGTTCGGCCGAGACGCGGGGGCTGCGGGCATGAACCTCCGCGCCGACATGATGCGCGACTAGCCGAACGATGCGTTCGCCATCGGCGGCGGACAGTCGCTCGCCCGTGTCGGAAAGCCCTTCGGATAGCCGGTCCACCCAAAGGCGACCGTCCGGGTTCAGCATCACCTCGACGACGGCCGGGTCTTCGAGCAGCCGGGCAATGGCGGGGCCGAGCGCGGTGCGCAACATGCGCGCGCCGCGCGCGATGGATTCCGGTTTTTGGTGGTTGGTGGTCATGTCGGCCCCGTTTCTTCATGGGGCGCGACAGGCAATCCCCAGATCGGGGTCGATTAAGAGAGACCGAAATGCGGCCGGTTCAACAAGTATCTATGAGGCGGCGGTGATCGGCGGCGAACGGCGGTAAATAGGATGGGTCCGAATACTCATTCTTGATCGCCGTTGCTCTCGGACTCGTCCGGCAACTGATCGTCGGGAAGTGAGTCGAGGTCACGCGACAGCTCCTTGAGGAACCTGTCGCCCGTCGCCAGACGCCGGCCGAGATTTTGCATGAAGCCCTCGAACCGCTCCGCGCCTTTCGCTCGGGCAGCGGATTGTGCGGCTCCCGTAAGCGGCGGTGTGATGGTCATCCAGAAATGGATGAACTGCGCGACCGTCTCGCCGAGGACGGCGAGATCCAGGTCGAGCGTGTCGATCTGGCGGCCGAGCTTGTCCATGCGGCGCGACATGGCGGCTTCAAGCTGGTCGTCGGCATCGCCGGACAGGTAAGATATGACCGCCGCCTCCACGATGGCGGATTTTGAGACATTACGGCGCAGCGCCACCGAGCGGCGCAGCGCCATCGCTTCGATCTGCGGAATGAGCGCGGGGTCGAAATAGAGATTCAGGCGGGTTCTGGTTGCCATGGTCGTGTCCTCAAAGGTCGATTCCGTCATCGGGGTTCAATGCGACCTGCCGCGCGACCATCCTCATACGTTGGCGCATGGCGCGGGCCTTGGCCGCGTCAACGTCCGGCTCGTCGTCCACAAACTCGAACTCCTGTTCGGGTGATGGCGGCGGGGCGACGATTTCCTCATGCTCAGGCAGCTCCGGCTCGCGGCGGATGCCAGCATTGGCCGGATCGCCCTCGGCCCCGTGTGCGGCGTCGGTCGCGGAATGGCTTTCCGCCGCGACCACACGGCCGGACCAATCATCGGCGGATGGACTGGGCGCCAGCGGAGCGGCGACCAGATCGGGCGGGGTCAGGATGCGTTCCTGCAACCGCGCGTCCTCGAAATAGCGGGCCTTGGTCGCGCGGATCGGCGGTGTGCCCGCGACCATCACGATTTCATCGGTGGGCGGAAGCTGCATGATTTCGCCCGGCGTGAGTAGCGGGCGGGCCGTCTCCTGCCGTGAAACCATGAGATGCCCAAGCCACGGGGCCAATCTGTGCCCGGCGTAGTTGGTGGAGTCGCGCAGTTCGGTCGCGGTGCCGAGTGCGTCGCTCACCCGCTTGGCCGTCCTTTCGTCGTTCGTGGCGAAGCTGACGCGCACATGGCAGTTGTCGAGGATCGCGTTGTTCGGGCCATAGGCGCGCTCGATCTGGTTGAGGCTCTGCGCGATCAGGAAGCCTTTGATTCCATACCCCGCCATGAAGGCGAGCGCCGATTCAAAGAAGTCGAGCCGGCCGAGCGCCGGAAACTCGTCCAGCATCAACAGCAGCCGATGGCGCTTGCCGGAGGTGGTCAGTTCCTCGGTCAACCGCCTGCCGATCTGGTTGAGGATCAGGCGAATGAGCGGCTTGGTGCGGTTTATGTCGGATGGCGGCACGACCAGATAGAGCGTGACGGGCTGGCGGCTGCCGACCAGGTCGGCAATGCGCCAGTCGCACCGCGCCGTCACCCGCGCCACCACGGGATCGCGGTAGAGGCCGAGAAACGACATGGCGGTGGAGAGCACGCCCGACCGCTCGTTCTCGGATTTGTTCAACAGTTCGCGGGCGGACGACGCGATGACGGGATGAGCGCCTGCTTCGCCGAGATGCGGCGTGTCCATCATCGCGCGCAAGGTTGCCTCGACCGGGCGGCGGGGATCGGACAGGAAGTTGGCGACGCCCGCCAAGGTCTTGTCCTTCTCCGCATAGAGAACATGCAGGATCGCGCCGACCAGCAAGCTATGGCTGGTCTTTTCCCAATGGTTGCGCTTGTCGAGACTGCCTTCGGGATCGACCAGAATATCCGCGATATTCTGCACGTCGCGGACTTCCCATTCGCCTTGCCGGACTTCGAGCAACGGATTGTAGGCGGACGATCTGGCGTTCGTGGGATCGAACAGCAGCACACGGCCATGCTTCGCGCGAAAGCCCGCTGTCAGGGTCCAGTTCTCGCCCTTTATGTCGTGAACGATGGCGGATGCCGGCCATGTCAGCAGCGTCGGCACCACCAGCCCGACACCTTTGCCGCTGCGCGTCGGGGCGAAGCATAGGACATGCTCAGGACCATCATGGCGCAGATAGTCCCGGTCGTATCGGCCGAGCAGGACGCCATCGGGGCCGAGCAATCCGGCCGCATGGATTTCCTTGCCCTCGGCCCATCGCGCCGATCCATAGGTGGCGACGTTGCGCGCTTCCCGCGCCCGGATGATCGACATGAAGATGGCGGCGGCGATGGCGAGGAAGCCGCCCGATACCGCGATGATGCCGCCCTCGACGAAGATCGCGGGCGCGTAGGCGTCGAACGAAAACCACCACCAGAAGAAGGCGGGCGGATAATAGACCGGCAGGCCCGCCAGCTCGAACCATGGTGCTCCAAGCTGCGGCTGGAAGCCGAGGCGGAACGCCGTCCATTGCGTCGCTGCCCACACCATCACCAGAACGATGGTGAAGACGGCACCAATCTGCCCCCAAAGGATTCGGCCTCCGCGCATACAGGCTCCAGTCGGCAAAAAAAGACGGAGCCGATCAGAGAGTAGGCAAAATCGGGACGGGCAACAGGAAAGAGGATGCCGGAGGGCTGCCGGATACTATCGGCGGCAAATAGGACGGGTCGCCTTTGCCGTTATCGTGCCGGTCGAGTGCCATCTAGGAAACGATTGGGCGAATCGCCGTCACGCTTCATTTTGCCTGCGAGGTTGAGTAGATTTTTCAGTGCGGAGCTGCGATTGAACGGCGACCAGACGGCTGTAAAGGCAACCGGCTCCGGTTCATCGAGGAAGGGCAGGAAGACGATGCCGGTCGTCGGCAATAATGACGTGGCCTCGCCGACGATAGTGATGCCGAAGCCTTGTCCGACCATAGATAGCAGCGTGCCGCGCCCCACATCAAAGCGCAGGATCGACGGTGCGGGCCAACGCCCGGCAAGGCGCAGCACGATATGGTCATGGACCTGCGGGCCGGTGCCACCATAGCGAACAATGAAAGTCTCGCCGACCAGATCGGACCAAGTGATTGCGGACTGCCCGGCGAGGCGATGCCCATCCGATAGCACCACCACCAGCGGTTCGGTCCAGATCGGTCGGGTATGGCAGTCGGGCATCTCGGGCTTGCCCGCGACGAACGCCACGTCGAGCTGGTCAGCACGAAGCTGCATCACCGCATCGCGGGCCGTGCCTTCGGTTATCTCGACCTCAATGCCGGTATGGGCTTCCCGATAATGACGGATCAGCTCCGTGAGAAAGCTGCGTGGGATCAAGGCATGGATGCCGATGCGAAGCCGGCCACATTCTCCTTGAGCTGTCATGCCGGCGGTCTTCACCGCGTGATCGAGTTGATCGACACCCGCCGTGACACGCTCCATGAAGTGCCTGCCTGCGTCTGTTAGCCGAACGCCCCGCGCATGGCGCTCAAACAGCAGGATACCAAGGTTATCCTCCAGCGCTTTCACACGCGCGCTGACGCTCGACTGGCTGACGCCGAGTGCCTTGGCCGCATGCCGAAAATTCAGATGCTCGGCGACGGCGATGAACTGAACAAGGGAAATGAGCGGTATCCTGCCAGACAGGATACCGCCATTCACGAGGTTTCGATGGTTAGTGCGCCGCATCGGAGCGGGCCTGCCACCAGTCGTCGGTTAGACGACTGGCGACTTCTCGGTGGCAGTCCCACGGAGCCGAAGGAGCGCCAGCCCCAACGACACCAGCACTGCCATCGCCGTGGCGTAACAGATCACCGGCCACGCTGTGTCACCGTTTAACAGCGTCACCGCCAATGTCCCGACAATGCTGACTATCAGGCTTTGAACGCAGAAGTAGAACGCGACCGCTGATCCTGCGATGTCGTCGAACTCTGCCAAAGCGCCGTTCGCGGTAACGGACACAGTGAAGACAATGGCGACCGCCATGAGCCACATCGGCACGATGAAGGTGAGGAATGACGGCGAACCGAAGAGTTCGCCGATCCCCAACAGGACCGCCCCGAAAACGAGCAACGCCATTCCACGCGCTACGCATCCCGCGATGCCCCATCTGGTGACAAAGGACTTCGCGAAACGAGTTGTCACGATCATTACAAGCGCGACAGTGGCGAAGGCAAAGCTGAATCCGATCTCGGAATATTCCGCTTGGCCTATGAGCACACGGGGAGCCGTCGAGAAGAAGACGAAGAAGGTGCCCATACCGGCGCTAAAGCCGATGGTGTAAACCCAAAAAGCCGGACTCGCGAAGATCGGCAAAACAGATCGGCGCGTCTTCGCTTGATCCAGAGGGCGGGTTTCGTGCCACCTGAAACCCGCATTTAGGAGTGCGAGCATCGCCAGTATAGCCAAAGCAATGAATATCGCCTGCCATCCCAAGAACTCGCCGATCAACGCTCCGGCGATAGGGCCGAGCGCAGGTACGAACGCCAGCATCGAACTGAAAAGGCCGTAGATGACGACACCCTCAGGACGACTGGCATAAACGTCGCGAACCGTCGCGAACGTCGCCACCAGCATGGCCGACGCGCCGACTGCTTGAAGCAGACGGAAAGCGACAAAGGCTGGTGCAGTTGAAGACCAAGCTGCTCCCAGAGACGCAATGACGAAAGCCGTTGCGCCCGCAAGTAGAATTGGCCGTCGCCCGATGCGGTCTGAGAGCGGACCAAAAATCACCTGGCCCACACCGAGCATCACAATATAGAGGCTCAACGTGAGTTGGATCATGGCGGGCGTCGTGTTCAGGATGCCGGGCATCGCTGGAACGACGGGGAGATAAATATCCATCGCCAGTGAAGCGAGGATGTCGAAGGGAGCCATCAGCAGTAGGGCTGCCGGCAGCGTATAGGCCCATGCAGGGCGTGTGATGGTCATGATAAGTCAACCGCTCGATTAAGAAATCTCGGGCGGCGTCTGCACATCAGCAATCACATGGGATTGGTCTCACAGAGCGCCGCAACAACAATTTTGCTGTTGCGGCTTACTTGTCTGCTGACTTTGGATTTCCCATGCTGACCACTCCACGATCACAAATTTGACTAGCTATCACTTATACGATCAGCTGTTGCCTCGCAATGCCGTATCGCTGGCTCGTAGCCACCCAATCCCCCGCTGTTGACGTTCCCGTCATTCTTGGCCGTATGAAACCCCTATGCCTTGCTTTGGCGGTTGGCTGGAACGGCAGAGGTTCAGTCGACGCGGATCAGCCGACCCATTTCTTTTGCGAGAGAGAGCAGATCACGGAGCGCGGCGCTTCGATTGAACGGCGACCAGACGGCGGTAAAGGCAACCGGCTCTGGCTCATCGGCGAAAGGCAGGAAGGTGATGCCGGCAGTCGGCAGCAGTGCCGTCGCTGCCCCGACGATGGTAATGCCGAATCCCTGTCCGACCATGGATAGTAGCGTGCCACGTCCTACGTCGAAGCGCAGTATCGAAGGCGCGGGCCAGCGCCCGGCAAGGCGCAGCACGATATGGTCATGAACCTGCGGGCCAGTGCCACCATAGCGGACAAGGAAGGTTTCGCCGACCAGATCGGCCCAAGTGATTGCCGGCTGCCCGGCAAGACGATGCCTATCCGGTAGCACCGCTACCAGCGATTCAGTCCAGACCGGCCGTGTATGGCAGTCGGGCAGCTCTGGTGTGCCAGCGACGAACGCCACGTCCAGCCGGTCGGCACGAAGCTGCATGACCGCATCGCGGGCCGTGCCTTCGGTGATTTCGACCTCGATGCCGGGATGGTTTTCCCGATACTGCCCGATCAGATCGGCGAGGAAGCTGCGCGGAATCAAGGCATGGACGCCGATGCGCAGGCGGCCCCATTCCCCCGTCGCCGCCATGCCTGCGGTCTTCACCGCATGGTCGAGTTGATCGACGCCGGCTGCGATCCGCTCGACGAAGTGGCGTCCGGCTTCGGTCAACCGAACGCCACGCGCACGACGCTCGAACAGGAGGATGCCAAGGTCTTCTTCCAGCGCCTTCACGCGGGCGCTGACGCTGGATTGTGCAACCCCGAGTGCGTTCGCTGCGTGGCGGAAGTTGAGATATTCAGCGACCGCAAGCGTCTGGATCAGCGACAAGAGAGGTATGCGCGACCCGAGCAGCGTTTCACTTGATCGGAAGGCATCGTTCGCATGTCTTTTCGAACGCCGCATCCTATGCTCCCGCTAGGCGGCCTTTTTTGTGGCTCCGCGTTTTTCGACCGGGATTCCGCGCAGATCGCGCAACCAGAGCTGACCGCATGCCGCCGAAATATCCCGCCCCTGTGTATCCCGCACCACGACCGGCACACCGGCGCGATCCAGCACTTCACGGAAAAGTCCGAGGCTGCGGTCGCCGGTTCGATCAAGCGCGATGCCATCGACAGGATTCCAGCGCATAAGGTTCACACGCGCCCTTCGCTTGTTCATGAGACCGGCAAGCCGTTTCGCATCAGCAAGCGTGTCGTTGATGCCGGGGAGGACCAGATAGACAAAGGTGACGATCCGGTTGTGCCGTTCCGCCCATGACGAAGCGCGCGCGATGACCTCCTTGATGTCGTGCTTACGCGATCCGGGGATGAGACGGTCGCGAACTTCCTGCGTCGTCGCATGCAGCGATATAGTCAGATTGATCGCCAGATGCTCTTCTCGCAATTGCGCTAGAGCCTTCGGTATGCCGATGGTCGAAAGCGTGATTCCCGTGGTGGGAAAATTCATCCCTCGCCGGTCGCGCAGGATACGAATCGCCTTCATCACCTGCTCGTAGTTGTTCAAAGGCTCGCCGATGCCCATGAACACGATCCGGTTGACCTTCGGCCCGAGTTGAACGACCTGTTCGACAATCTCGCCCGCCGAAAGGTTGCGCTTGAGGCCGGCTTGGCCGGAAGCGCAGAACTGGCAGGCGAAGGCACATCCAACCTGTGACGAAATACAGGCGGTGTGTCCGTCGTGACGACGGATCAGAACGCTTTCAACGGCATAACCGTCATGAAGGCCGAAAAGCACCTTCTGCGACCGACCGCCGCGCTCATGCGTGATTTTGCGAAGGCTCCGCAACTGGACGCCCCGAGCCTCTGACCAGTTCCGCAAGGCGCGCGGCAGGTCCATGTGTGGGCAGAACAGGTCGCGATAGGCGATTTGCGGCCCGCTGCTCGCGTTCAACGCATCGAACTCGTCGGCCATGAGGTTCAGCGCCAAGGTTGGCGCAGGCAGTGCTTTTTGTCGTTCGGCCCCCAACGGGCTGGGTTCTTGTATAGGCATGATAGTCGTTCCGGGTTTCCGTGCCCGGCGATACCGTGGCGCATGCCTTATAAATAACCGACACGACTGTTATAAACAACCCTCCAGATGGTGTTACCCGAACACATGGTCGGGATAGAGGACGGACAGAAGCATGTGGGTGCGCTTGGTCATGAAAGCCGCTAGCTCGCCTTCCGGCTCAACGAGCCATTGCATGCAAGACCCCTGAATGACCGTCTGAATCAAGCCGGCGGTATGCTCGGGTGGGCGCGGCCCGGCGGGCAGTCGTGCCTCGATAGCTTTCAGGACCAGTCTGTTCCGCTCCGCCGCAAGGGCGCGAAGCGACGGCTCCTGAACGTCTCCCCACAATAGAAGAAGGTAGCCTTCCGTTCCGGCACCGTCACCCATACCGGCGATGAGGTCCTTGAGCATCGCCCACAGCGGATCGAGGCCCTTTTCGGGACTCGCACCCGCGAAATAGTCGCGCACCTCCTGCGTGTTGCGCTCCATGACCTTTAGATGCAGCGTCGCCTTGTCTTTGAACCGCTGGATCAGTGCAGCCCGCGAGATGCCGACCGCTTCCGCAACATCGGAGAGGGTGAAGGCCGATGGACCTTTCTGAAGAAGGATGCCTAGCGCGGTATCTAGGCTCAGGACCCATTGATTGGCCGAGGGCGATGTGATTCAGGCTCCGCGAGGAGACTGAGCATGAGCGACCTGTATTGGCTAACGGACGAGCAGATGGCGCGCCTTTCGCCATATTTTCCCAAGAGCCACGGCAAGCCCCGGGTTGACGACCGGCGGGTCCTGAGCGGGATCATCTTCGTCAACCGGAACGGCCTGCGCTGGCGGGATGCGCCCAGAGAATACGGGCCGCACAAGACATTGTATAACCGCTGGAAACGGTGGGGCGAAATGGGCGTGTTCACTCGGATGATGGAAGGCCTGTCTGCCCAGAAAGCCGAGCCGCAGACCGTCATGATCGACGCAACCTATCTCAAGGCCCACCGCACGGCTTCCAGCCTTGGGGTAAAAAAGGGGATCTTGGGCGCCTGATCGGACGGACCAAGGGCGGCATGAACACCAAGTTGCACGCCGTGACTGATGCAAACGGCCGCCCTTTGAGCTTCTTCATCACGGCTGGCCAGGTCAGCGATTACACCGGTGCAGCGGCCTTGCTCGACGATTTGCCCAAGGCCAAGTGGATGCTCGCCGACCGCGGCTATGACGCTGACTGGTTCAGAGATGCGCTGGAGCAAAAGGGCATCAAACCGTGCATTCCGGGCCGCAAATCCCGCTCTCTGCCCGTCAAATACGACAAGCGGCGGTACAAACGGCGTAACCGCATCGAGATCATGTTCGGCCGCCTGAAGGACTGGCGCCGCGTGGCAACGCGATATGACCGCTGCCCAACCGTCTACTTCTCCGCACTCGCACTGGCCGCCACCGTGCTCTTCTGGCTGTGATCAGTGAGTCCTGAGCCTAGAATGAACTCATCGCTATGAAGTTTCGGTCTCGGCATATCTTCTTTTCTACTGCTCGCTTGAATGATGGCCCCTACAATAGCCGGCATCCAGCGTGAGATACACGGGGCATGATAGATACCGGATGAAACACGCGTATGTGCTAAAGGCCAAGGTCATGCCTTCGCCCCAACTGCCACGACACCGATCCGCCCTGCACGACGCCAGTGATCTCGCGGCCGAGCTGGCGGTCGATCACCGGCCGCCACGGGACAAGCGTGAACTCATGGCTCTTTTCCACCACGGCGAACTTGCCGCTCGATAGCTGAACGGTCCCGGTGAACTTGCCGCTGACGTTCTCGCCGTCCGTGGCGGCACGGAACGGCAACCCCTTGCCCTCGGCCATCTCCGCGCCAATGCGGGCAACCTCCCGCTCGCGCAAGGTGGCGAGAAGGCTGCGCCGGTAGAAGATGCGGCCGTTCCGTGCTCGGGTGGCATCGCCCTGTTCGATGTGATGCTCGCGCCGCTGGTCCATCGCCTCACGCACCTGCTGGCCGAAGCCGGCCGGCGCAAGGTCGGCCGTTTCGCCATGGACCAATCGCCGGTCCAGCCATGTCGTGCCGTCCGATCCGATCTGCTTGCCTAGATCGACCGGGGAAAGGATGCGAACGCTGGCCTGCCGGTCACGGCCGGCGTCATAGGCGGCGGCGCGGCTGACCAGATCATCGGGGATGCGCCATTGGTCGGCGTCGATCCTCTCGACGATCCCGGCGCGGCGCAATGCCTCCAGTCGCCGGACATGGGCATCGACATAGCCCTCATAATCGCCGCCCGGAACGCGGCCCTCGAACTTCGCCTGCTCCAGATGGCGGCTCGGACGATAGATGCCGTCCTCGGTGATGGCGGCAATGGCGCGTTCGGACGGTCGGGCGGTCGCCTCGGCCGGGCCGATCTGGACGACGCTGCAAACGCGGGCGTCCTCCAGCCGCTCGGGCGCGATGCCTGCGATGTGGTGCGTCCTGCCGTCGATCCCGTCCACCACAATGGTCAGGTTCTCGCCCAGCTCGTCCGACAGGTGCTTGTCCACGACGCGGCCGACGATGGGTGTCTCTGGCGCTCCGTCATGGATTTGAAAGCTCATGGGATCGCGTTCGCCTCCCTGCGGGCCGAGCGCCTTCTGCATGGTGCGGATAATGTCGCCGCGCTCGCCCAACTCGCGCAGGGCCGGCTCCATGTCCTTGCTCAACTCCCAAACGCCGGGCGCGTGCTCGGTCGCCAGTCCCATCTTCTCCAGCTTGGCGAGACGGCGCAGGCGTAAGGTGCGCTCGAACTGGCGGCGCGGTGCGGCCGGTTCATGGCGCAGGTCGAGGAACCGGGCATCGGCTTCCTCGGCCATGGCGCGGTCAATCCGGGTGAAGCGGTCCTGGTCTATCTCGGCCGACAGCTTGCGGGTCTGCTCGATTTCGGTGACGGGGCCGAGTTCCAGACTGGCAAGCTCGCTGGCGCGCTCCCGTAGGCCGTTGGCGAGGTAGTCGCCATTGATGATTAGATCCTCGCCCATCTCGTCGCGGCCGTTGACGATGACATGCACATGGGGATGGCCGGTGTTGTAGTGGTTGACGGCGACCCAATCGAGTTTCGTGCCGAGGTCGGCTTCCACCTGCTTCATGAAATCGCGGGTGTAGGCCGTGAGGTCCGATAGCTCCGCGCCATCCTCGGGCGAGACGATGAATCTGAACTGGTGGCGGTCGTCCTTGCCGCGATCAAGGAAGGCGTCGCCATCGGCGCGGTCCTCGGTCGCCGAATAGAGCCGGCCCCGCTCGCCGTCGCGTGACGTGCCGTCGCGCTGGACATAGCGCAGATGCGCGCGGGCGCGTGCGCCCTTCCACGCGGCCCGAACGCTGCGCTGCTTGACGATCACGCGGCGGCTGCCGGGCTGGCGATGATGCCATTGGCCGGAGATGTTCCGAGCGCGCACGAAGCTCGCGCCCCGGCCGCGCTTCACGCCCTTGCCGCTGGCGACCACGGCACGGGACCGCCCCGGCGATGACGGGCGAGCGGATGACGGCATGGAAGGATCGCGGGAGGCTGCTGCCTGATGCTGCCGGGTGATCTTCTTGACCTGCGTGAAAAAGCTCTTGGTCTTGCCGGCCTTCGGTGTGTCGGATCGGATACGGCCCGGCTTCGGACGGAAGCGGTTTTCATCGTCGGCGCTCATGGGCGCGACTCCTGATAAAACAACCGAAAAACGGCTGATATGGGCCTATGGTGCCGCTCGAAACCCAGCAAAGCCAAGGCTTTGTGCGAAATCGCGGCACGCGACCCCTCAAAACCATGGTGCCGGAACCGGCCACCTAACCAGTGTGCAGACAACAACAATTTCCAGAAGCGGCCCGATATGGTGCCGTCTTCTTTAATCTTGCCCTCCGCCCTTTCTGCCTTTTCTGCCCCTCCTGCCGGTAAACCTGCCGGGCGTAAACCTGACCGACCGGATGCCAAAACCAAAGCGGCCGAACGCGGGAACGCCGCGCTCATGGCGTTTCCCCGTCGCTGGCGCTCGCCACGAAAATGCTACCGTCCTGCGGCTCCGCACGGGCGGGGTCGCGCGCCGGAATGGCAGCGTGGCCGTCGCCTGATTGCGCCTCGGACGGCGGTGCGGCGGCAGCTCGCGTGTCGTCGGGGCGCATGACGAATAGCGGTGCCTCGCGCCAATCGGGCGGCGGTGCCGGCTGTGGGGATAGCGTATCCGATGGAGCCGCGCCGCCAAGGATCGGGGCGAGCGCGGCGACATAGGCGCGCGTCTCGGCGGGAAGCGGTCGGCCTGTCGCGCTGTGCTCGTTGTAGCGGCCGGGACCGGCATTGTAGGCCGCCAGCATCGCCGCGACATTGCCGTAGCGGTCGAACATTTCGCGCAGATAGGCGGTGCCGGCGAGGATGTTGTCGCGCGGGTCGTAGGGATCGCGGCCGAGGCCATGGCGGACGCGCAGGCCCGCCCATGTGTCGGGCATCACCTGCATCAATCCCATCGCGCCGGCCGACGCGGTAAAGCCATCGCTCGATGCCGCCAATCAGCCGGAAATAGGCCGGGTCGATGGTTAGGACCAGCGAACGGTCGATGACGCTGTTGTAGAACCATTCGGGCAGGACGAACTCCATGCCCTCGACGCGGCCGGCGCGCGTCGTCATTTCCTCCCACTCGTTGATCCATGAGAATTGCCGGCGACGCCAATGCGGGCCGTTGCGGATGGTGGTGGCTATGACGGTCGATTGCAGCCGCGCCAGCGCGGCCTTGAGCAACAGATATTGGTGATTGCCGGTCGGCCGCCCGATGGCGCGCAACAGATGGTAGGGCGTGAATCGGACAAAGCGCGAAGTGGCAAGGCCGTCATTCTCGGCCGCGACGATCTGCGAGGCCGCCCATATCAGCACATCGGCGTCCCATATGGTCGCCATGCCGTGCTCGGGCATCAGACAGCTCCTATCAACACACGATGTCCCATCATCGCTCGCTTTTCAACTGATGTAATATTATCAAGCGGTATTGTTTCAAGTACTTCTCCGAGCAAGCCCTTGAGATAAAAATATATTCGTTGATCAGTGGCAATAAATTTGCCATTTTGTTGGGTTTCTTTTCCGCTGCCCATTATCTCGCCGATGTGTCATGATAGATTTACCTTAACCTCTTCGTAGATCTTTAGCTTCATTTCTGCAAATACGCGCACGTGATTGTCTTCAACACCGTTCATTTTCGCCCCGGATGTTTGGCTCAAGACTAAAGCTTCAAATTTTCAACGCATGTTTGAACGTATGTTTGATGGTCTCGCAAAAAGCTATCCGCAACTACCATTGACGGAACCCTCCAGCGAGCGCGGTGCAGTCAGGACCTAATGTCCGCTTTTTGGGAAGTCGAGGGTTGGTGCCGGACGGCTGGAATGGGGGCGCTCAGCTGCCTTCGCGCTCTAGGCTGTATCGACATTCAGAGGATTCCCAAAGGGAGCGATGTCTGATTCATGGGTTTCCGCATTTGCGGAGGCATCATGGGGATCAAGCGATACGAGTTGAGCGATGCGCAGTGGCGTCGGATTGAACCGCTGCTGCCT
>NZ_JBQWAR010000016.1:0-135835 GCF_052491725.1 Haloleucobacter ellipsoideus
TTCTTCGCTCTACAATCCGATGCCCCGGCCTCTGCCAAGGCCATGACTGAGGGAAAGTTGCCGCCCCAGCCTCATGCCTGAGTCGAAATCCATGTCGATGCCGAGTTGCTTCTTGCGACCTTCGAGCAGGGATTCCATCTGCGCATCGCGCTCAAGGCTTTTTGCCATGTTGCCCATCTCTGCTCGCGCGGCCTTGTAGCCGGAATAGTTGCCTGCCGCATACTGGCGGTCGCCAGTCTGCTTGAGGTCCCGGAACCGCTCCACGAAGCGGTCGGCGCGCAGTTCGGGATTTTGGCGCATCTCGGTTTCCAGTTGCAGAGCGCGCCTTGCAGGCGCGGCGCGATCAGGATCGCCAGAGGCGACATCGGCGGCAAAGTCGGGATTCCGTTTATAGACCGCCTCGGCATCGCGGGAACCGTGAGGACGCACATCGTCAAATCCGGCACGGGCTTCGTGCAGTTCCTGCACTTGTTCGGGTGTGGCGGCCATGTCTCGCGCCTGCGCCCCGAAGATCGTGTCCACGGCACGGGCATGACGGACAAAGGCCCGGCCACGGGCACGGCGCAACGCGGTCTCCGGGTCTTCCCCGGCCTGCCGTTCCGGTCCTGTCTTCCCGGCGCTTTCCCTTTCCGGGTGCTGCACGGCCTCGCGACCAGGCGCGGCGTTGTCATGCTGGTGCAGACGGTCGAGCATGTCATTGACAGCATCGCGCATCCGTTCCGGCATCAGCCTGCGCATGATCTGTGCGACACGGGCGCGGAAGGTGATGCCGCGCCGTTCGGCATAATCCTGCGCCGGGTCGTAATCCGTCGCCATGTCCTTCGACCTGTCACGCGACAGGATGTTGACGAGTTTGTCCTGACTGGCGAAGTCGTCGCGACCATAATGCAGGTCCGTGCCGTCGCGATGGCGCGACAGGGAAACATAGCTGCCATGGGTGTCCACGCCCGGTGTCGCCAGCACATGCGTCCGATCCACCGTCATGCCCTGCGCCTTATGGATGGTCGCGGCATAGCCGTGGTCGATCCGGTCGTAGTCTTTCAGGTCGAACGCGATAGAGCGGCCATCGTCTGTCTGCACGGTCATGCTCTGCGCGCTGACCTGCTCAATGGTCCCCAATGTGCCGTTCTTCACACCAAGACCGCGCTCGTTTTGCAGGAACATGACGCGATCCCCGCTGGCAAAATTCCGGTCGCCGCGCTCGACGGTCACGCGCACGTCCTCGCCCAGATCACCCGCCGCCCGCATCCGGTCACGGGCCGCCTCGTTGAGTTCGCGGACCTCGGCGTTGGTGTGGGTGAGGATGATGCGGCTGTTGTCTGGCGATGCCTGCCGGTCGCGGTCCCAGCGGTCGATCAGATCGCCGCGCGCCTGCTCGCGCGTTTCGGCGGAATGCACCATGCCGTGACGGTCATAGGCGCTGATCGCATTGCCGGTTCTTCCTGTCGCCAGATCACGGGTCGCGTCACGCTGCCAGTCCTCGCGCTGGCGTCGCACCTCATGGATTTCCACGCCACCATGACGGTCGTGGATAGACCGGAACGCCGCGCCCGCCTCGATGGATTGCAACTGCTGCGGATCGCCGACCAGAACAACCTTTGCGCCAGCCTCGGCGGCATGGGACAGAACGCGCTCCATCTGCCGCGTGCCGACCATGCCCGCCTCGTCGATGACAAGCACGTCGCGGCTGGTGAGCATGTCGCGGCCCTGTCCCCAGCCGTGTTCCATGCTGGCGATGGTGCGCGAGGATATGCCCGATCCGCCTTCCAGATTCTCGGCAGCGATGCCGGACAGGGCAACGCCGCGAACCTCAAAGCCCGCCGCTTCCCATGCCTCGCGGGCCACGCCAAGCATGGCGCTCTTTCCCGTGCCGGCATAGCCGACGACAACGCCAAGATCGCGCCCGTCCGTCACATGTGCCAGCGCGTGGGCCTGCTCGCCGGAAAGAACAAGGCCGCGTTCTTCCGCGCGGGCGAGTGCGGCCTCTCTGTCACGGTCGCTGACCTCGTGCAATTCCTTCTCGGCCATCAATTCCGCCGCACGATGCAAACGCTGTTCGGCGTCGATCATGTCGCGGGTGGTGAAACGGTCCTCGCCGCGTCCGTCCTGCCCAAGCTCGACCAGATCGGGCGAATTGCGCATCGCACCGATGACCTCGTTGAACTGGTCGATGCCGTCGCTGTGCCGGTGTGCGAACTTCGCCATGTCCCGGCGCGTGAACGTCGATTGCTGATGTGTGATCGCGTCCAGCGCCACGGAAGGATCGGTGATGACCCGGTCGCCATTGTTGCGCGCGATCTCGCGGTGCATCTCGACACGGTCTGCCGCTTCGACGCCTTCACCCTCGATCCGCTGCGCGGGTGCGCCGATCTGGCTTTGCGGCTCCAGCCCGATGCCCTGCGCCTCAAGGCTGCGATGGTCAATGCGGGCGTCGATGTCGAGTTCGGCCAGCCGCTCGTTGACATGCTCTGCCCAGCGTTCTCGCCACCGTTCGACCATCTCCGTGCGGTTCCACTCCCGGACTTTCGGGCCGAAACCATCCTCATCGACTTCGCGCATGGTGAGCATGACATGAGCATGGGGTTTGGGCATCCCGTCCTCGCCGATGTCCCAATGCACATTCAGGTCGGCGATCATGCCCTGATCGACAAATTCCGCCTGTGCGAAGTCGCGGGCAAGCTCGATGCCCTGCGCCTGCGTCATCTCGCGTGGAATGGCGAACTCGACCTCGCGGGCAAGCTGGGCGTCCTTTCTGACCTCGAACGCCTCCACATCGTTCCAGAGCCGTTCGCGGTCGCCAAGATGCTCGGGCGCGCCATCCGGCAGCATGACCTCGGAATGGACGACGCCGCGCTTGGCGGAAAAGTCCTGCACGCGGTCGATGCGCTCGTCGCGCAGCCGCGAGGCCGAACGGTAGGCGGCGGACGCCACCGCACTGCTTCCGGCCTTGCGGCCAATGACCTTGACGTGAAGATGATAGATCGCCATCGCGATCAAGCATTGCCACGGTCAAGCGCACGTCGGAACGACGTATAAGCGCGCCCTCCTTCGAAAAAATCTCGGGATGGACCGGGCCGTGCCAGACCGTCCCGGCAACAATACTGCGTTCGGCCGCCTGTACAACTATCATCGCCACATCAACAGCTTATGGAGATGATGATGCGCAAGCCACGGGACTACGACGCGGAATTGAAGGCGCTGGAAGACAAGGCCAAGGAACTGAAAACGCGCAAGGTGCAGCAACTCGGCGAACTGGTCATCGCCACCGGAGCCGATACGCTCACCGTCGATGAACTGGCTGGCGCGCTGATCGTCTTAGCGGAAACAACCGATGCCGGAAGGAAAGAGGCATGGGCCAAGCGCGGGGCGGCGTTCTTTCGCAGCAAATCGCGGCGATCAGCGACGGCAACTGACCGCGACACTGGCAGCGCTCAAACGCAACCGGGCAGCCCGCAATCGGCATCAGGCGGCACAGGCGCGGCATGACATGCGTAACTGGCAGGTCGAGCGCCGCAAGAGAACGCGGCACCTCATCGAGCTCGGCGGTCTTGTCGTCAAGTCGGGCATCGTCGAATTGACCGGCGACGACCGCGCCATGACCTACGGCGCACTACTCTGGATGGCCGAAAAGCTCAGGAGCGAAGATGCTGAACGGGCGCGAGAACTGTGGGCCGGAAAGGGGAAGGAGGCGTTCGCAGAGGGACAGCCAGCAGGCGCACACGACAGAATTCGATCGCATCAGGATCGGGCGTGACCGATGGCGGGCGGCGCGAAGACACCACAATCGCAGCGCTGCCCGCCATTGCGCGGCAACGCCGCGCAAATGCTTGCTACTTCATAGGTTTTGGCCGAAAACTGTGTCGCGGGTTTCGGGATTTTCGCGACAATAATTGAGATATACAGATGACCACTTCGAGCCGTCCAGATTTGAGCGATATCCGCCTTGGAGATTGGGTCGATCGTCGATTGCCTATCTCTTGGCGTCCCTATGCGAGACTTGCCCGGATTGATCGGCCAGTAGGCATTTGGCTTACACTTTTCCCCTGCTTGGCTGCTCTTATACAGGCGGCCCACGGGCTCCCTGAAATCTGGCTTCTGGTGGTGTTCTGTCTCGGTGCGTTCCTGATGCGAAGCGCCGGCTCGACAGTCAATGATATCGCGGATCGCAAGTTTGACGGGCATGTGGAGCGGACCCGCTTTCGCCCGCTGGCGAGTGGTCAACTCCGGCTCCACAGCGCAATAGTGTTTCTTGCCGCAGAACTCGCCCTAGCTGCGTTGTTGCTGTTTTTCCTGACCCCCTTCACGCGCCTCGTAGCGATATGCGTGTTGCCGCTCGTGTTCATCTACCCCCTTTGCAAACGCTTCACGCATTGGCCGCAAGCCGTCTTGGGCGCGGCGTTCAATTGGGGAATGTTGATGGCATGGGCGGAGGTTTCGGGAACGATCCCGGCCGGGGCCGTCGCTATGTGGATCGGCGCAATAGCGTGGCAGATCGGCTATGACACGGTTTACGCCTATGTCGATGTGGCGGACGATACCCGCTTGGGCTTGAAGTCGACCGCGATATTGTTCGGCCGAAACGGGAAAGCCTGCATTGGCCTGTTCTATGCCCTCGCCGTCGTTTCGTGGGCGGTTGGGGGCTGGCTGCTAGATATGTCGATGCTCTACGCGGTTGGCATGGTCATTGTCGCGGCCCATCTGGCTTGGCAGGCATGGCGTGTTGACCTCAAAAGGCCGGAGCTGAATTACCGCTTGTTCCTGTCGAATATCCTGACTGGCGCTCTTCTGGCAGGCGCGGCCCTCGCAGGAAGTTGGTAAGTCGCACAAATCCTAATATCGGGACACAGGAGTCAGAAGGGACGTGGCGAAAGGGCCAGTCGAAGCCCGAAACCGATCAACATCGTCGCGAACACCCATCGTTGAAGCGTCTGCACCAGCGGACGACGGGCGATCCATCGGCCGAGAACGAAACCAGCGCTCGCATACACGAGATCGAAGGCCAGCCCCACGCTAACAAGGATCACCCCCAACAGCAGGAATTGCCCCGCCATACTTTCTGGGCCGGCGTGGACGAACTGCGGCAACAGCACAGAGCAAAACAGCAGCGCCTTGGGGTTGAGGATATTCGTCAGTAGCCCCTGATAGAAGCACGATCCACAGGAGTGCGCCCGGCTTGGCGTCTGCGTTGCCGTCGCTTCGGGCAGGAGTGACCGGGCACGCAGGATTTGGATTCCGAGCCATATGAGATAGGTCGCACCGGCGAAGCGCACGACCTCGAATGTCATCGGGCTTGTGGTGAGCAAGGCCGCAAGTCCGAGCGCCGCCAGAGTTACGTGCGCCGCTCGCGCGAGCGCCAGACCCGCCGCTGTAGCGATAGCCGGCCCACGCCCCCCCGTCGCGCCGGTTTGCAGGATCAGAACCATATCCGGCCCCGGCACCAGATAGACGACGACCAGTGCCCCGATGAACAATCCTAAATCGGCCATGAGCCCGCCCCCCGATGATAATGTTTCGGTTCAGGCTACCGTGAATATCGAGGGCATGTCCTTGCAAGTTGTGCTGAGATGCAGGAACATATTGGCGAGTTATGCTAATCTTCTCGCTAAAGATGCTAAAGGATGCCAAAATTGAAGCTGGATGCCATCGACCGCCGTATCCTCGCCGCCTTGCAGCGGGACGCCCGCCTGACTAACGTGCAGCTCGCGGAGGTCGCCGGGCTATCGCCTTCGCCATGCCTGCGGCGTGTGCGGATTCTGGAACAGTCCGGCGTGATCGGCGGCTATCATGCGAGCCTCGATCGCGCGGGCTTGGGGCTTGGTCTGACCGTTTTCGTGAGCGTCAAGGTCGAGCGCCACCATGACGAGCCGGCAGCGGCGTTCAGGGAAGCGGTTCGCGCCTTGCGGGAGGTCGTGTCCTGCCATCTGGTATCGGGAGAGGCCGACTTTCTGTTGCAGGTCGTCGTTCCCGATCTGGCGGCCTATGAACGCTTCCTGCTCGGCACGCTGCTCAAGTTACCGGGCGTGAACGACATACGCAGCAATTTTGCGATCCAGACCGTCAAATCCCAAGCACCTCTCCCGCTCGATCATCTCCCGAGTACGGAGGCGTCGCAATTATCCTAACTTTCGCAACAGTCGGTTTGAACCCATTGCTGTCATTCATCGCCGTTGATAAGCTGTCAGAGAGGCTGGTGCAGCCTGCCGCTCGCATCCGAAGTCGGAATGGTGAATGCACTCACAGCATAGCATGACCTCTGACCCTTTGGGCGGATTGTCGGCAACGCGAGCACCGGCGCGCGAAAGCGTTTCCGCCTTTAAGGAAACAGAGCATGCACAGCTTCATGGACGCCAAGATACTGGCGAAAAATCTCCGACAATCACTTGCACATAATGGAATAGAGCGCTCGCACAGCGAATGCCTTGAACTTGTGGCGCAACAGTTCGGATTAAAGGACTGGAACCAGCTTTCAGCACGGATTGCCGCGACAGCGAATCGCGCGTCGATGGATCACCTCGCGCTGCCGGAAGGCTGGAAGCTTGCACGACATACGGACCGCTCAATCTACCGGATTGGCATGGACACCGAAGCGCCCGGTGTCGCGAAGATAGCCTGCCGTGCTGGTCGCGCGGATGGCATCGTCCTGCCATCAGATAGCTTCGGCGTGATGATGCAGAGCATAACCGCCGAACCCTATCGGGAGCGAAAGCTGGCTCTTTCTGCTATGATCAGCACCGATGATGCGGATGCGGCATCGATATGGATGCGTGTCGATCAGTCTCTTGGGCAGGTTCTCCGGTTCGACAACATGTTGGATCGTGTCGGTGAAGGTTCCTTGCGCGGCACGAACGACTGGACAACCCGTCGCATCGTCCTCGACGTTCCCGATAGCGCGGCAAGCATCCATTATGGTCTGCTCCTGAACGGCTACGGCAGCATGTGCGTGAAAAACTTGACGTTTGGCGAGGCGCAGGCTGGTTGGCCGGTAACGGCCGGCGGTGGCAAGCTGTTCATGAAGCCGACCAATCTGGATTTCTCATCGGCAGCATAACAGCCAAAGGCATGTCCCATCGCAGGGGCTTGCCTTCCTATCGCAAGCGGTAGCTTCGTCCCGCGGAGCTTGCCGTGATGTGTCGCAAAAGTCAGCCGCGCAAGTCAGACTTTCGCACGAGACTTTTGCGACAGATTTTTCCCTAAAAATCAGTGATCCCTATTTTGTCGCGATATATAGAATTTGTGCGACGGATCGAAGTTCGACCGGAAGCCTATCCACTCAGGCCATAGTGCCGCTATGGTTTCATGACGTGCCTTTATGGCAGCGGGGTCCGCCAAATCTACGGACCCAACATAGCGTGTGTCGGAAATCGATGTGATGACGATAGGATCCCAGCCGAATTGATCGGCCGTTATGTCAACTATGATATTTCCGGAAACGACCCAGGCGTGGCCTTCCCATTGCGCTCCAGAGTAAAATCCGCACGCTGCATCAGGTGCCCCGCTTTTTCCGGCATATGGCGTTCCGCTCATCCATTCGGCAGGATGCCCCTCATGTCTCAGCACATCCCGTAGAAACAAGCTGGTTCTACCGCAAATATGTCTGGACGGGGGATGCACGGTGCGACCTCCCGATTGATGCCAGCGGTGCCATACTGGTTCGATAAATAATCTCGCGGCCGATGCGATACGTTGAATTTCATTCAGCTGGGTCATCCCTCTGTCGCGTCGTTGCAAAATTCCCGAAACCCGCGACATATCCCTCGGCGTGGCCGTCAAGCGGCGTTCAGATCACCGTGATTCCTTCATGGAAATTATCACCCGGAGAGGGCCATAGCGAAAATGTAGTGATCATCTCTATCGTTCTCGGCCCGCCAGAAGTTTCCATTAAATTTCAAATAGATATTTCCGACTGGAAAGGTCGAGAGCCACACTTCAGAAACTGCATAAATTGGAACAAATCGGAACCAAATGTCATCCGTTTGCAGATACGGTGACAGATAGTCCCGAAAAAGTCCCGAAGCATGTTCCAGATTTGTTCGTGGTCTCAATAGCAAAAAGAAGCCCCACGCCGCAGCGCGGGGCCGCCCCTATCTCACGCCATCCCACCCACAAACCCTTCCATCTGCCCCTGATGCGGCAGCGCAATTCTGACCGGGCCACGGCAGAACCGATCCCGGCAGCGTAGAGCCTTCTCCACCTCATCCAGATAGGATTGAGACAGCGCCGGATAGGCCGCGGCCTCTCCGGCGCGGACATAGCGCATCTTGCCACAGCGCCTGCATGTCACCTCGATCCGCCGATCCGGCTCCAGATCCGTTATTTTGAGATCTGTTTTCCAGCTCACCAGAAATCCTCCGCAGACGGAATGCGCGTGTACATAGGTCATCCGCCGTTCCAGAGCAGCGAAGTCCACCACGGCCCGACGCGCGGCAACAGCAACACCACCCGTGGCCGCTGCCGCAAACACGGCCCGGCCCGCCATCATGGCCAGTGAGCCGCGCTCACCAACCTGACCCAGAACCCCTCCGCGGCCACGGAGGCCGCGTGCGGCGGCATCAGTTTGCCTTAACGCGCGCTGGATGCCTTTTGCCGGCCCGGAAACCTGATCCCTCAGGCGCAGAATGAGCGTAGAGACCACATCACCCATGGCTACGACACCTCATCGAGCAGACGCCGGGCGCGCCGGGGCAGTTTGCGCCGCACCGCCTGCAACACGCGCTCTTCATCCCCGCCACGCAGGGCTGTCAGCACAAAGGTGTCCTCACCCGTCATGGATTCAGCAACCGCGAGCAGGTTTCCCACCATCCCACCGCCCAATCCGATCAGCAGGCCGAGTGTGGGGGGAGGAATGCGGATCTCACGCACCCAGCGCTCGCCCACCTGAAACGGGTGCCGCAGGGGCACAACATCCACATCGGGGCAATCCTCGGCATAGATGATAGAGGGGGCTGGCGAAATGATTTCAGGCGCTTCAACAGGATCTGGTGAGCCTGTCTCCACATCTGCAAAGTTATTGCTCGCCTTTGCCAGCTCTGCTTCCCGCGTACCGCCGGCTAGTCCAGTCTCCACGGGGGCAAGGCTGGGGAATGCGGCTGCCCGGGCGGCTTCCAGCGTCCGCCCCCGCTCATCCAGCGGGAAGGTGGCAGGGGCAGTTGTTGCCCCTCCCCCCAGAAGCGCCGCATCGTCCGGCTGATCCCAAAGATTGGTATTGTCCGTCATAGCTGCACCGTCAGATACCGATGCCGAGCGCGGCATTCATGGCGGCGGCCTGGTCAGAACCTCCCACCACCCAGCCACCAGAAAAGAAATCCCATTCGAACAGGGGCTTCGCGCGGCCTTCCCACCACATCTCGAAATGCATGATTTCATTCAGTGTGTAATTCGCGCCATGAGCTTCACCGCGCGAAAACTGGTCTTCTTCAAGTCCGCCCAGCCGCGCCTCAATGATCATCTTGCGCTGAATGATCTTGTCCGCCTGCAGATCTCGTATGCCATTGTAGATGGTGTAGATCCGTCGCGACTGCGTCCCCAGCCCGAACTGCACCATCATTTCCGGATCAAGGCCAAAATAACCGAAAGAAAAGCCGAACTTTTCCATACCCACACCGAACTCCACACCAACTGGCCCGCCGCCAGACTTGTGGTCAACATAGGTTTCCGCCATCTTTTCAAGCTTGATATTCTTGATTGCAAGATGTTTTTACTTATCCGGCTCGACATCACCGCAATACATGTTTGCGGTTTCCCAGTGGAACAGCGTGTTGCGTGCCATGATCGTTCCTTTGAATGTGTGGTTTTGGGCAAAGGTGTGCCCGGCTGGCAGGCACAGCCGGCATCAGGCCGCGAGGCGTGCAATCGCGTCCGCAAGATCTTCCACGAAAGCCTCAACCGCCGGGGCGTTGGGCGAGGTGCGCAAATGCGCGCGCCGCCATACAGCAGGAATTTCATAGATGGGGTCGAGTGTGACCTTGCCGCCACGAATGGCGTCCACCCCATTCACGCCGCTGTCGAGCTGGATGCGTGAACCCTTGTAGAGCAGCTCTTTTGCCATCAGGTCGCGCATACGGCGGTTCATGGTGTTGACCGCCGCCTGCACCGCCTGAATGGTGATGTTGTACTTGCCCAGATAATTGCGCAGGATTTTCAGGAAGCTGAGCCAGAGATAATCATTGCCGCGCGTCTGGTGATAGAATGGCCAGGTGTTGGTGGTATCGGCATGGTCGGTGCCGATGAAGATAAAACCGGAATCTGCAATCGCATCATCCACCCCAATCTCACCGCGCTCGATGATGCCGATATTGGCCGCCAGCAGATCCTGCCCGGTATTGGCCCCATCGGTCAGTGAGAAATCATGCTCCCATCCCGGCGCCACGATGCCATGCACCGGCTGGCCCGCCCAGCTATGAAATGGCAAACCACCCTTTTCATGATCGCGCGTACCGCCACACCAAGAATGCGCCCGGCCATGGGCCGCTGCAGCTGGGCACTTTCACCGCCACGCACCTTGACCCCACCCGCCATCGGAATGAGACGATTGGAGGTGAACGTCTCACGCCAGTCCTGTGCCGCCTTCAGGTTCCCTGACGGCCCCTCCACAGCAGCTACCGCCCGCATCTGGTCCAAAATTGCAGGAAATTCAGCCACCACCGGGTTGGCCTCGCCCGCCCCCAGCACCTGATGTGTGTAGCCCGGCACAGCAAACAGGCGCGGGGTCCAGCCAATATGCGAGGCCGCGCCCTTGGCCGCGTGGATACCGGTGAGGGCAGCCGACGACCCGCAAATGGCCAGCAGGTCTTCCTCCAGCCGGTCCATATCATTTTCGGCGGTAGAATGGGGCGTGCGAATAATGCAGGCGCAGCAGTCCGGGCCGCACGCGCGATGGCCCCAGCCCAATCCGCCTCAAGGCGAGCCCGGGCAATGGCAGCATATTCCGGGTTAAGTTCGATCAGCGCTGCAATGGCCGCGTTGTTTATTGCGATGCGCACGATCTGGCCCGTGCCGGTTTCTGCGAAGCGCAAATTGTTGAGAATATCGACACCGCCCTGCGCCTTGCCGGCCCTGTCGATGATGCCGTCGCCGCTGACCGAGACGAACATCGCCAGGATTGAGCCGAGGCGGATAGCCGTGATAGAGGGTGATATGCAGATAGGAGGCGCCGCCCACGCCAACGCCCACAACCTCATAGCCGGTACGATATGCGTTGCCGGCGATCTGGCGCACGGCGCGGCGTTCGCCATTGACCCAGACCACCTCCAGCCCGTCATGCGGCCCATCGCCGATGACATAGACCAGATCGGCCATATTGTTGTTTTCAAGAAACGTATTGAAATAGGCCAGATAGCCGGCCGTGCCGCAGCGCCCGTAGAGGCTGCCGCGCGGTTGGCCGCCGCCCATCTCCACATCGGTCCGCACGCTGGTTTGCACCTTGCCGGCCTTCTCACCCCCCAGCGCCGACGAGGCGTAGGCTAGCCCGCCGGCCACGCCGACATTGATCAGGCCACCGACAATGGCACCCGCCGTTGTGCCGGCAAGCCCGATGGCCCCGACAACCGCCGCACCGATAAAAGGCATGCTACCCCCAAACAAAAAACCGCCCGGCAAGGGGCGGCTATTGCGTGTCTCTTATTTTTCGTGTACGAAAATTAAATGCAGATCACATGGGATGAACCCAAGCGCCTCGCCAACCTTGCCAAGCACGGTATGGACTTTGCCGATCTCGACCTTGAGTTCTTCGCATCATCTCTGGTGATCCCGGCCAAGCAGGGCCGGTTCAAGGCGATAGGCCGCCGCGCGGACGGCACTATCGTGGTGATCTTTCTCGCGCTGGGCACGCAGGCGCTTTCAGTCATTTCCATGCGCCGCGCCAGCCCCAAGGAAAGGAAACTCCTATGACCGGCAAGAAGATGAAGTCATTCGAGCCCGGACAAGGTTTTACCCGGCAGGACTGGGATGAAGTGTCTGATAACCCGGAGCTGACAGACGCCGAAATGGCGCAGGCCCGCCCCTTTGCCGAGGCCCTGCCAGAGCTTGCCGAAAGCATCCGTCGCGCACGGGGCCGCCCAAAGGTGGAAAGCCCCAAGGAGGCTGTGACACTGCGCCTTGCCCCTGAAATCATTGCCCGGTTCAAGGCGATCGGTGGAAAGGACTGGCGCGCGAAGATGACCGAGGCTCTGGAAAAAGCCGCCCATTGATCATCCCACTCGAAACGCCCGTTTGAGCCGGGCACGCGGCACACGGGTGAGGCCGGCCGGGGCCATGCCCAGCACGTCAGCGCCGATCACCACGACGCCCGCCTCCTCGCCATTTTCATCAATGACCCCCACGTCCCCGCGCTGCGCGAGGGCGGGCGGCACCTCTGGCAGAACGGCGGCCAGCGCATCCCCGATGCCGGCAAATCCGCGCTCCACCAGCAGCCGGGCGGCGCCGGCGGCGCCGTCATAGCCGGGCAGGTCCGCATAGGGCCGCGCCCCGCTCACCCTCCCGCGCCAGATCCAGAACGGCACGGGCCAGCGTTCCCGCAGCGGGCTCAGAGGGATGACGGCTCATTCTCCTGCCCCCCGCTTGATGACAGCCAAAGCCCTTTCCAGTTCCACCAGATCGACAATCGCGGCGCGGATCGGCTCCAGCAGGCGCAGCTCGCGAATTTCGCACGCGCTCACCTCGCCATCGTCCGCCAGCGCCGCGCCGAGCCGGCGCACCACTTCCCCCGCCCCCTGCGCCACATCTGCGATATGGCCATACCAGCACCCGCTACCCTCGATCCCCTCCGGCAGGCGCACCAGCACATGCCCGGAGATAGTGGCCAGTGCCCGCGTCACCAGCAGATCACCGGCATCGGCCTCCAGATCCGCCACCACATCCACGGGCGCGAAAACACCCTCATGCGGGTGGCCATATTTGTTGAGGGTTTGCGGGGCCACGCGCGTAACCGTGGCGGCAGATTCCTGCCCGCCGCACGCCTCCACCAGCCGTCGCGTCGCCCCCTTGAGGGCCAGATAATCGGCATGACGATGCCGCCGCGCGGAACGCTCCAGTGCCTGTGTCATGCGCAATTTTCCGAAATTTGCACCTTTCCCGGCGCGTCGGGTTGAGCGAGGCTGGACATGTCCGGCACAGGGCCGAACAAATCAGGGCGCAGATCATGGCGGGAAACGCCGGTGATGCGCTCCACTTCAAGGACACGGGAGGGGGGAACAGCGCGCCATTGGTAGACAGCTTGCCGCCTCACATTGAGTTGGCGCGCTAAACCGGCAAGGCCGAGATCCCGAAAAGCCACCTTGCCAAGCTGGCAAAGCACTTCAAGACCACCGAATTGGAATTGCTTGGTCGGCACCCGCCGAAAAAGGCAGCGTTCTATGACGATGAGGCTCCGCTGGAGCTACAATATTACGGTGAGTGTGCGGTGCATTTCGTCGGCGGCGGCGAGCCGTTGGTGCTTTCGATTTCGGAAGAGGCGCGCGCGCAAGCCTATGAAGAGTTGCAGAGCGACAAGCGGTTCATCGTTATCAAGGACTTGGGTAACCGCACCGTGGCGATCCGGCACAAGGCCATCTCCGAGTTCTATTTTTCCAGTGAAGCTTATGACACCTACGGGCCGGATCATCAGGACTATAAACTGGCAACACCAATCCAGATGCCTGACACGCGCGACTGGGCCATCGTCGAGGCCATTCGAGATGAAGAGGTTGCAGGAGGCGACTACACATCGGATTTTGCTAAGGACGATGTTGAGCGCGTCCAACGCCAGATCATGATTACCGACGAGCAGTTCGATGAGTTGGTCGCTGAGGGTGCCATCAAACCTGAGAACCTCGCGATTGAGAAAGCCACGAGAGCGGCGGAAACCGATGAGATTGTGGCTCTAGCTCACACGGTGACGGTCCAGTTCTCGACCGGCAAGCGACGGGAAATCGCCTATATCGATTGCAACCTTTTCGAATGCATCGAGCCTCTTATTGATATCCACTATCCCTACGGCCAAAACGACGAACCGAACATGATCTGCTTACCATATGAGGGCTATCATCGCACCGCGTTCTTCAACCCGGACGCGCTGGACTATATTTCCTTCCCGACCCACAAAATCGAAGAGGGTGAAGTCGAGAGCTATGATGACGGGCTGATCGACGGCGATGACGCCAATAGTGACGATGCCATGGACATCAAGCTGCCGAAGACCAAAAAGAGGGAGAGGATGAGTTGAGAACTGGCGCATCTTTGCCTTGCAGCCATGAATAGATTGAGAAGATGCTAGCCATATTTGATGCCTGACAACTCAAGACGGTCACACCCCTTTTGCCGCTCAGGTTACCTAGCGTCGAACGCCCGGCTCGGCGTGCATTCCATCTGAAAGATGCATAAAACTTCTACTTATTTTGAGTCAATTTCTCGTATCTCTATTTAGGGGGCTATAGCGTAGGTGTAGTTCTCCGTTTCTTCGTCTTCGGCCCGCCACTTCCTGCCACAAGCGTCTGTAGCAGCCGGACTTCGATCCCATGATGCGAATTTCGCCCTTCGCGACCCCGACACGCTGGGCGAGCGCGCGCAGATGGTCGCGGCGATAACCGCCGCCTTCCAGCCGAATAGCATGATCGGGCCTGCCCACCGGTCATCACTCCCGCCGACGCCTCCACTGTCCAGTTCCCCAGCCTCCGGCTCCGGGAACGCTTCCTGAAGTTCCAGGGCGATCAGGCGTCGAAGATTGGCTAACGACACCGCGCCGGAGATATCGGCGGGAACACGTCCGAACCTTTGCGCAGCGTGTCTAGGTCGCGAAGGGCGCAATCCGCATCATGGGACCAAAAGCACCTATTGCGGACGCTGGTAGCTGCGAAAGGAGGGAAGACGGCGGGAATCGGCGTTCCCGGTTTTATACCGAAATGGCGGAGACGGAGGGATTCGAACCCTCGAGACCTTTTTGGGGTCTGCTCATTTAGCAAACGAGTGCCTTCAGCCTCTCGGCCACGTCTCCGGTTCCCCTCCTATGCCGAACCGGAGACGGTTTTGCAAGGCATAGAGACATGTTCCACAGGTGAAACCGCTCTCAAGCGCCAAAATGTGGAAAGCCGGCAACATCGGAAAGGGCATCAGCCCCATAATGGAAGGCATGCTTTCATGAAGAGCTGATGATGGCCTGCACGGCTGCCCGGCGCTCATCAAGGCGGGTGGTGACAGATTCGGCGATGCGGGCAAACACATCACCCCACTCTCCCACCCGGCTTTGCCGGAACAGGGTCATGTCTGGATAAAAGGGGGTATGCGCCCCCTCATATCCCCAATACCACCGGGGGGCGATGCGCAAGGCGGTGAAGACAGGCCGGCCGCGCGCGCCAGCCAGATGGCTCAGGGCCAGGTCTCCAGTCACGACAAGATCCAGATGCTGCAGGATGGCGGAGGTATCAATAAAGGCGCCATCGGCATCCCGCCGGGGATCAAGGCGGATGATGCGATCTGCAAAAGGCACATGGTCCAGCTCCGCCGCGCCCGGACCGGCCTGAAGGCTGATGAGCTGCACATCTTGCATCTGAGCCAGTGGCGCAAAGGCGGAAAGGGGGATGGAGCGACCCGCATTCTCTGGCCGGGCGGCATCATCCGCCCAGCAAATGCCGATACGCAGCTTTTCAGGTGCATCCTCCTGAAGATAGCGCCAGCGCACGACCCGCTCGGAATCAACCGGAAGATATGGCGGGCGAGGCCATCCTGCCGGATCGGGGGAGATGAGGCCGGGCAGACTGCCCATCGGCACCCAGAACAGCCCGGGCGTGAGAGGGTCGATCTGGCTGATGTCACTGATGACCTGCACCCGCGCATCCACCCGTCGCAGCAGGGCCATATGTTCAGGCGGAACCAGAAGATGTACCCTCAGGCCCTGATCACACAATGTGCGCAGAAGCCGGGCGAAGAGGAGCATTTCCGAAAGGCTCGCCTCCCCCACCACGATCAGGTCACCCGGCCTGTCCAAGCCGTTCCAGCGGGAAAATGGCAGCGCTTCGTGAGAGAGTGGAGCGAATGGAAGCCGGCTTTCAAAGCCCGCCCAGCCCTCGCTCCAGTTCCGCCGGGCCAGATTGTCCCTGGCGCGAAGATACTGAATGAAGGGGGCAGATGGATCGGCCAGAAAGGCGGTATCCATGCAGGTGCGCGCCTCATCCACTTGCCCAAGATCCAGCAGCAATTGTGACTTGAGCGCCAGAACCTGCACCTCATCCGGCACATGTTTCAGAACGGCCTCTATATCGTCCAGCGCTTCACAAAGCTGCCCAAGCTCGCGCCGGGCAGCGGCACGTTCATAATGGACATCGATATTATCAGGGTCGAGCGCGAGGGCGATATCGCACAGCGCGGCAGAAAAGCCCGGCTGATGCCGCCGCCGCTCCAGCCCCGCAAGGCGGGCCAGCACCTCATAACGCTGTGGCGCACAGCTCAGCGCCATGTTGAAGGCTTTGCGCGCCTCTTCATATGCACCCAGCCCCTCAAGGCCCTGCCCGCGCAGAAAATGCGCCTCAAAAAGGCGGGGGGAGAGGGCAAGGGCTTCATCGGCAACAACCATGGCCTGTTCGTGGCGTCCTGCATCCAGCAGAATGCCGCCCTTCAGAAGCAGGTGAGACACCTGTTTGGGCTGGGCCGCAACAAGGCGGTCACAATCCTCCAGCGCCTCGGCCTCCCGGCCAAGCCGGGCAAAGGCGCGGGCGCGATGAATGCGGGCATCCGTGGCGGTAGGGTCCAGTTCAAGCGCCTGCGTATAACGCTCCAGCGCCTCGGCATGACGCCCAAGGCTGGCCAGCACCTTCCCCGCCAGATAGCTTGCCTCTCCACAGGAAGGGGCCATCTGCCGAACGGATTCATATGTCTCCAGAGCGCCGAGCCAGTCGCGCTTGACCTGCTGCACGGCCCCCACGAGCAGATGGGCTTCGGGGCGGGCGGGGTGCATCTCACAGGCATGGCGGGCACAGGCCATGGCCTCTTTTGCCTGCCCGGCCTGCAGGAGCGCAAATGTCAGCAAACGCTGGATATCCAGCCGGGCGGGCTGCGCTTGCACAAGCCCGCGATAGAGCGCGATAGCTTCTTCAAAGCGGCCCTGACGATGCAGTTCCGTGGCCCGGCTGAAAGTGGTCCGCACATCATTCTGTGCAGGGGCGGATTCCTTGATGGGGGGAGGATTGGGAGAGCGCCGCACCGGTGCAGGATGTGGCGGAGCCTTCTCCTTGCGCAAGCGCAGCACCCGGCCGAGCCAGCTGTCCTGAGGCAGATTTGGAGGCGCAGACGCCATATCCCTCACTCCCGCCCTGATTGCGGAACAGAGGTGCCCAATACATGCGGCCCGGCCAGCGGGCCATTCCGGATAAAGGCTTCAAGCCTGTATGGCGCCATGAAAAACTCCCCCGCGAGTTTCCGGCAATCTGCCTGGCCAGCTTGCGCGTGCATGGCCGGAACAGATGAATGGGCACTGAGTCGGCCCGGTGGTGAAGTCTACTGGTTGCAGAAGAAGCTACAAGGCCGGATGGCCCTTACGGAAAGTCTTTAAAGCAGACCGAGGGCCGCCAGTTCCCGGCGCATCTCTTCTGGCATGTTCGCCAGCGCTTCTCCAGCCTGCGCCAGATCCGCCGGGGCATCTTCCGTTTTCAGATAACGCCAGCCCTGAAAAGGACGGGAAGGACGCGGAACCACACGCACCACCTCAGGCTCCAGCACCAGAGCGCACCGGCGGATGCCTTCGCCATCCACAAAGGGGCGAATATCAAGAAGTTTCTGGCGCGCAGAGATTTCCCCGCGGATGACCCAATAGAGAGAGCCACCATCCAGCAGCTCCTCAGCACGGTTGGGTACCATGCGGGTGGTGTGGGTCTGCTCGAAAGGCACGCCAGCTTTCAGGGCCAGAGCCCGGCGTTCCCCAATCCAGCCTTCCAGCTCTTCAATGTCTGAAACGCCGACACACAGCTTGAGAAGATTGACAGCCATGCCCCTCTGATAACGCCCTTGCCGCAAATGGGAAAGCCAAATGGAGGCGCGCGGACAGGACATGATGCGTGAAAACGCTCTCATGCCCTGTCCGGATGCGGATCAGTCAGAATAAGGAAACCATGGCCGGCTGCCACATCGCCCAGCTCCCGAACCGGAACCCACCGTTCAGGAGCGCGGTATGCAGCCAGAAAACGCTTCGATGACCTACTTCACATTCAGCGCGGAGGGATCAAACCCTCCGAAGAGATAGACAACAGCAACTCCCAGGAGAAAGACGGTGAGCGCGGTGCGCGCAACACCCCAGCAGGAGCGAGTCTGGACAACATTCATGATGTGAATCAGCAGTTCATTGCACGAGTGCCCCATCCATCATGAAAGATGAACGGAACCACGCTCTTTTAAGATTTCATAAACCGTGTGGCAAGGGGGAGGCAGGCCGGCCGTGCCTTCTCCACATTCCTGCCTGAATTCAGGGTAAACGCATGTTCCAGATGCCAGATCCATGGCCGGAGCAAATGAGAGGGCATGCTTCTGTGCATTTCGCGCACAAATGCCGCACTCCCCCGAAGGTCGGCATTGTGGAAACGGCGAAACTGCCCCTACCAAAGACGCATGACACATCCTGCTCCCGGCGCTGATTCCAGCGCGACATCTTCCGCCATCGATCATTCCGGCCTGCCGAAAGAGATTGAAGAGGCCATTCTGCGCCTTGCAGCCGCCTGCCCTGCCGGCCGCACACTGGCACCGATGGATGTCGCACAGGCGGTGGCCCCCGGTGAAAAATGGCAACAGGTTCTGCCGGAGGTGCGGCGTGTGGCGCTCCAGCTCGCAGAGGCCGGCCAGCTTCTGATCTACCGCAAGGGCAAGCCGATAGATCCGGCGCAGTTGCGCGGGGTGTATCGGCTGGGGCTTCCGCGGAACGGCTAAATCAGAACCAGACGACATGCCGCCGGGCCGGGCGCGCACGGCCGACAACATCGCCCTGCCCGGTTCAGATCACGGCTTTGGTGCGGGAAACAGGGCGTCGGTCTTACCTGTCATGTAATAGGCGATGAGGCCGACCCATTCCTTCACGCTGACATCGGTAAAATCCAGTCCGCTTGCGGCGCGCGAGAACATTTCGTTCAGCCGCTCCGTGCTCACGGTTCGGAAATCGACCGGTGCCGGAATGATGGGGAAATCCACCGCCCGGAAGCAGCCCACGGCGCGCGGCATATGGAATGCGCTGGTGATGAGCAGCCAGTTCTCACCCGCCTTGGGCTGAAGCAGCCTCTTGGCGAACAGGGCGTTCTCGGCCGTGTTGCGGGAATATTCCTCCAGCTCCACACGGGCGGGATCAATACCCAGAGCTGTCAGGCTCTCACGCATCATCTGCGCCTCACGCCCCACACCCTCCGGCATCAGCGCACCACTGCCGCCAATGAAGGCGAGCCGCGCCTCCGGATAGCGTCGGGCATATTCGGCAAACATGATGATGCGCTCACCCGCTTCCGAAAAGGCCGGCTGCCCCCGTGCAAGGCCAATATCCGGCAGTTCCGCGCCACCCAGCACCAGAATGCCGGTAATGGGCCGCCCGTCATCGTGAAACTGCGGAAACCGCTCTTCAAGCGGGGAAAGAATGTAATTCGCCAGCGGGGAGAAGCCAAAGACCACAAGCCCGCCGACCGACACCACCAGAAAGACCCGCCCGATCCATCTCCAGCCGATCACCAGCATCACCACCGCCAGCGCCAAAAGCAGAACGAGTGCATTTGAAGGGGCGGCGAAAAACCAGAACAGTTTGGATGCGGCGAAGAAAGTATCCATGCAAGCAGCTCTCCCGGCTCAGATGACCTTACGTCATGATCCGTGCAATGTCAGGCTGAAATGGTATCGACAGGTGCGTCATGCTGCCCAAAGCCTATCCCTGCCATGGAGCGATATCACCACGTGCCCAGCCCTCCTTGGTCTGCGCCATGTAATCGGCATAGCGCCCCTCGGCGATAGCGGCGCGGGCACCGGCCATGAGCTGCTGGTAATAATGGGTGTTCGCCCATGTCAGCAGCATGGAGCCGAGCATTTCATTGCAGCGGATGAGATGATGGAGATACGCGCGTGAATAGTCCCGCATGGCGGGGCACTCACTGGTTTCATCCAGCGGGCGCGGGTCATCGGCGTGGCGGGCATTCTTCAGATTGATGCGGCCAAAGCGGGTGAAGGCCAGGGCATGGCGGCCGGAGCGGGTGGGCATCACGCAATCGAACATGTCCACGCCACGGGCAACCGATTCAAGGAGATCATCCGGAGTACCCACGCCCATCAGATAGCGCGGCTTGGTGGATGGCAGGTGCGGCTCCACCGTCTCGATCATCTCCAGCATCACCTCTTGCGGCTCACCCACCGCAAGGCCGCCAATGGAATAGCCGGGGAAATCCATATCCGCCAGCGCCTGGGCCGACTCCACCCGCAAGGTTCTGGAAGCCCCGCCCTGCACGATGCCAAAAATGGCCCGCCCCTTGGGCTGAAGCTCAAAGGCCCGCCTGGAGCGCTCGGCCCAGCGCAGGGAGAGGCGCATGGCGCGCTCGGTATCCTCATCCGAGCAGGGGAGCTTCACGCACTCATCCAGCTGCATCTGGATATCTGCGCCCAGAAGCCCCTGAATTTCGACGGACCTTTCCGGCGACATCATATAGGGCGCACCATCCACATGGGAGCGGAAGGAGACTCCCTCCTCGCTCATCTTGCGCAGTGAAGAGAGGGACATCACCTGAAAGCCGCCGGAGTCGGTCAAGATCGGCCCGTCCCACCCCATGAAGCGATGCAGCCCGCCGAGCCTGGCAATACGTTCGGCACCGGGGCGCAGCATGAGGTGGTAGGTATTGCCCAGCACCACATCCGCACCGGCTTCCTTCACCTGATTGAAATAGAGCCCCTTCACCGTCGCAGCCGTGCCCACAGGCATGAAGGCCGGTGTGCGGATGCGCCCGCGCGGGGTGGAGACATAACCGGTGCGGGCCGCGCCATTCTTGCCGGTGATGGTGAAGGAGAAGGTGTCAGGCTTGGAAGCAGTATTTTCAGTCATCATGGGGCTGTTTGTGGCAGAAGCAGGCAGGCATCGCCATAGGAATAGAAGCGATAGCCGGTGGCAATGGCGTGGGCATAGGCGCGCTTTTGCGTTTCATGCCCCACAAGGGCCGCCACCAGCATCACCAGTGTGGAGCGCGGCAGATGGAAATTGGTCATCATCGCATCCACCGCGCGAAAGCGGTACCCGGGGGTGATGAAGATATCCGTTTCGCCGATGAAGGGGCTGACCACACCATCCGCGCTGGCGGCACTTTCCACCAGACGGGTGGATGTGGAGCCGACAGTGAAAATGCGCCCGCCCCTCGCCTTTGCGGCATTCAGTGCGGCGGCGGCCTCGGCTGAAACCTCCCCCCACTCCGCATGCATGGTGTGGCCTTCCGTGTCATCGGCCTTTACGGGCAGGAAGGTGCCCGCACCCACATGCAGGGTTACGCGCACCACCTCGACGCCCTTGGCCTCCAGCTCCCCCATCAGGGCCGGGGTGAAGTGCAGGCTGGCGGTGGGGGCGGCGACAGAGCCATCAACGGCGGCGAACAGGGTCTGGTAGTCTGTCCGGTCACGCGCATCCTCGGCGCGGCGGGCGGCGATATAGGGCGGAATCGGCATATGGCCGACACTGGCAATGGCCGCATCCAGCTCCGCACCGGAGAGGGCGAAGGACAGGTCCACCTCCGCCTCGCGCTTTTCGGTGACAGTGGCTTCCAGCTCCATCCCTTCCGCGCCCTCGAAACGGATCACATCTGCGATGCGCAGACGCTTGGCGGGCTTGGCGAAGGCCGTCCAGACGCGCCCATCACGCCGCTTCACCAGATTGGCCTCTATGCGCACATCACTGCCGCCCTCACGGCTGCGTATGCCATTCAGCGCTGCGGGGATGACGCGGGTATCATTCACCACCAGCACATCACCGGCATGCAGAAAGGAGGGCAGATCGCGCACATGCGCATCCGTCAGCTCCTCCGCGCCACCGGGTTGCACCACCAGCAGGCGGGCACTTTCACGCGGCTCGGCGGGGCGCAGGGCGATCCGCTCGGGCGGAAGCTCGAAATCAAAGGCGTCAACACGCATCGGACCAGACCGGAGGCATATGAGAACAGGCGCGCATCAGATGATGGCCAGCGCGCCCTTCCAGAGCGCCCATGCCATGAAGGCCAGCGCGATAAGGGCGAGAATGCTTGCAACATAGCCCACCATGATGATGAGCCCATCCCGCTCCACAAGTCCAAGGCCAAGAATGCAGACCGCGATTCCCGGCGGGATATTGCCGAAGAAGGGAATCGGCAAAAAGGCCAGCACCAGCCCCAGCACGACCACGGTCGCCCCGATCAGGTGCCGCCCCAGCGGACCGGACACATGCGCATAACGCGGCTGGGACCAGTTCTCGAACTTGCGGATATAGGGGCGCGAGCGGTTGACGACCTTTTCCAGCATGGCGCGGGAGAAGGTTCGCCTTGCGATCACATCCGGCAGCCACAGATCATGCCGCCCCAGCGCCATCTGAAGCCCGATGAGAGCCAGAATGATGCCGCAGATGACGGGTATGCCGGGCGGCATGGGAATGCAGTTTGGAATGCCAAACAGCAGAAACAGGATGCCGAACGCACGATTGCGCAGGGCATTGACCAGATCGCCGATAGCCACCTTGTCTCCCTCCTGGGAGGAAAGAACAGCTGCAAGCAATTCAGAAGTACGGGGCGTGCGGTGATCCAAAACGGCCTCGACGGCGAAAAAACCTTAACTCGACGTTACCCCCTCTTAGCATCGTGAAAGCGGCAGCGTGAGGGCCAAAATGCGCTGGCGGGGTTTTCAGCGCCTCGCGACAAGCTATCCACAAGCCGGCCGCCTGCCCTGCCCGTGCGGATGAAACGAGAAAAAACCGCGCCCCCTCGCATTTCGGCGCAGCCTGATTATGCTCACCGCGACGCTTCATCCGGGCGTCCTTGCATGGAACCGCCAGACATTGCCTAAACGCCCCACCAAGCGCACCGCCACGCCCGCCCCCTCCCGTCCTTCCAAAACCCGCGCCGCACGCAAGCGCGCGGCGGCAGAGCAGGCGAATGCGGAAGCGTTTGTCTTCGCCCCCCGCGCCAATGGCGAGATGCCGTCAAAGAAGGAAATACTGGCCTTCATCGCCTCTCATGGCGGCGATGTGGGCAAGCGGGATATTGCGCGCGCCTTCGGCCTTTCCGCCCCGCAGAAGGTGGAGCTGAAAGCCATGCTGCGCGAGCTGGCCGATGAAGGCACGGTGGACCGGCGCCAGCGCAAGCTGCATGTGCCCGGATCGCTGCCGGGCGTCGTTCTGGCGGATATTACCGGGCGCGATTCGGATGGAGAGCTTGTCGCCACCCCGGTGGAGTGGGACAGCGAGGAGCATGGCGAGGCGCCCCGCATCATCGTGCGCATTCCCCGCACCAATGGCCGCCGCCCGGCCAAAACGCCCGCGCCGGGACTGGCAGACCGGGTCTTGCTGCGTATTGTGGAAGGCAGCCCGGAACTGGGGAACATCTATGCCGGGCGCATCATCAAGGTGCTGGAAAAGGCCCGCAAACAGACCCTCGGCATCTTCCACAGCCATCTGGAAGGTGGCGGGCGCATCGTGCCCATAGACAAGAAGGCCGCCGGACGTGAACTGATGGTGCCGCCCGGTGCCGAAGGTGGTGCGAGCGATGGCGATCTGGTCAGCGTCGAGCTTCTGCGCCAGCGGGTTTTCGGCCTGCCCATGGCGCGGGTGAAGGAGAAGCTGGGCTCACTCAAGCATGAGAAGGCTGTCAGCCTCATCGCGCTGCATGCCCATTCCATTCCCCATGTCTTTCCCGAAGCGGTGGTGAAGGAGGCCGAGGCGGCACGCCATGCCACGCTGAAAGGGCGTGAGGACTGGCGACAGCTGCCGCTCATCACCATCGATCCGCCCGATGCCAAGGACCATGACGACGCTGTCCATGCGGCAATGGACAGCGACCCCGCCAATCCGGACGGCTTTATCGTGACCGTCGCCATTGCCGATGTCGCCGCCTATGTCCGCCCTGGCTCGGCGCTGGATCGCGAGGCATTGCTGCGCGGCAACTCGGTCTATTTCCCGGACCGGGTCGTGCCCATGCTGCCGGAGCGGATCTCGAACGATCTGTGCTCCCTGCGCCCGGAAGAAGATCGCCCGGCAATGGCCGTGCGGATGGTGATCGGCGCGGATGGCCGCAAGCGCCGCCACAGCTTCCACCGCATCATGATGCGCTCCGCCGCCCGTCTCGCCTATGCACAGGCGCAGGATGCCATTGAAGGCCGCACCGATGACACCACGGGGCCGCTTCTGGAATCCGTCCTGAAGCCGCTTTATGCCGCCTATGCCGCCGTGAAACGGGCGCGGGACCAGCGCGAGCCGCTTGAACTGAATCTGCCGGAGCGCAAGATCGTGCTGACGCCAGAAGGCACGGTGGACCGGGTGACCGTGCCATTGCGGCTGGATGCGCACAGGCTCATCGAGGAATTCATGATCCTCGCCAATGTCGCGACAGCGGAGATGCTGGAGGAGAAACGCTCTCCGCTCATCTATCGCGTGCATGATGCACCTTCGCTGGAAAAACTCTCCGCGCTGCGGGACTTCCTCAAGACCATCGACATCGCCCTGCCCCGCACGGATGCGGTGCGCCCAGCGCATTTCAACCGCATCCTGCATCAGGTCGAGACGAGCGATCTTGAACCGCTGGTCAATCAGGTCATTCTGCGCAGCCAGTGTCAGGCGGAATATGTCTCCGAAAATTATGGGCATTTTGGCCTGAACCTGCGCCGATATGCGCACTTCACCTCTCCCATCCGCCGCTATGCGGACCTTGTCGCCCACCGTGCGCTTATCCGCGCACTGGGGCTGGGAACGGACGGGCTGCCGGAGGAAACCACCCCGGCCATGCTCGGCGAGGTCGCCGCGGCCATCTCGGTGACAGAGCGGCGCGCCATGGCGGCGGAGCGGGAAACCGTGGACCGGCTGATCGCCCATCATCTGGCCGATCAGGTGGGAGCCACCTTCAATGGCCGGATTTCCGGAGCCACCAAGGCGGGCCTGTTCATCTCCCTGGATGACACCGGCGCAGACGGCTTCATTCCCGCCGCCACGCTCGGGGCGGATTATTTCCACTTTGATGAAGCCCGGCAGGCCCTGATCGGCTCCCGCTCCGGCGAAATGCACCGCATAGGTGACCGGGTGGAGGTGAAGCTGATAGAAGCCGCCCCTGTTGCGGGCGCCCTGCGCTTCGAGCTGCTTTCGGAAGGCACAAGGCTGAAAGGCGCCCAGCGCCGCTCCGCCCGCCCGGCTGGGCGCCCGAAAGCCGGACGTTCCCCCGGCCCCGGCCGGAACAAGGTCGGCCGGAAGAAATAGATCCATCCCCGGATGGATCTGACGTCCGCGCCCAGAGAGAGTTGAACGCGCATGACCGACATGCAGGATTACATGAACAGACTGCTCAAGGATGAGCGGGGACAGAACTCGAACTATATGCGCCCGCGTGATGCATCCGCCATCATCGTGGTTGATCGCAAGGGGCGCCAGCCCCGCCTCCTGATGGGCCGCCGCCACCCGGACATGAAATTCATGCCGAATTTCTTCGTCTTCCCCGGCGGCCGGCTGGAGAGTTTCGACAAGTCCATGCCTGTTTATGGCGTACTCGATTCAGACAGCGAACGCCGGTTGATGAGCGGCGTGCAGCGCCCCAGCGCGGCACGGGCACGCGGGCTTGCCACAGCCGCCATACGCGAGCTTTATGAGGAAACCGGTCTGCTTCTGGGCTGCTCCGATCTGGGCGCGCCGCAAGTTCCCTGTGAGGATTGGGACGCCTTCCGGCAGCATGGCATCTATCCTGATCTGGGCGCGCTGACCTTTGTGGCCCGCGCCATTACGCCGCCACGCCGGCCGCGCCGCTTCGACACCCGCTTCTTCGTGGCCGATGCGGCCACCATCTGTGGGGAAGTGCCGGGCATGGTGGGGCCGGACAGGGAATTCGTGGACCTGCGCTGGTTGACCTTCGAGGAAACACGGTCCATGGAGCTTCCGACCGTCACCCATGTCGTCATCGAGGAGCTGGCCGCACGGTTCGAGGCCGGCTTCCATCCACGGCTGCCGGTGCCTTCCTATGCCATGCGCCATGGCCGCATGGTGCGGACCCTGATTGCCTGAACAGAAAACCGATCCATGCACGCCCCAGTCCCGCCGCCCAAGGCGACAAGCCAGACGGCCATGAGCCAGGCGGCTTCGATAGCCATCGCCATATCCGCCATCGCCGTCGTGGGCGTGGGTCTCAGCCTGTCCATCCCGCTTCTGGCGCTGGAACTGGAATCGCGCGGCATCTCCAGCACCCTGATCGGGCTCAACACGGCGGTTGCGGGCCTTGCAACCATCATTCTCGCGCCCTTCGTGCCCCGCATGGTGCGCACCATGGGGGCGCGCGCGCTGCTCATCTCGGGAACGATTGTCACCGCCATATGCCTTCTCTCCTTCAAGGCGGTGCCCTCCTTCATTCTCTGGTTTCCGCTGCGTTTCATTTTCGGCGGGGCGCTGTGCGTTCTGTTCGTTGTCAGTGAGTTCTGGATCAATGCCGTGGCCCCGCCCCATCGGCGCGGCCTGATCATGGGCATCTATGCCACGGCGCTTTCAATCGGCGCGGCATTGGGGCCGGTGATGCTGAGCATTCTGGGCTCGACCGGCTGGACCCCATATGTCGCCGGTGCGCTTGTTTTGCTGGCTGGCGCGCTGCCCATCCTGTTTGCACGCGGCATGGCGCCCGCCATCGCGGACAATTCCAGCCACGGCATTTTCACCTTTTTGCGCCGCTCCCCAACCGCCCTTCTGGCGGCGCTGGTCTTCGGGGCGATGGAGACATCGGTCCTCAGCTTCCTGCCGGTCTATGGCATGCGGCTTGGCCTGCCGGAGGCCAGTGCCTCCCTGCTGCTGACAATCGCCGTGATGGGCAATGTCGCCTTCCAGATTCCGCTGGGCCTTGTCAGCGACAAGGTGGATCGTCGCCTTCTGCTGTGCGGCTGCTCGGCGCTCGGGGGCGCGGGCTGCTTTTGCCTCACCCTTCTCGATGCGCATAGCTTTGCCTTTCTCGCCATGGTGTTTCTGGCCACAGGCGTGGTTGGTTCACTCTATACCGTCGGGCTTGCGCATCTGGGCGCGCGTTTCCATGGCGGGGATCTGGCCGCCGCCAATGCGGCTTTCGTGATGATGTATTCCGTCGGCCTCATTGTCGGCCCCCCGCTCACGGGCGCGGGCATGGATGCCTATAATCCCTATGGCTTTGCCATCGTGATCGGCGGCAGCCTTGCAGCTTACGCGCTTCTGGTTGCTGTGCGCCTGCTTCAGAGACGCGATGAGGCCGGTGCTGCCGGCTGAGACGCGCTGCGGCTGATCCGGGCGGGAGGGCCATGGAAGATCTGTTTCCCCTCGCCGGGCTGTTCGCGGTCGCCTTCATTGCCGCAACCCTTCTGCCCGCGCAGTCCGAGGCTGTGCTGGTGGGCCTTCTGGCATTGGGCAACTACAATCCGGTCACGCTTGTTCTGGTCGCGACAGCGGGCAATGTCGCAGGCTCTGTCATCAACTGGCTGATGGGCGTGGGTGTCGAGCACCTGCGCCATCACCGCTGGTTTCCTGTGAGCGAGAAGGGGCTTGAGAGGGCCTCAGGCTGGTATCGACGGTGGGGGCGCTGGAGCCTGCTGCTGAGCTGGATGCCCCTGGTGGGCGATGCCCTGACCGTGGCGGCCGGTGTGATGCGCGAGCCCTTCTGGAGCTTTGTCCTGCTGGTGACCCTCGCCAAGGCCGGCCGTTACATTGTCCTCACCCTCATCACGCTGGGGCTGATCCAGTAGCGGCGCACTATCGCCGTCACATCTCACCAGCGGTGCGACAGGCCGGCGCGGATGCTCTTGTCATAGCTCGTGCCCGTGTCCGTCAGGCTGGTGGTCACATTCAGATTGCCGAAAATATTCTGGCGGGCGGACAGCCGATGCTGAAAATTATGCGCACTATCCGTGACAGAGGTCGCGATGGAGAGGGTTGTGCCCGTATTCTCCAGCTTCACGCTCAGGGATTTGTCAGTTTTCCAGCTGCTGTCTCCGGAAAGCCTGTGCGTCACGGCATAGCTATCCGCCAGCGTGGCCTTGAGACCATCGGTGACAACCCATGACCGGGAGAAGTTCGTGCCGATGCGACTCTCTTCCGCTGTGGGATTGATGACAAGATTCACCGCCCCATTCTGCCACATCAACCATTCCGGCAATCTGGAAAGCGAGACGCGGGCATAGGCCGTGCCACTCACCGAATCCACTCCCGGCACCGGCTGGGGCGCGATGCTTGCCGGCGGTGCGGACATGTTCAGCCCGAAGGTCGCCCCCAGCTCATCCAGGCTGGTGGAATAGTTCATGGAGGTTGAGCCGTTCGCATTCAGTGCACGGCTGGCGGAAGACACCACCTCCCCGGCATTGGCGGAGAGTGGAACCAGCAAGGCAGGCAGCATGAAGGCGCCCGCCATTACATCTACTGAACGGATATTCCGTTTTACTCGCATAAGCTCTGCCTTTCGCGAATGAGTGCCGCACGGCCCCCGGCAAAAGCCCCACATTCATGCGCGTCCGTTTCACTCTGGTAGAAAGAAGTTAAGGCGAGCTTGTGATGCAACCTGAACCTCACCACACAACCCTGTGAGACCATCCGGAATATGGCCGTCGGATCACGCTTGCAGTCAGGCGCACCCGGATCTATCCCCATGGGCGGAGGAATACGCATGTCTGCTCAATTGGATTCTGAAACTGTCCAGAACACCCTCGCGACGCTGGTCCGCATTGCGAATGCTCTCGAGCGTCTGGCCCCGCAGCCGCCATCCATGGCGGATCTGGATGCCGCTGATGCTTTTGTATGGCAGGCCAATCCGGCTCATCTTGAGCCCGTGGCGCGGGTCAACCGCGTCGAGATGGAGCTGCTGCAGGGCATCAGCCGTGCACGCGAGCAGCTTCTGGAAAACACCCGCCGCTTCGCTCATGGCCTGCCGGCCAATAATGCCCTGCTGTGGGGTGCGCGCGGCATGGGCAAGAGCTCGCTGGTGAAGGCCGCCCACGCCATGGTGAACAAGACGCTGGACACCAAGGATGGCCCGCGCCTGAAGCTCATCGAGATTCACCGCGAGGATATCGAGACCCTGCCGGGCCTGATGGCTCTGGTCCGCGGTTCCCATCACCGGTTCATCGTGTTCTGCGACGACCTCTCGTTTGATACCGATGATACCTCATACAAATCCCTCAAAGCCGTGCTGGAAGGCGGCATCGAGGGGCGGCCCGAGAATGTCCTGTTCTATGCCACCTCCAATCGCCGCCACCTCCTGCCGCGCGACATGATGGATAATGAGCGCTCCACCGCCATCAATCCCGGCGAGGCGATTGAGGAGAAGGTGTCGCTGTCAGACCGTTTCGGCCTGTGGCTTGGCTTCCACAAATGCAGCCAGGATGAATATCTGGCGATGGTCGCCGCCTATATCGCGCATCACAATCTGCCGATCGAGGAAGCCGCTTGGCGGCCCGAGGCGCTGGAATGGGCCACAACGCGCGGCTCCCGCTCCGGGCGCACTGCCTATCAGTATATTCAGGATCTGGCCGGCCGGCTGGGCGTGCCCCTGATTGCCGCCTGATCTTGCGGCAAAAGATGAAAAAGGCGGCGCTCCATCATGGGGCGCCGCCTTTTTTGTTCATGGGCCAAGCAGTTGGCCAGCCTATTCGCGATTGACGACGCAGTCGCCGCCCTGAGCGCGCAGGCTCTGGCACAGCTTGTTCGCCTCATCGCGGCTGGCGAAGGGGCCGACCTGAGCACGATAATAGATGCCCCGCTCACCCAGATTCACCTGCTTCACGGAAGCTGTATAGCTGCTGAGCAGGTTGGGATAGCGCGTCTGCAATGCCTTCCAGGAGCCCTGTGCATCCGCCTCGGAACGCTGGGAGGCCACCTGAACGACAAAGCCATTCCCGCCCGTGCTGGCCGCCGCCGGGAGATCCGCCTCCGGCTCGCTCAGGGGGCTTTCGGTATTTTGCGCGACAGTCGTCGCTCCGCCATCCTCGACCACGGTGCCATCCGCACGCACGGTCAATGTGCGCACCCGCTTCGGCTCCGTGGTTTCCGGGGTTATGCCCTCGGGCGGCGTCGCGCGCGGAGCGGCCACCGTGGACACATCCACCGGAGCCTCTTCACGCGGCAGCACCTGCTCGTCTGCACCCGCAGTACCCACGCGATCATAGATCATCTTCTGCTGCGGATCAGGCGCGGAAGGCGGGGTAATGATCTTGCTGGGGTTGGTATCGGCACGAATGACCGGCGGCGTGCTGCCGGAGCCGATGAGCGTTCCGCCCGTTACCATCCGATAGGCAAAGACACCGGCCGTGCCCAGCACGACGATTGCAAGCCCCGCTGCAACGGCAAGAACGGCGCGGCGACCCTTCCTGCGGCGCTGCTCCCCATCATAGATCTCCTCCCCATGCGGCGGCATATAGCCGTCATCGGCATATTCGGGATCATAGCGGTCGTCATATTCATCATAGCCATACTGCTCGCTTTCGCGGCGTGTGGCCGAATAGGCATAGTTCGCGCTGTCCGGCTTTCCGGCCGGCTCCTCGCGCGCAGGCGCTGGCGCGGGGCGCGGCGGGGGTGGCGGTTCGCGATAAGCGCCCGGGGAGAACTCGTCCTCCCGCGGCCGGGCAGCGGCCTGAGCCTCCCGTTCCTGCTGCACGGCCCGCTGATGAGCCAGAGACCCATAACCCAGACGAACGGAATTCCCGTTCTCGTCAACCCGGTCCGCCGTGGAGGGCGGGGTCAGCAAAGTGCGCTGGGGCGGGCTTTGCAGGCTGGGGGCCCGGCGCTGCGGTGCTGCGGTGCGCGGATCCGGCTGCCGGGCGCGCTCATCTGCGCCATAGGCCGGGCGTTCGGCAGAAATATCCTGCCGGGCGGCAACGCGCGCGGCACGCTCTGCCGCCGCCACCTGACGCGGATCGAGTGCCTGTGGCTCATCCAGCCCCGGAGTTGCAGGGCGTGTCCGCCCGGCCATCAGGAAGGCGGGCGGCTCGGGGCGCTGGGCGGGGCTCTCACGGCGGGTGCCGGTTTCAGCCTCATATGCCTCTGCGCCTGAAGGACGGGGGGGCGCCGTGCGGGGTGCGGGAGGGCGATCCTGACGCACATCTGCCCGCGGGGCCGAATCAGGCGGAGGAAGCTCACGACGGTTGGCGATCTGGCGCGCCTGGGCCTGACGGGCCTGCTCCTGGCGCATCAGTTCCTGCCGCGCGGCCTCGCGACGTTCTTCAATCTGCTGCTGGCGCAACTGGCGTGCATGGGCCTCACGCACCTGTGCTTCCCGCAACTGGCGCTCCTGCGCATAGTCCTGCGGTTTCTGCTCAGGTGCACGCGGCGGCCCAGGCGCACGTGGAGGGGCCTGCCGGGCGGCGGCCTGCTTGGCGCGCAGGGCCTCAAGCCGGGCGGCCTCTGCCCGCAATTCCTCTATCCTGGAGGGGTCCCGCCGCGGGGGAACCGGCTCTGTTCCGCGCGGCTGCGGGCGAGGCGGGGGCGCGAACGCATCCTGCTCATCCATCAGGCGGGCAAGCTCCGCGAGTGGGTCAGCTCCGCCGGGTGCGGCAGGCGTGGGAGCCGGCGCACGCACCTGACGAACCGGCGGACGCTCCGCAGGCCGGGGCGGCGGTGCGGGAGGGGTGCGGGGCGGCGCGGCCGGCCCCGAAACCGGGCGCGCGGGCGGCGGCACGGGCGGCGAAGCCGGTGTCCGTCGCCCATCTTGCCCTGCACCGTCCTCGCGCCGGTAGCGGAACCTGCTGTCGTCGCTCATGTCGCCTCGATATCACGCGATGCCGCTCGATGCACTTTCCACCCGGGCAGGCGGCACGGACCCGGCGCGACCTGCTGCCTGGGAACCGCGAACGAGCGGCTAGATCATCTCCTCGACGGCCTCTACCCCCAATATATCCAGACCGGAGGCGAGTACCGCAGCCACGCCATGAACCAATGCCAGGCGAGCCGAGGTCAACTCTCGATCATTCTCTATAATGAAGCGTAAATGAGGCAGGTCTTTTCCTCTGTTCCACTGCCCGTGAAAATCACTGGCCAGCTCATGCAGAAAGAAGGCGATCCGGTGCGGCTCGCGCGCGCTGGCCGCCTGCTCCACAAGGCGCGGCCAGGAGGCCAGACGCTTGAGCAGCCCCTGCTCTCCCTCATCATCCAGACGCACCAGAGCGGCAGAGCCATAGGCACGCGCCTCGGCGGGCAGATCGCTCAGCGTGGCATGGGCATTGCGCAGAATGGAACAGGCACGCGCATGGGCATATTGCACATAGAAAACCGGGTTTTCGCGTGACTGCTCGATGACCTTGGCGAGATCGAAGTCCAGCGAGGCATCATTCTTGCGGAACAGCATCATGAAGCGCACCGCATCCCGGCCCACCTCATCCACCACATCGCGCAGGGTGACGAAAGATCCTGCCCGCTTGGACATGCGAACCGGCTCACCATTGCGCAGCAGGCGCACGAGCTGGATCAGCTCCACATCCAGATCGGCCCTGCCCGCGCTGACAGCCTTCACGGCCGCCTGCATGCGCTTCACATAGCCCCCATGGTCCGCGCCCCAGACGTCGATCATCTTGAGGAAACCGCGGTCCACCTTGTTCTTGTGATAGGCAATATCGCCCGCAAAATAGGTGTAGCTGCCATCCGACTTGATGAGCGGGCGGTCCACATCGTCACCAAAGGCGGTGGAGCGGAACAGGGTCTGCTCGCGGTCTTCCCAGTCTTCCGCAGGCGCGCCCTTGGGCGGCGGAAGACGGCCTTCATAAACCTCTCCCGAAGCACGCAGGCTCTCGATTGTGGCCGCGACCTTGTCCTCCCCCCCGCGCGAGAGGGAGCGTTCGGAGAAGAACACATCGAAACTGATGCCAAGAGCGGCCAGATCCTCACGAATGGCGGCCATCATCATATCAATGGCCACATCGCGTACCAGCGGCAGCCATTCGGCTTCCGGCAGGGCCTTCAGCCTGTCACCATGCTCTTTCGCCAGCACCTGACCGACCGGAACGAGATAGTCACCCGGATAAAGTCCATCCGGGATCGTGCCGATGTCCTCGCCCAGCGCCTCGCGATAGCGCAGGAAAGCGGAGCGGGCGAGCACATCAACCTGTGCGCCCGCATCATTGATATAATACTCCTTGGTGACGGCGAAGCCGGCAAAAGCCAGCAACCGGGCCATGGCATCCCCAAACACCGCGCCCCGGCAATGGCCCACATGCATGGGGCCGGTGGGGTTGGCGGAGACATATTCCACATTCACCGGCGCATTGGCGCCAAGGCTGGTGCGCCCGAAATCCCGGCCCTGCTCCAGCACGGCGGCGAGCACGGTGGGCCAGAAGGAGGGTTCCAGCGTGATATTGATGAAGCCGGGGCCGGCCACATCCACCTTGATCACATGGGGAGCGGCGGCAAGCTTTTCCACGATGCGCTCGGCCAGATCGCGCGGCTTCATGCGCGCTTCCTTGGCCAGCACCATGGCGGCATTGGTCGCAAGATCGCCATGGCTCGCATCACGCGGGGGCTCCACCACCACGCGGGAAAGATCAAGCCCGGCAGGCACGAGGCCCTCGGAAGCGAGGGCGGCGACAGCTTCGCGCACATGCACTGCGAAGATCGCATAAACGTTCATGGGGTATTCCGATCGATTGGCCGGGGTCGCGCCTATCGCAGATCCGGCGTCGTGTCAAAAAAACGGGCGTGCTGGTCCAGGGCATAACGGTCCGTCATGCCGGCGATATAGTCTGTCACCCGGCGGGCGAGGCGCTCGTCGTTCAGGCTCTCCAGATCGTCATGCCAGGAAGGCGGCATGTCGTGCGGATGGGCCAGAAAATGGGCGAACAGGTCACGCACGACCTGCTGGGCATCCGCCATGACCCGCTCCACCCGCGCATGGCGATACATCTGCGGATAGAGAAAGCCCTTCAGCGCCTGCTCCGCCCGGGTCACCTCCGGGCTGAAGCCGACGAGGGGGTGCCCGAGAGCGCGCACATCCTGAGCGCTTGCAACGCCAGACCGGGCGGCGCGATTCTCGCTCTCCAGCACCACATCCTCGATGAAACGGGTGATGACACGGCGCAACACCTCACCCACGGCGCGGGGCATTTCAAGGTTCGGATACAGCGTGCGCACTTCCAGAACCGCATCCCCCACCAGCGGCAGTGTGGTCAGGTCATCCAGCGTGAACATGCGGGCGCGGATGCCGTCATCCAGATCATGGACATCATAGGCAATGTCATCGGCAATGGCGGCCACCTGCGCCTCTGCGCCCGCATGGCTCCACAATTCCAGATCCTGCTGCTCATTATAGGCGGCAAAGGCGTGAGGCAGGCCGGTGGAGGCATAGCGGCCGATGCCATTGCCCTCCCGGTCGGTCAGCGGACCATTGTGCTTGGCGATTCCCTCAAGGGTCTCCCATGTGAGGTTCAGCCCGTCAAACCGCGCATATCGGCGCTCGATGCGCGTGACCACGCGAAGAGACTGGGCATTATGGTCAAACCCGCCCTGCTCCTTCATGCAGTCGTTCAGCGCCCGCTCTCCGGCATGGGCGAAGGGAGGGTGGCCAAGATCATGCGAGAGAGCCAGCGCCTCGGCCAGATCCTCATCCAGCCCCAGAGCACGGGCGATGGAACGCGCCACCTGCGCCACCTCCAGCGTATGGGTCAGCCGCGTGCGGTAATGATCCCCCTCATTGAAGCTGAAGACCTGCGTCTTGTGACGCAGACGGCGGAAAGCCGTGGAATGGATCACCCGGTCACAATCGCGGCGGAAGGCGCTGCGGGGCGGGCTGTCCTCCTCCGCCACCAGACGGCCACGAGACGCATAAGGGTCCGATGACCACAGAACGCGAAGCTTCGCACCGGAAACCGCCATGCCGCACCCTCCCTCACCCCATGTCCCGTCCGCGCCCTGTCACGCCGCGCAAGGGCAGTTGATACCGCCCGGATGACAGTTGCGCGTCACTCCGGCAAGCGGAATACGCCGCATGCCCTTTAAATTCTGCCGCCCTGCCCTTACCTTTCAGGGGAGTTGCCAGCTTCTGTTCGCAAAGTCGATACCATGAATGCCACACAGCCCATTACCACGCACGCTTCGGAGCCCACGGCTTTTTCCATCACCGACAAGGCCGCGCGCAAGATCAGCCAGATCATGACCAAGGAACCTCAAGGGTCTTTCCTGCGGCTGAGCGTGGAAGGCGGAGGGTGCTCCGGCTTCTCCTACAAATATGACATCACCACCGAGCAGAATGACGATGATTATGTCGTCGAGAAAAATGGCGCAAAGCTGGTGGTGGATGCCATCTCGCTTGATTATGTGCGCGGCTCGGAACTCGATTATGTCTCGGACCTGATGGGGGCTGCCTTCAAGGTGCAGAACCCGCTGGCGGTAGCCAGTTGCGGGTGCGGCACCAGCTTTGCGCTCTGAGGCTGGCCCGCCCACAGGCACCCAGGAGCCATATCGCATAACCGAAAAGGCTGGCGCATGCCCTGCGGCCAGCCTTTTTTACAGGGCGGACAGCTTAAGGGGCGGCGCCTTCCGGCCAGCCCCTCATGCCGGGGCGCGGCAGCCCGGTGGGCCAGTCCCCCGCCTCGCAGGGGAAGAAGCGCTCGGTGCGGGCATAGATCAGAATATCCGGCGCAAAGCGCTCAATATCCGTAAAATTGAAATCACATGAGCCGGTGACGAGCCGGGATGCGTGCATCCATGCCACCACGCTTGCATCGGAATTCACGAACAGATTGGCCCAGAAGCCGCCTGTGAAGGAATCGCCCATGATGAGCACGCGCGGCCCGGTCTTCGCATAATCGAAGGCCACAGAACGGAAGGCCGGGTGCACATTGTGATGAAGCAGCGCAGGGTCTGGCCGGGGAGCAGATGCGCGTACGGGGACATTCGGCGCAAAATTGTGGGTCTTGATGTCCGGCGGCATCCGCATGGTGCGCAGAAGATCACCGGCGGGAATCTCATACATGTGGCCCAGCATGGTGTTCATATCCAGCTGCCAGCCGGGCTTGTCCGCGGCGCGCATCACCGCATTGAAGGCCAGCATGGAAGAGCGGACATTCCAGTGGGTGTCGGTCTCCAGAAAGCGCGGCTTGGGCGCCTCGCGCAGCACCTCTCGCAGGTCCACCGTGGTCACGCCCTCGGCACGCAACCCGTCCAGCGCGAGCTGATATTCCGTGGTGGGGTAATTCAGCGCGTCATGCCATGGCGGCAGCTCATCCAGATCGACAGACTGGGCATTCGGCGGCAGGGCGACAACGATTTTCGTGCCGCGCGGGCCCAGAATGCGCTGCATCTCGCCAATCATGAAGACGAAGCGCTCCACATCCTGCGTGCGCACCAGTGCCCCGGAGGACTGGAAAGGTGCACCCTCCCTCCCCCAGAAGAACTGCCCGTTCCGGCCCGTATAGACATTGTTGGTATCGGGCGAGGACACCTCCTCGCGGAAGTTGCGCAACATCAGCGGAATGGTGGCGCGGAAGCCGAAATTGTCATTCAGATACTCCCCCGCAATGCGCAACCCCTGTTGCAGACGCACATCCCAGGAGGCCGAGGGGTTGTATTCCGTACGCGCCTCCCACCGGCCCAGAGGGTCCGGAATGACATTGGAAAGCAGCAACAGGCCGGTAAAACCGGCAACAACAGCCCCAAGATAGCGGCGATGGCGTGAGAGCATTCTCATGGCATCAGAACCGGTAATAGAGGAAGGGCGTGGAGGTCGTGCCCCCAACCCAGATAACGCTCAGCACCATGATGGCGGCAATGAGGGCATAATCCGCAATGGCCGACAACACCCCCTCGCCACCAAACAGCCGGTTCCGCCGCCAGCGGATGAAGCCGATGAGTCCGCCGCCCACAAGCGCCGCCACGGAAAGCGGGTACAGGCCGAAATAGAGCGCCATGGATTCACGATACAGGCCATTGAACCCGGCCAGACCCTGGAACATCTGCACCGCCCCATCCAGCGTATCCGCACGGAACCAGACCCAGCCGAGCATGACCACAACAACGGCATAAAACTGGGAGATGAAGCCCGGAAGCCTCTTCAGAACCTTGCCCAGCCACGCCCGTTCCAGAATCAGGAACGCGCCGTGATGTGCGCCCCAGATCACAAAATTCCAGCTCGCCCCGTGCCACAGGCCACACAGCAGGAACACGATGGAGAGGTTGATATAGGTGCGATACTCGCCCTTCCGGTTTCCACCCAGCGGAATATAGAGATAGTCCCGCAGGAAGGCCGACAGGCTCATATGCCAGCGCCGCCAGAACTCGGTGATGGAGCGCGCCGTATAAGGCATGCGGAAGTTGCGTGGCAGGGCAAAGCCCACCATCACGCCCAGCCCCACGGCCATGGTGGAATAGCCGGCAAAGTCGAAATAGATCTGGATGGTATAGGCATACAGGCCCAGCCATGCCTCGATGAAGGTGGGGTTGGTTGTGGCATCGAACACACCATCCACCAGCCGCGCCACCTCATCCGCAATCAGCACCTTCCAGCCCAGACCAATGGCGAAAAGGCGTGCACCGGCAGAAAAGCGCCCCCATGTGGTGCGCCGCTCCGAAAGCTGGCGCGCCACGGTGGAGTAGCGCACGATGGGGCCGGCCACCAGCTGCGGGAACATGCACATATAGAGGGAGAATTGCGCAAAATCCCGGTTCGCCCGCACCTTCTTCTTGTAGATGTCGGCAAGATAGGAAATCGCATGGAATGAATAAAAGGATATTCCAAGCGGCAGTGAAATCTGCGGAACGGGAAGGTGAAGCCCCATTGGCCCCACCACATCATTCACATTATCAATGATAAAGCCGGTATATTTGAACACACCGAGCAAGGCGAGGTTGAAGGTGACGCCATAGGCCAGCACCCGCTTTCGCTCTCCCGCCTCTCTCTGGTCAATGGCCAAGGCGAGATAATAATTCACCGCAACCGAGACGAGGAGGATGAGAATGTGCGGTGTATAACCCGCGCCATAAAATACGAGTGAAAAGGCAAGGAATATGTAATTCCGCGTCGTGATGGTCTTCGCGGAGAAATAACTCACCAGGAACAGCGGAAAGAAATAAAAAAGAAATTCGATTGACGCGAACGTCATACGCCCACTTCCACCTGTTCCAGTTCGGGTGTGTGCATGCCACCCTTTAGCCGCACATGCAAGCCGCGATGCACCCAGCCCGGCTCACATCTTCACACCGCAGCCCTCTTGCCGCCCCGGGCTCAGGGCTTATCCTGCCGCCCAAAGGAGCCGCCCCGACATGCGCATCGCCACCTGGAACGTCAACTCCATTCGCCAGCGGCTGGACCACGCCATTGCATGGCTGCAGGAAACCCAGCCAGACGTGGTCTGCCTTCAGGAAATCAAGTGCCAGACAGAAGCCTTCCCGCGCGAGCCTTTCGAGGCACTGGGTTATAATGTCGCTGTCCATGGGCAGAAAACATTCAACGGCGTCGCCCTGCTCTCCCGCCTGCCGCTGGAGGATGTGACCCATGGCCTGCCGGGTGATGAAGAGGACACGCAGGCCCGTTTTATCGAGGCGGTTGTTTCGGTAAAGGGCGGCGTGGTGCGCGTGTGCTGCCTCTATCTGCCCAATGGCAACCCGCCGGATACGGAAAAATATCCCTACAAGCTGGGCTTCATGCAGCGCCTGACAGCTCTGGCCGAGGACCGGCTGAAGCTGGAAGAGCCTCTCATTCTCGCCGGGGATTTCAATGTGATTCCCGCCGCCATAGACGCCGCGGAGCCGGAGGCGTGGGTGAATGATGCGCTGTTCCTGCCACGCACCCGCTCCGCCTTCCGCAGCCTCCTCAATCTGGGACTGACAGAAGCCGTGCGCGCCACCACCGATGCCGCCCGCCTCTACAGCTTCTGGGACTATCAGGCCGGAGCCTGGCAACGCGACAAGGGCATCCGCATCGATCACCTGCTGCTTTCTCCCCAGGCGGCGGACAAGCTGGTGGCGACAGGCATAGACAAGCATGTGCGTGGCTGGACCAAGCCTTCCGACCATGTGCCCGTGTGGGCGGAATTCTCACTTTCCGCATGAGCGGAAGGTTCCGCACACCCATCGAGGGCGGCTGCCTGTGCGGGCAGGTCCGCTATCGCATCAGCTCTGTCACCAGCGCCTTCTGGTGTCATTGCACCATGTGCAGACGCGCTTCCGGCGCATCGGCAGTGCCATGGGCATCCGTGCCGCGCGGGGCTTTCCATATGGTGCGGGGAATGCTGCGCCAGTTCGAATCCTCGCCCGGTGTCAGGCGCGGCTTTTGTGGCGCATGCGGCAGCCCGATCCTCTTCGATATGGCGCAGGAGAGCGAGGTCGATATCACGATCGGAACTCTGGATCAGCCGGATGCCCTCTCGCCGACCCATCATATCTGGACAGGCTCGCAGTTGAACATGTCACATGGGCTCGGATCAGCCCTTCCCCATCACCCGGCAGAGTGCGGGGCCAAGCTGCCCTGATGGGGTGCGCCCCCGCTCATGTTCAGCGCTGCGCTGTCTTCAGCCACTTTTCCAGATAGCTGTATGCCTTGGCCTGATCCTCCTGCGAGGCTTCGGCGAAGATTTCCTCGTGCAGGTCAACCACCCACTTGTCCTCAGGCCGGGCGGCCCCATCACGCGCCAGGGTCAGCCACATCAGGCCGCGTGCCGGCTGACGCACGATCCCGTCCGCCCCACGGAACAGAAGCTCACCCAGAAGAGCCTGGGCCTCGAACTGGCCTTTCTGTGCGGCAAGGGTCAGCCAGCGGCCGGCGCTGCGGGTATTGCGGTGGCCATTGATGCCTTCCAGATACAGGCGCCCCAGACGATACTGGGCCTCTGGATCACCGAAATAGGATGCGGCGTAGGAGAACATGTCCCGCGCGCGGTTTTCATCCCGCGCGACACCGGCGGAAGGAATGCCCACCAGATAGTAGGACCCCAGGGCGACAAAGGCGTTCGACACAAAGCGCGCCTGCGGCGTGCCCGGATAGTCTTCCGCGTGGGAGTTGGCGATATTGCTGAAATAGCGGAACGCCTTGGCGTCATCGCGGGTGACGCCGTCACCATCCGCATAGATGCGCCCCAGCTTCCACTGCGCAACGGCATGGCCCTGCGCGGCGGCATAGCTCAGGGCATCCAGCCCCTTGGCGGTCTCGCCGGAACGCAGGGCGCGGGCGCCGGTGCGGAAGGCTTCATCCACGGTGACCACCGCCGGAGCCTGCGGCACATTGGCGGGGGGCGTCAAAATCTGCGGGTCAAGCCCGTTGGAAGCGGTGCCATCGAAAGCATGAGCCTGTGGCACGCTGAGCCAGATGCCCATCATTCCGGCAAAAAGGGCACCAGCAAAACACCAAGAAGGGCGTGCGGCCGGGCGATGGCCCGCAAGGCTCCTGTGATGCATGGGCGCGCCGCCCTGAAGAGAAAGATGATTCATCGACATAATGCTGGAAGCATCGCAGGAAGCATTGGCAATATCGGGGCCGAGACAAGGCAACCCTACGGCGCCCCGGTGGCGGGAAGAAACCGGCAACCTGCGCGCATGCCTGCGGCCCGTGACAACCACACTCATGATAACTGACTGAAACGCCACCGAATGCTTCCGCATTTTGCTCATACCTCGAACAAAGCGACGTCAGATGCACTTGCAAGCCGTACCCGCAACTGCACTGCTCCGCTTCACCTTCCGGTTTCATGGCGTTTTATGGCGGCATCACGGCACTGGAAGGGCCGGCATGGCCTGCGGGGCCTGAATGGCCCGGAGCTGTGGCTTTGCCGTCACATCGGGTTGCAGGTGATCAGCGGCACACCTTCCGACCGACAGAATGGAACCCTTTCAGAATCAACGGGAAACGCACCCCCGCTCCGTCGTAAACGGAAAATGGGCAGGCACCCTGCGGCATTAACCTTAAAATGCGGTTAAAGGCACGGCGGCTGGCGCAAGATCGGGAAGAGGTCTCAGATTACCCCCGAACATGTGGCAGGCGGACACATTCGCGACAGACTCAGCCCACCCTGCCCGAATTCAGGGCAAAAAAGGCGAAGTTCAAAGAACCGAACTGAACAGCATCTCGCCACCAAGCACGCAAAGGCAGATCAGGAACCAGCGGCGAAACACCGGCTGGCTGATCCGCCCGCGCAGCTTCTGCCCCACCCACATGCCCAGCAGCGAGGGCACGATGGCAAGGGCGGATGCGGCCAGATTGTCGAACTGATACGCGCCATGCCATGCCAGCCCTCCGGCCAGCGCCATGGTGGATACAGTGAAGGACAGCCCCAGCGCCTGCACCAGATCCTCTTTCTCCAGCCCCAGCGCCTGAAGATAGGGCACCGCCGGAATGACAAAGACCCCTGTGCCGCCCGCCACAATGCCCGTGAGAAGGCCCACCAGCGGTGAAAGCCAGCCTTCAGCGCGCGAGGGAATCCGCAGGGGCTGTGCAAGAAGCGTATAGGCGGCATAGATGACAAGCGCCGCCCCAAGCGCGGCCGTGGCGAGACTGGTGTCTCCACTTGTCAGCACTGCCGAGCCGGCAAGGGTGCCAAGGATGATCGCGATCATCATCAGCCACAGGCGCGCCACCAGCTTGCCGACATGCGGGCCCGCCAGCAATTGCCAGACATTGGTGATGAATGAGGGCACGATGAGCAGGCTTGCCGCCGCCAGCGGCGAGAGCAAGGCCCCCAGCACGCCCATGGCAACCGTCGGAAGCCCCATTCCGGTGACGCCCTTGACGAAACCGGCCAGAGAGAAGGTGGCGAAAACCGCCAGAATGAGGAGGAAAGAATGATCCATCATGCCTCCGGCATAAAGCACCCTGCCCCATCCACAATGCGGCTTTCACGCAGCAAGGCTTCGGCTGGCCCGAAGGCTGATTCTGCCCTAACCTGCCCATATGCGGTTTGATCTCACAGACCTGCGCCTGTTTCTTGCCGTGGCGGAGGCTGGCAGCATCACGCACGGGGCGGCACAGGCTGGCCTGTCCCTGCCGGCCGCCAGTGAGCGCTTGCGTAACATGGAGGCCGATGGACAGGTCTTGCTGCTGAAGCGTGGAAGGCGCGGCGTGCAGCTGACGGAAGCAGGAGAGGCGCTTGCCCATCATGCCCGTCTCATTCTGCATCAGATTGCACAGATGCGGGGCGAGCTTGGTGAACATGCGCGCGCGCTGCGCACATCCATTCGCATCGTGGCGAATACGGCAGCCATTACGGAATTTCTTCCGGCCCGCCTTGGCCCCTGGCTGGCCGCCAATCCACGCATGGATATCGACCTGCGTGAAAGGCAGAGCGTGGATATTGCCCGCACCGTTTCCGCCGGCTTTGCCGAAATCGGGGTTCTCTCCGATGCGGTGGATACGACAGGGCTTGAACTGCGCCCCTTCGCCATAGACCGGCTGGTCGCCATCCTCCCGCGCAGCCACGCCATGGCGACACAAAAGCGCGTGGCCTTTGCCGATCTGCTTGGCGATCATTTCATCGCTCTCATGGGCGGCGCCTTGCAGGAGCATATCGGGACACAGGCCCGCAAGACCGGAACCGAACAGAAAATACGCCTCCGCCTGCCCGGCTTCGATGCCATCTGCCGCATGGTTGCCGATGGTGCGGGCACAGCCATTGTCCCGCAGACTGCCGCGCGCCGCCATTTGAGGTCCGGCACACTGGCCATGCTTCGCCTGACGGACAGATGGGCCGTGCGCCGCCTCTCCCTATGCACATGCGCGGGCGAGGAACCTTCGCATGCCGCGCGCGCCCTGCTGGACCATCTGGCCGGTCAGCCTGCCTGAAACAGCTCCCGCCCTTCAGATCATCTCCAGCGGGCGTTTCCGGGATGGCGGGGGAAAGGCGGCATCAATCGCAGCCAGATCCTCTTCATCCAGCACCAGCTCCAGCGCCCGGGCATTCGCCGCGACATGGCGAGGGTCTCCAGCCTTGGGAACCGCAATCATGTCCGGCCGCCTCAGCACCCATGCCAAGGCCACCTGATAGGCATCCGCGCCATGCTTGCGCCCAATGGCCTCAAGCACGCTTCCCTTCGGCAGGGCCGCCTGCTCCAGCGGGCTGTAGGCCATGGGCGGAATGCCTCTGGAAGAGAGAGCCGGGAACAGGTCATATTCAGGGCCGCGCCGGGTCACATTATACAGCACCTGATTGGTGGCACAGGCCGCACCGCCAGCGGCGAACAGATCCTCCATATCCGTCACATCAAAATTGCTGACACCCCACATGCGGATCTTGCCCGCCGCCTGAAGCGCCTCGAACCCGGCGATACTCTCTTCGAGCGGAATCTCCTCGCGCCAGTGCAGCAGATAAAGATCCAGCCGCTCCACCCTCAGCCGGCGCAGGCTGCGCTCACAGGCGGCCATGACACCGGCCCGCGTGCCATTATGAGGATAGACCTTGGAAACGAGGAAAACCTCATCCCTCCGCCCCTCTATCGCCTCGCCCACCAGAGTCTCCGCGCCTCCATCCGCATACATTTCCGCGGTATCGATCAGCGTCAGCCCCAGATCGAGCCCGGCGCGCAATGCCGCGATTTCCTGCGCACGCTGGTGCGGATGCTCGGCCATCATCCAGGTGCCCTGCCCCAAGGCGGGAATGCTCTCCCCATCCGGCAGTTTTATCCGGCGATTCACTGGCATGTTCCCACCTTGATTCCATCACCCTGCATGAAAGAGCATTTTCGCACCCCCATGGCAGGAGACAACAGCCATGACAGGGGAGGCCCCAAATATAGAGTTGGCAACGATTCCAGAAAGATGTCCACAGGCCTTGTCCGGAATGTGACAGGGGCTGCTTGACGAAAAAAAAGAGCTCCTATATCTAGCGTCTCACTCCGGCGGCGCTGACAGCGGTGACCGACACGGGGGTGTAGCTCAGTTGGTTAGAGCGCCGGCCTGTCACGCCGGAGGTCGCGGGTTCGAGCCCCGTCACTCCCGCCACTTACTTCTTCTCCCTGAAATTTGAATAATCAATATCTCCTTCGGGAGAGTATGGATTTTCACGCTCTATTACTCTGGCAAGGACATGATCCTGCCGGAGCATATGCATGTGTACTCATGCTTGCGCGCTCTCTATCGCCCATCACATAGGCAGGCCCATTCATGCGCTCCCCTTGTGACTGGGTAGCTACCGGGCTGGAGCTGTGCGGGTTGAAGACCCTGGCGCTGGTGCAATGGCCGCAAAGCGGATCAGAGGGCATGAGAGGCTGCGCCTGAAAGGCGCAACCTCGAACACGCATCAGGCCTCTGCCGAAGCATCCTTCTTTTCTGCCATGAACTGGGCGCGGGCCAGCGTGGCGAAGCGCCCGTCATGCGCAACAAGCTGGTCAAACGTCCCCTGCTCCACCACCCGGCCATGCTCGAACACCAGAATCTGGTCAGCATGGCGGATGGTCGCCAGACGGTGGGCGATCACGAATGTGGTGCGGCCACGCATCACTTCTTCCAGAGCCGCCTGCACCTTCACCTCGGTCGCCGCATCCAGCGCGCTGGTGGCTTCATCAAGAATGAGAATGGGCGGGTTCTTGAGGATGGCGCGTGCGATGGAGAGGCGCTGCCGCTCTCCCCCGGAAAGGGCCCTGCCCCTCTCCCCCACCAATGCCTTCAGCCCCAGCGGATTACGCTCCACCAGCTCCAGCGCCTGCGCCCGCCGCAAGGCGTCTCGCAGCTCCGCCTCGGTAGCATCCGGCTTGCCGACGCGCAGATTTTCCTCGATCGAGCGATTGAAAAGCAGAGGCTCCTGAAACACCACGCCGATGGATGCGCGAAGAGACTCAAGCGTGGCATGGCGCAGATCCATCCCATCAATCCGCACCGCCCCCGATTGCGGATCGAACACACGGTGGAGCATGGCCAGAGCTGTGGATTTGCCGGCACCGGTGGTGCCCACCAGAGCGAAGGTCTGGCCGGGCGCGGCATGCAGGCTCACATTCTCCAGCGCCGGGCGCTTGCCATCATAGGAAAAGCAGACCCGATCGAAGACGACATCGCCCTTCACATTTTCAAGCGGCCTGGCATCGGGCGCATCGCGCACCGCACCAACCGTATCGAGAACCTGGAAGAACTGGCTCAGCCGCGGGCCAGACATCAGCAGGCGGTTGAAAAAGCTCACAGTGGCATCCAGCTTGCCGATCAGCAGATTGGCAAAAGCCACATAGGTCACAATCTGCCCGATATCCGCCAGCCCCTGAATATAAAGCCAGGTGCCCACCAGCAGGATCACCAGAATGGTGAGAGTGGTGGCGGCGCGCGTGGTCATGGACACCACGGCCCACCAGGAAAGAACGGGGATCTGGATCTCCAGCACACGGGCGGCGGTGTTGCGCAGGTCCTTCACCTCGGCCTCGACGCGGGTGAAGCTCTGGATCACCGCCACATTGCCCAGGGCATCCGAGGTGCGTTCGGCAAGGCTGGAATTATATTCCTCCACCTCCTTCTGCATGGTCTCGGTGCGGCGCACCACATAACCCGTGATGAGGCCGAACACGACCATCAGGCCAATGAGGATGAGCCCCAGCCGCCAGTTGATCCAGATGCCCACTGGCACCAGCACCACCAGCGAGATGATCGCCGCACAGTCCTGCCGGAAGAAGGAGAGCCAGAGGCCCCAGAGCGCGTTGACGCCCTCCAGCATCACCTTCAGCAGCCGCCCGGAATGGGTTTCCCCGTGATAGCTCAGGGGCAGCTGGAGGACATGCTCGAAATACTGGGTCAGCACCCCCAGCCGGCGACGGTGCGAAAGCCGGTCCGCATGCAGGGAGATCAGAACGCCGGCGGCAATGTTGAACAGGCCGAAGCCCACCCATGCCGCCAGCAAGGGCGTCATCTCGCCAAAGGTCGGGATGCGGGATGAAGCCTGCGCCTGCACCAGCGCCTCGATGATGCGGCCGAACAGGATCGGTTCGGCAAACTGGGCCAGCGCCAGCGCAAGATTGGAGACTGCAAGCACAGCACCCATCTTCGCCTGAGGCCCAAGCAGCACCAGAGCCCGCCAATAAATACGCAGCATGTTCATGAAATGAGTCCACGGAAATTTGCGTGGAGATGACCTATCCACGCCCCGCTTGCAAGGGTTCTCTGGTTATTGCTGCCATGCTGTGCCACCCATCATCGCAAGCAGTTCACGTGAAAACAGGGCGGCGGGCCATATCATGAACTATGATGGACGATGTTTCCGGGTACTTTCCAACAGTGAAAACGGGGAAACAGGCACTGAGACCGTTTTCAGATACCGCCAGAACGGGGCTATCCTGAGTGGCGACTACTCCGGCGGCGTGATCCGTGAAGGCGATCTGCTCGGCACGGTTCTGGAGAATAGGGAACTGGATTTCGTTTATCACCACATCAATCAGGCTGGCGAGGTGATGGCCAGCCACTGCCACTCCATCCCCACCCGCCCGCGATGCCTCTGGACGGCTGGTGCTGCAGGAAAACTGGCGGTGGTTCACCGGAGACAGATCGACGGGACGTTCTGACATCGTGGAAACATAAAGCGCATGCTTTCGGCGATGTCTCGGCAGGGCATGATTATTCCACCGTGCCCTCAAACATGGTTCCCGGCCCACGGATATTTGAGGATGGGCTGTATTCGCCAATCTCCATCACCATATAGCTGCCCTGCCCCCCATATTCGCGCACCTGCTCATCCGCGGTGAAAATAAAATGCGGCACGCTGAGCACACCGGAGCTTATGACCTCCTTCGTATCGGCACGCTTATTGACATACCACCACCCCTTTGCCCCGGGGCGCGGCTTCCATTCAACACGGTTATCCCCATTGGCCTGCTTTGCACCATGGATATCCTCGACCACACGCAGCGTTGTCCATTCCGGCGGATCAAGCGCCATGTTGCGGTTTCTGGCCATGGATTCCGCCATCTCACGGGCGGCATCGTGATAGCCATCCACGGTGTAATGGATCCAGCCCACGCCCAGCTCCATTTCATTGGCATAGGTCTGCCAGTCATGGGCACGCGGCACATAACTGCCCATCTTGAAGCCTTCATCCTCAAGCGCCATGCGGGTTTGCAGATCCCGCAGCAGTTGCGCGCCCTCGGCATTGACTTCCGTGGGGGGAATATCCTCGCCCCAGAATGAGCTTGTCGCCCCCTGAAACCAGATTTCCAGATCAGGATTCCCCCAGTGCTCCCGCATCCATTTCAGCATGGCGATATTCGATTTGCGCCATGCCTCCAGAATGGCCGGGCGCATCTCCTTCGGGGCGTGCATGATACCTGTCGTCTCACCGGGGCCGGATTCAACGAAATATGCTGGCGCCATGCCGGTTTCACGGACAATCCTGTCTGCCATCAGCAGATTGGGGCCGGGCTCGTTCCTGTCCGGGTTCCACCAGTAATTGTTCGGATCAAACCCCTTCTGATACGGCATCGGATTGATGGGGCTGGAACCCACGACAGTCATCAGGGGCAGAACCTCCACCTCCTTCAACCCTGCCAGCTCCGCATAGCGGCGGCGAAACGTGGCCGCGGCCACCAGATCGCGACGCCCTTCAGCCCCCGTGCCGCCGGGATTGCTGGGGTCTGACAGATCATTGAAATAGCCGCCAACCAGTGAATTGATACCGAGGACAACCATTTTCCTGATGATCGCCGGATTATCCAGCACCACATCACCGGCGGCCTTCACCGGGGCCTCCTTGCCCGCCCTCACCTGCCATGCCAGCCATGTCGGCGGAAAGCCGAAATCCTCCGATGCATCGCCAACCGGATAATCGACCGTGATCAGCCCATCGGCCCGCGGCGGCTCTGTCACCTCCAGGGTGCGCAGAATTTTGTGCCCCTCAGGGTCCAGCACATCAATATGGTATCCGCCCTCCACAGCATTCTGTCCGGGCCTGAAGCTGAAACGCACATCGCCATAACTGCTGCGCACAGCACGCAGATCACTCGCAGGCTGGGAGGACAAGATATCGTCTCCTCACAAGACAGGACCAGAGGGAGGAAAAGCTGCGGAACCGGCTCAATCGGGCACGTTGCGGTTCAGCTCATCCAGCCAGGGGCCGGGGCCCGCATCTGATGGGGCACGCCAGTCTCCGCGCGGGGAGAGCGACCCGCCAGACGAGATCTTCGGCCCGTTCGGCAGGGTGGAACGCTTGAACTGGCTGGTGAAGAAACGCCCCAGAAACACCTGCATCCAGTGCTTGATCTCGGGCAGGTCATAAGCCCGGCGCTCATTTTCCGGCAATGCCCCGGGCCACCCGCCCCGCCCCGCATCATGCCAGGCATGGTGGGCGAGATAGGCAATCTTGGATGGGCGGAAGCCATAGCGGGTCAGATAATACAGGGTGAAATCCTGCAACGGATAGGGCCCGACAATCTGCTGGGTGGACTGGATGGCGGCACCGGGAGCAGCGGGCACCAGTTCCGGGGAAATTTCGGTTGCCAGAATGGCTTCCAGAATGTCCGCGATCTCCCCGCGCATGTCCGGCTCATGCGCCACGAAGCGGATGAGGTGCTGGATCAGCGTTTTCGAGACGGAGGCATTCACATTGTAGTGGGACATGTGATCCCCCACACCGAATGTGCACCAGCCCAGAGCCAGCTCTGAAAGATCCCCCGTACCGACCACAAGAGCCCGCTTCTGGTTGGCAAGGCGGAACAGATAATCGGTCCGCAGCCCGGCCTGCACATTCTCGAAGGTCACATCATAAACCGCCTCGCCCTCCGCAAAGGGGTGGCCCATATCCGCCAGCATCTGCCGCGCGGCAGGGCGAATGTCGATTTCCTCCGCGCTCACCCCAAGGGCGCGCATCAGGGCCCAGGCATTGGCCTTTGTCTCGTCAGAGGTTGCAAAGCCCGGCAGGGTATAGGCCAGAACATTTGTGCGCGGCAGGCCGCACTGGTCCATGGCCTTGACGGCGACAATCAGCGCCTGTGTGGAATCCAGCCCACCCGAAACGCCAATCACCACATGCTGCATGCCCGTTGAGCGCAGCCTCTGGGCAAGGCCCTGTATCTGGATCTGGTAGGCCTCGTAGCAATCCTCCCGGAGGCGGGCGGGATCGGCCGGCACAAAGGGAAAGCGCGGCACATTGCGCTCCAGCGCCACAGGCTCTCCCGGCGCGGGCATGAAGAAGCTTGCGGTGCGGAAGGCTCCGCCTTTTTGCCCCTCGACCTGCGCGCAGGCGCCGAAACTGTTCAGCCGCATGCGCTCCTGCCGGATCCGGCCGAGATCCACATCGCCCATCACCATGGTCGAGCCATCCGGGAAACGTGCGCTTTCTGCCAGAAGCTCACCACACTCAAACAGCGCGGCCTGTCCATCCCAGGCCAGATCTGTTGTGGACTCGCCCGGCCCGGCGGCAGAATAGGCATAGGCCGCAACCGTGCGGGCCGATTGCGCCGCACACAGCTCCTTGCGGATGCGCGCCTTGCCGATGGTGATATTGCTGGCCGAAAGGTTCAGCAGCAGCTCTGCCCCCGCCAGGGCGGCATGACAGGATGGCGGCAGCGGCACCCACAGATCCTCGCAAATCTCCACATGGAAGGTGAAGGGGACATCTCCTGTCGCGCGGAACAGCAGGTCAACGCCAAAAGGCACCTCCTGCCCGGCCACGCGGATGGTCTGCCCGCGCAACTGTGCGCCGGGCGTGAAATGCCGCGCCTCATAGAATTCACGATAGTTCGGCAGATAGCTCTTGGGCACGACCCCCAGAACCAGCCCGCGATGGATGACAATGGCCGCATTATAGAGCCGCCCCTCCCAGCGCAGGGGCGCGCCAACCACCAGCACGGGATAGAGATCAAAAGAGGCGGTGATGATCCGCGCCAGCGCATCATCCACGGCAGCCTGCAGCGCATCCTGAAACAGCAGGTCATCTATGGCATATGAGGAAAGGCCCAGCTCGGGAAAGAGCATGACTGCCGCGCCACGCGCACTGCCCTCGGCTGCCTGCTCCAGGGTGCGTTCGGCCGCCAGATCAGGCGTTGCAACGCTGGCCTGGGGCACGCAGGTCGCAACCCGCAGAAAGTCGTGAGCATACAGGCAGGTGAAATCTCTCATGTCGCCCCGCTTCTCGCACATGCTGAATGAGCCATAAGGCGAGCATTATAAGCCCTTTAGCGCATATGCGAAGGGCGCACCACAGGCGGGGCCGCTGAAGGCGTGCCAGCCGCTTGCCGGAGCATGGCGCGCCTCATCCACGATTCTGTATTCGCACAACAAACAGGCAAAATTCCAGGATCATAATCTTTGCGGCGACAGGAAATTCTGGAATTCCATGTAAAAACATTTGAGGCACATCAACGGCGGCATGCACCGCGTTGATATTATTATAATTTCAGAAAAACAGATGATCGCCCCACATTACCATGTGGCAAGGTTACTCTAAATCATGCGCTTCATCCAGGAATGCATTGACAAGACCATAATACCACCATAAGCACATGGACAGACCACAACATCAGCCGCATATCCCATTGAAATAAAATGGATTTTCGAGACGCCGAAACGACACAGGCCCTCCATGCACCGTCATCCCGGCCCGAGAATCCGAAAATAAGCCAGTACAGACAGCGACTTAGATTGTCATATGTTATTGCGCTGCAAAAAATAATCTTCAGAAGGCGTATACACAGTTGCCTTCGATGAGGCCGACCCCTAAATTCTTAACGAGAAGTTAGGAATGACTGTTTCCTGGCACGTCTCGTTTTACCCAGCGTGACCTGCCGTCAATGCCCCGTGCCATGCTTTCCTGTCAGGAGGATGTAATGTCCGGTGAACCCACCACGACCTCTACCGTTACAATCGGCCCTTGGACCCTGCCCGCGCCTCTCGCATCCGTTGCGGATCAGGCCAAGAACTGGGGCATTCAGGCCACCAGCTCCGCACCTCTTCCCAACTATGCGGTAGATGCCTGGCAAAGGAGCATTCTTTTCCTTGATCTGCTGCGCCAGCGGGGCAACGAGCAGAAGGACATGACATCGCGCCCGATGTCGACCGTTCTAACCTTCGATCACGAGATCCTTGTCAGCGGCCGTTCACTGGATCGTCCGATCAACTATTCCCTTTCGCGCATCATTCCCCCGGAAGGCACCGTCATCAACCCCAGCAAGCGCCCCGTGGTGGTTGTGGACCCGCGTGCTGGCCAGGGCCCGGGAATTGGCGGCTTCAAGACCTCGAGCGAAATCGGCGATGCGCTGGCCAATGGCCATGCGGTCTATTTCATCGGCTTCTCGGCCCAGCCCGAGCCGAACCAGACCTTCCTCGATGTGGTGGAAGGCCAGGTGAAGTTCTTTGAACATATCGTCCGCCTTCACCCTGATGCGCCGCGCCCCTTCGCCATCGGCAACTGTCAGGCGGGCTATCAGACCCTCATGGTCGCCATGCTGCGGCCGGACCTGTTCGGCCCCACCATGGTCGCCGGCTCTCCCATGTCCTACTGGCAGGGCGAGCATGGCAAGAACCCCATGCGCTATGCCGGCGGTCTGCTCGGCGGCTCCTGGATCACCGAACTGGTGAGCGATCTCACCGGCGGCAAGTTCGATGGCACATGGCTCATCCTGAACTTCGACGGGCTGAACCCGGCCAACTGGCTGTGGAGCAAGCAGTATGATGTCTATGCCAATATCGACACCGATGGCCCGCGCTATCTCGGCTTTGAGAAGTGGTGGGGTGACTTCATCTTCCTGAACGGGGGTGAAATCCAGTATCTCGTCGATGAAATGTTCATTGGTGACAAGCTCACCCGCAACGAGCTCCGCTCCAGCGACGGCAAGGTCTTCGACCTTCGCAACATTACATCGCCCATCATCGTGTTCACCTCGCTGGGTGACAATATCAGCCCGCCGCCGCAGACCCTGGGCTGGATTCTGGACCTGTACAAGGATGTGGACGACATGCGCGCCCAGGGCCGCACGGTTGTCTATTGCATGAACCAGAAGGTTGGCCATCTCGCCATTTTCGTCTCCGCCAAGGTGGGGGCGAAAGAGGACGAGGAAATGGTGCGGCTGATGAATTTCATCGATTGCCTGCCGCCCGGCCTGTTCGAGCTGGTCATCACCCCGGCCAGCGAGGAAGACATCAAGGCCGGCAAGCCCGCATGGCACAGCCGCTTCGAGATGCGCACATTTGATGACCTGCGCGCCTATGGCCGCAACACGCCGGAAGATGACCGCGCCTTCGCGGCCGTCAAGCGCCTGAGCGAGATCAACCACTCTCTCTATCGCACCTTCCTGCGCCCGGCCGTCAAGGCGTTCGCGACCCCGCAACTGGCCCAGTTCCTCATTGACGCCAACCCGCTGCGCCTCAGCTATACGCTGTTTGCAGACAGCAACCCGTTCATGAAGCCTGTGGCCCAGCTGGCTGAAAAGGTACGTGAGCAGCGCGTCACCACGAAGCAGGACAACCCCCTGCTTGCCTTCCAGCAGCAGATCTCCGACCAGATCAACAACTCTCTGAACCTGTTCCGCGATGCGCGGGACCGTGCCATGGAGCAGACCTTCTTCGGCATCTTCGGCTCTCCTCAAGTGCAGGGCTTGCTTGGCCTGAATGATGGGGAGAAGGTGCGCGAGCTGCCGGCCGTGAGCCCGCAGGCGCTGGAAGAGCGCAAGCAGAAGGCGGAGAGAATTGCCTCTCTCGTCCATGCCGGCGGCTTCAACGAGGCGCTGATCCGCTCCGTCCTCTATGTCCTGTCCGCGGAACGCGTGCTGGATGAGCGTGCGGCTGAAGCGCTGAACATCGCCCGCAAGAATCTGATGGATCTTTCCGTTGAAGACTTCAAGTCGATGGTGCGTGAGCAGTTCTTCATGATCCTGCTCGATGAGCACCAGGACAAGGCGATTGATGCATTGTCTGATCTGGTTACTGACAAGGATCAACGACAGAAGCTTCTGAATGAAGTTGTTTCCATCGCGAGTGCGCAGGGTGCCCTGAGTCCTGCCGCGGCTCAGCGCACGCAGAAGATCGCCCAGATTCTCGATGTCAACGCCCCGAAAGGCGCATCCCTGACCCTGGCCGCGAACAACAGCGTGCCCACAAATGAGAGCACTCACCAGCTTGCTCCGGCGGGTGAGTAGTCCTCGGATTTGCTCATAAGGGCTTAGTGAGCAATCAAAACAGGGTATTTCTACCCTAATGCATGATGCTGTCAGGCACGCATTGCCTGGCAGCATCGAAATATGAAGTGCCGCACACAGGAATGGGGGACTCCATGTCGCCGACGGCCTCAGCAACAGTTGCAGGAACTTCTGCGCCCTCAGGCGCAGCCGCCAGCGCATCTTCGGGTGCACAAAAGAAAACAACGCTTGATGCAGCGGGTATCGCTGCTGTTTTCAAGAACAACCAGTCTTCCGAGAAGGGCCTTTCTTCGGCCGAGGCCAAGCAGCGCCTTGCCAAATATGGCCCCAACTCGATCGAGGCCCATGAAGAAAGCCGCTGGAAGAAGCTCCTCGGCTATTTCTGGAGCCCGATCGCATGGATGATCGAGGCTGCAGCCATCATTTCGCTGCTGCGTCAGGACTGGCCGGACTTCATCGTCGTCACGGCCCTGCTGCTTTATAATGCGGCTGTCGGCTTCTGGCAGGACAACAAGGCGGCCAGCGCCCTGGCTGCCCTGAAGAAGGGCCTCGCGCTCAAGGCGCATGTATTGCGTGACGGCTCCTGGGTCGAGGTCGATGCCGCGGATATCGTCCCCGGTGACGTCGTCACCATTGCGGGCGGTGAAATCCTGCCGGCGGATGTTGTGCTGTTTGACGGCAAGTATCTTTCCGTTGATCAGGCCGCCCTCACGGGTGAGTCCCTGCCCGTCTCCAAGAAGATTGGCGACAACGGCTTCTCCGGCTCCATCGCGCGTCAGGGGTCGATGATCGGTGTGGTGACGGCAACCGGCAACAACACCTTCTTTGGCCGCACGGCCAAGCTCGTGGCTTCTGCCGGCGCCAAGTCCCATGCCGAGCAGGCCGTTACCCGTATCGGTGACTTCCTGATCCTTCTCGCTGTCATCCTGGCCGTGATCCTCATCGGCACGCAGGTGTGGCGTGATCTGGCGTCGGATGGTGTGTGGAAGTGGTCTGAAGCGGGTGAAATCGCCCAGTTCGTTCTGGTTCTGCTGGTGGCCTCGGTGCCTGTCGCCCTGCCGGCCGTCATGTCGGTGACCATGGCTCTGGGTGCGCTGGCCCTGTCCAAGCAGAAGGCCATCGTGTCCCGCCTGTCGGCGATCGAGGAACTGGCCGGCGTGGACGTGCTGTGCTCGGACAAGACCGGCACGCTGACCATGAACCAGCTTGCCCTGCAGACGCCGATCCCCTTCTCCGGCACGCAGCCGGATGACCTTGTCGTGGGTGCCGCCATCGCGAGCCAGCGCCAGAGCACGGATGCCATCGACATGGCTGTCGTGAAGGCGCTGAAGGACCCCAAGGTGCTCGACCAGTACAAGGTCGTGGACTTTGTGCCCTTCGATCCGGTCAACAAGAAGACTGTCGGCATTGTCACCGGTCCCGATGGCAAGCAGCTCCAGTTCGCCAAGGGCGCGCCCCAGGCGATCGCCGCCCTGTGCGGCATCAAGGAAGATGCAACGGAAGGCGACGGGCCGGTCTATTTCGGCAAGGTTTCCGAGCTTGCCTCCCACGGCACGCGTGCGCTTGGCGTTGCGCGCTCCGAGGATGGCGGCAAGAGCTGGACCCTGCTCGGCCTTCTGCCGCTGCTTGATCCGCCGCGCCCGGATGCCAAGGCCACCATTGCCGAAGCCAAGAAGCTTGGCCTCGGCGTGAAGATGGTGACCGGTGACGACGTGGCTATCGGCTCCGAGATCTCCCGCGAGCTGGGCATCGGTTCCAACCTGCTGGTGGCCTCCAATGTCTTCAGCAAGGATATGGACCCGAACCATATTCCGCTGGACGCCGCCCGCGCCGTTGAGCAGGCGGACGGTTTCGGTCGCGTGTTCCCCGAGCACAAGTTCGAAATCGTGAAGGCGCTTCAGGAGCGTGGTCATATCGTTGCCATGACCGGCGACGGCGTGAACGACGCCCCGGCCCTGAAGCAGGCCGATTGCGGCGTGGCCGTGAGTGGTGCAACGGATGCTGCCCGCAGCGCTGCGGCTCTCATCCTCACCGCCCCCGGCCTCTCGACCATCGTCAACGCGATCAATGAATCGCGCGCGATCTTCGAGCGCATCACCAGCTATGTGTACTACCGCATCGCGATGACCATCGACATCATGCTGGTCGTTGTGCTCGGCTATCTGGTGTTCGACTTCCAGCCGCTCACGGCCATCATGATCGTGGTTCTGGCGCTGCTGGATGACATCCCGATCATGACCATTGCCTATGACAATGTGAAACCCGCTTCACAACCCGTGAAGTGGAACATGCACCGCATCATCATCTTCTCGTCCATCATGGGCCTGATGGCGCTGGTGCAGAGCTTCGGCCTTGTCATGATCTGCATGTACTGGATGAAGAACAGCAGCCTCATGGAGTTCATGCACATGGACTTCCCGCATCTGCAGACCATGCTGTTCCTTCAGCTTGCTGCCGGCGGCCATCTGCTGCTCTTCGTGGTGCGTACGCGTGGCTCGCTGTTCTGCCCGCCTTATCCCAGTGCTCCGCTGTTCCTTGCAGTGGTGGGCACCCAGATCGTCGCCGTTCTGATCTGCGCCTTCGGCGTCGGCCTTGTGCCGCCCCTGCCGTGGAGCATGATCGGTCTGGTCTGGGTCTATGTCCTGATCTGGATGGTGGTGATGGATCTGGTGAAGCTGCTGTACTTCGCCATTGCCGACCGGCGCGAAGCCAAGAGCATCATCAACAAGCCTATCGCCGCTTCCTGATAGCGGTCCGGCGAGGGGAGTTTCTCCCCTCGCCTCTTCAAACGAGAACCTGTCCGCATGTCCATCCGCCGTGATCAACGGCAGACCAGGGGCGGTCCGTTCTGCATCGGCATGCCCCTGGTGAAAATCCAGGAGAACCCTCGATGCCAACCCTTGCGAACAAGACGTTCGCCGAACTTCAGATCGGTGACAGCGCCACTTCCAGCCGCGCCCTTCAGGCAGCGGATGCACGTGCATGGGCAAATGCCTTCGCAGATGGTGCGCCATTGGCCGGAGATGCGGCCGGGCAGGTCGCTGTCGGTCTTCTTTCCTCGCTTTTTGCCGGCCTTGTCGGCTCCAGCCTGCCCGGCCCCGGCAGCACGGTGCGGGCGCTGAATGTGGATGTGAAAGCGCCCCTGCCCGTGGGGCCGGAAATCAGCCTGCGGGTCACCGTGCGGGAAACCCATCCGGGTGACAAAACCGTTCTTCTCGATGGTGTGGCCTCGGCAAATGGCACAGAGATCGCCACCGCCACCATTCTGGTCTCGCCTCCGGCCTCATCAACCCGGACAGAGCTGGCCGGACACCGGCTGGAAGGTCTGCTGGAGCGCTGCAAGGGCCTCAAGCCCATGCCTACCGCTGTTGTCCATCCCCTGAGCGTGGATGCGCTGGAAGGGGCGCTGGATGCCGCATCTGCCGGCCTCATCGTCCCCGTGCTGTTCGGCCCGGAAACCGAAATCCGGAAAATCGCCGCGGACGCGAATCTGGATATTTCCGGCTGCAAGATCATTTCCACGGAGAGTGAGGAAGATTCCGCCACCAAGGCCGCTCAGGCCGCGGGCAATGGCGAGGTCGCCGCGCTGATGAAGGGCAGCCTGCATACGGATGTGCTGCTGCATGCCGTGGTGCAGAAGGAGAACAGGCTCCGCACGGGCCGCCTGCTCAGCCATTGCGCGCTGCTCTCCATCCCCACCTATGCCCGCCGCGTGGTGGTGACTGATGTGGCGCTGAATATTGCACCGGATACGGACCAGAAGCGCGACATCTGCCAGAATGCCATCGGCTTTGCGATTGCTCTTGGCATTGAACAGCCAAAGGTCGCCGTTCTGGCCGCGGTTGAAATGGTCCGCACCCGCATGGCAGCCACGACGGATGCCGCCATTCTCTCCAAGATGGCGGATCGCCGGCAGATTGTCGGGGGCATTGTCGATGGCCCGCTGGATCTTGATGCAGCCGTGGATGCACAGGCGGCAAAGATCAAGCACATCACGTCTCCGGTTGCAGGTGTCGCGGATGTGCTCCTCGTGCCGAATATCGAAGCCGGCAACATGATCTACAAGAATCTCGTCTTCATGGCGGATGCGCAGACGGCCGGCCTTGTCGTTGGTGCGCGCGTGCCGGTGATGCTCACAAGCCGTGCGGATACGGCCCAGGCGCGCCGTTTCTCCGCAGCAGCAGCCGTTCTTTACGCAGATGCACTGGTCCGCAACCCTTCCGCGATCCTGCCCGCCACAGCCGACTGAGCCGGCCGGCCCGTTCGCGCCTCACCATCCGCGCGGACGGGCCGCATAGTCTGGATCGCACCCTTCATCTCACGGAGTATCTGATGACCGACGCCATTCTCGTGGTGAACTCTGGTTCCACCAGCCTGAAATTCGGTGCCTACAAGCTGGATGACAGCAAGAGCCTGCCACTGCTCTGTCGTGGCGGTATCGACAGCATGTCCACCGATCCCCATTTCATTGCAAAGACCGCCGATGGCAAGCCGATTGATGCCCATGAATGGGGTAAGGATAACGCCATCAGCCACAAGCAGGCGCTGAACTTTATCATCAACTGGCTGGAGCAGCATGAGGACAATATCAAGGTAAAGGCGGCGGGCCACCGCGTGGTGCTGGGTGGCACACGCTTCAGCGGCCCCACCGTGCTGACAGCCGAGATCATCGATTATCTTGATGACCTCAAGCGTATGGAGCCTTCGCATCAGGCTTATGAAGTGCTGGGCGCACGCGCTATCGCGGAGGTCTTCCCCGGTCTGCCGCAGGTTGCCGTTTTTGACTCCTCCTTCCACCGCACCATGCCGGAAGTGGCACAGATCTACGCCCTGCCGAAAAAGGCGCGGGATGCCGGAGCCTGCCACTGGGGCTATCACGGCATTTCCTATGACTATATCCACCGGCAGGTGCCCAAATATGCGCCGGAGGCACGGCGCGTGATTGTGGGGCATCTGGGCGGCGGGGCCTCCATGTGCGCCCTGCTCGATGGAAAGAGCATTGAAACCACGATGGGTTTTGCCGGCCTCACGGGCCTTCCCATGGCCACCCGCTCCGGCGATGTGCCGGCCGATGCCCTCTTCTATCTGATCCGCTCCGGCGCCTATGACACGGCCAGCCTTGAGAAGGCCCTCTATGCTGAAGGTGGGCTTCTGGGCCTCTCCGGCATAACCGGCGACATGCGCGCGCTTCAGGAAAGCACGGACCCGAATGCCCGGCTGGCGGTTGACTATTTCGTCTATACGCTGACCAAGACCGTGGGGGCCTATACGGCCCTTCTGGGCGGGCTGGATGTTCTGGTGTTCACGGCCGGCATTGGCGAGAATTCATCCCCCGTGCGCGCCGCGCTGTGCGAGAAGCTGGCATGGCTGGGTGTGCAGATTGATGAAAAGGCCAATGAGGCCAACGCCATCACCATTTCCACGCCGGAAAGCAGGGTGAAGGTTCTGGTCATCCCGACCAATGAAGAGCTGATGATTGCCCAGCACACCCATGACCTGACTGTCGGCAAGGCCTGAGCCTAGCATACGCCAGATGAAAAAGGCCGGAAGAGCGCTCTTCCGGCCTTTTTTCAAACCAGCCCTGTTCTCAGGCTGTGCCGGCAGATCCGGCAATTCCATAAACCTCATCCGCGCGCGCCTCGAAAGCGCCGGCAAAGCGCTGGAAAGCGGCATCGAACATCGCGCCCATCAGGGCCGCAAGGGTGCGGGAGCGGAACTCGTAGGAGATGTGGAACTTCACCTCACATGCCTTCTCGCCCTTGGGCACGAACTCCCAGCGATTGTCCAGCCGGCTGAAGGGCCCGTCCAGATATTCGACATGGATCACCAGTCGCGGCCTGTCGAGCATCACACGGGAGGTGAAGGTTTCACGGACAATCTTGTAGGCGACGGTCATGTCCGCCACCAGGATCTCGACACCCTCATCCGACTGCGTGCGTCGCTTGACCCGCAGGGCCTGGCACAGCGGCACGAATTGGGGATAGCGCTCCACATCCGCCACCAGATCGAACATATCGGCGGCGGAATGCTTCACGAGGCGTGTGTTCGAAAAGGCAGGCACTGCAGATCAGGCCCGCCCCTGCCGGGCCGCGCGGGCCGCGCGCAGCTTCTCGAAATCCTCACCCGCATGGTGGGATGAACGGGTGAGCGGGCTGGATGACACCATGTGGAAGCCCTTCGCATATGCCACGGTTTCATATGCCTTGAACTCATCCGGCGTCACGAAGGCCTCCACCTTGTGGTGCTGGCGTGTGGGCTGGAGATATTGCCCGATGGTGATGAAATCCACATCGGCCGAGCGCAGATCATCCATCAGCTGGAGCACCTCATTGCGCACCTCACCGAGCCCCACCATGATGCCGGACTTGGTGAAGATGGCAGGATCAATCTCCTTCACCTTCTGCAACAGGCGCAGCGAGTGGAAATAGCGCGCACCCGGGCGCACCTTCAGATATTTTGAGGGCACGGTTTCCAGATTGTGGTTGAACACATCCGGCCGCGCCGCCACCACCACTTCCAATGCGCCATCCTTGCGCAGGAAGTCGGGAGTGAGAATCTCGATCGTGGTTTTAGGGCTGTGCTCGCGTATGGCCAGAATGGTTTCGGCGAAATGCTGCGCCCCGCCGTCCGCCAGGTCATCCCGGTCCACAGACGTGATCACCACATGGGACAGGCCCAGCTTGGCCACCGCTTCCGCCACCTTCTGCGGCTCATCCACATCCAGCGGAGCCGGCATGCCGGTGCGCACATTGCAGAAGGCGCAGGCACGGGTGCAGGTGTCACCCATGATCATGAAAGTGGCGTGCTTCTTTTCCCAGCACTCGCCAATATTCGGGCAGCCTGCCTCTTCACACACCGTATGCAGGCCATTGGCGCGCACGATGCCGGCTGTCTCGGACCACCCGGCCGAACCCGGTGCCTTCACGCGGATCCAGTCCGGTTTGCGCAGCACCTCGGTCATGGGCCGATGTGCCTTTTCCGGGTGGCGCGGACGCTGCTTCAGCGTATCGATCAGAGTGACCATCGAGACTTTCCAAACACGAGAGCATGCCCGGCTGAATACCGCGCCTGCCAGCACCTCAGGCCAAGTGACGCCGGAGAACCCCGGCGTCACGCCAGCCGCACGCAGCGGCCTGTTGCTGCCGGATCAGGCCGGCTTTGAACCCTTGACTGTGCGCCAGATCGCAAGCAGCAGAATGGCGCCACAGGAGGACACGACAATCTGATCCAGAAGAAGATCCGGCCTGATATAGGTCAGGTTCAGCAGTTCCGCCACCCAGCGGCCGAGCATGCCGCCCAGAATGCCCACCACCAGATTGGTGAACAGGCCGCCACTGGAGCGCATCACCTTTGCGGCGATGAAACCGGCGATGATGCCGACTATGACAGACGTGATAAGGCCCATTCCGGCTCCTTCAGCGAGAACGAATGGCGCGCCACACCCACAACAGGATGATGGCGCCGACAATCGCGGCAACAAGTGTGCGGAAAAAGCCGAACACCGGAATATCCAGCAAGGAGGCCAGCTCTCCGCCAACAAATGCGCCGATGATGCCGATGAACAGGTTCGTCAGCAGCCCGTGATTGCTTTCCGTGACCCTTTCGGCAACCCATCCGGCGATGAGGCCAATGATGATCATCGAGAAAAAGCCGACACCCGGCTGATTCAGGAAGGCATAGGATTCGTCCATAAGACCCCTCTCATCAGCCAGCCTTGCCGCCCATGCGGCTTGTGATGGCCTTGAGCATCCTTACACGAGAATGCAACCGGATGCGCGGGGTGGAAGCGCATGCCTGCCCCTCCACCCCATCACGTCACACATGAATGGCGCGGCCATAAGCGCTCATCACGCTCTCATGCATCATTTCAGACAGGGTGGGATGCGGGAAGACGGTATGGATCAGATCCTCTTCCGTCGTCTCCAGATTCATGGCGATGACAAAGCCCTGAATCATCTCGGTCACTTCCGCGCCCACCATGTGCGCACCGAGAAGCTCGCCGGTCTTGGCATCGAAGATGGTCTTCACAAGGCCATCCGGCTCGCCCAGCGCAATCGCCTTGCCATTGCCGATGAAGGGGAAGCGCCCCACCTTGATCTCGCGCCCGCCTTCCTTGGCCTTCTTCTCGGTCAGGCCAACGGAGGCGACCTGCGGCGTGCAATAGGTGCAGCCGGGGATCTTGAGCTTGTCCAGCGGGTGGGTGTGAAGCCCCTTGATGGTCTCCACGCAGGTCATGCCCTCATGCTCGGCCTTGTGGGCCAGCATCGGTGCGCCGGCGATATCGCCAATGGCATAGATGCCCGGCACATTGGTGCGGCCATAGCCATCCGTGGTGATGATGCCGCGCTCATGCTTCACGCCCAGCGCCTCAAGGCCCAGCCCCTCGACATTCCCCACGACGCCGACGGCGGAGATCATCTTCTCCACGGTGATGTCATGCTTGGCGCCCTTGGCATCCACCACATGCACGGTCACGCTATCCGCATGCTTGGTGACACCGTTGACCTTCGCTCCGGACATGATCTTCATGCCCTGCTTCTCGAAGCGCTTGCGGGCGATGGCGGCGATTTCCTCATCCTCGACAGGCAGGATCTGCGGCATCACCTCCACCACGGTCACCTCGGCGCCCATAGTGCGATAGAAGGAGGCAAACTCGATGCCGATGGCACCGGAGCCCATCACCAGCAGGCTCTTGGGCATCTTCTCCGGCACCATGGCCTCGAAATAGGTCCAGATCAGCTTCTTGTCCGGCTCGATACCGGGCAAGGCGCGCGGGCGGGCGCCAGTGGCGATGATGATGTGCTTGGCGGTGTAGTCCCCGCCGCCCTTGGCGCCCTTGGGCGGGTTCTGCGCAGCTTCCACCTTGATCTTGCCCGGCGCTGTCAGGGTCGCCTTGCCCCAGATGACATCCACCTTGTTCTTGTTCAGCAGAAAGCCGACACCGGAATTGAGCTGGGCGGAAACACCGCGCGAACGCTTCACCACGGCCGCCGGATCGAAGCTGACATTCTCGGCAGAGAGGCCATAATCCTTGGCGTGCTGGAGATAATGGTAAATCTCGGCCGAACGCAGCAGTGCCTTGGTGGGAATGCAGCCCCAGTTCAGACAGATGCCGCCAATATGGCTCTTCTCGACAACAGCGGTCTTGAAACCAAGCTGCGCCGCACGGATGGCCGCCACATAGCCGCCGGGGCCGCCACCAATGACGATGATATCGTAGGACTCAGCCATGGAATGCCTCCTCGCCACCGGCTTTTCCGGCGGGGTTTGGAAAAGGGTGGCGCGCCAGCCTCAGCGGCGGCACACCTGTTCTTTGCGTGTGCCCGCGGCCCCGGTCTGCGCCAGTGCCTCAAGCGTGCGTTGAAAAAGTTCCAGGTCGCGCATGGGGTCCGCCGGTTCACTCTGCGCCTGCAGGACGGGAAAGCCGCTGGCCTTGAGGGCCTCTGCAAGCATCAGATTGTCAAACAGGCCGAAATCCTCGGCATGCATGCCATCGCGCATCAGGGTCGGCGGAGCGTCAATATCTTCCGCCGCGCCAATGGTATGGCGGGCGCGGGTGAGAAGGTCTCCCGGCAGGTTGCTGTAGGCCGCCACCGTCTTGCCTGATGCAAAACCGTATCCCAGCTCGAAAGCCGTGCCCGGATCAGCGCTCAGCCCGCGAAACGGGGTGAGATTGGCGACAATGGCGTCTGCCGCGCGGATCATGTCCAGATTGGCGAAAAAGATGGCGGCGCTCATGCCCGCCCCCTCCATCACCGGCTCACCATCCAGCGGAAACAGCCCCTCAAAGCCATAAGCCCGGCACAGATCCAGCTTGCGCCGGCCTTGCGCGCGCGCGTCATCCAGAAAGACCTCGGGGCCAGCCAGATAGAGCTTCATCCCGGCTTTTCCGCCTTGCTTTACGTTCCGCCAATCCCCTCAACCGCAAACTTCCCCATATGGAAGAGCGATGGCTCAGGGCAGTGATGTGAGGCGGCATCGACCGCCCCACATCCCCATTCATGGAGCCGGAAAGGCTCAGACGAGCATGGACATGGGCTTTTCGATAAAGCCCTTGAATGCCGCCAGAAGCTCGGCTCCCAGTGCGCCATCCATGACGCGATGGTCACAGGTCATGGTCACGGTCATCTGGGTGACGATCTTCATCTCATCGCCACGCGCGACCACCCGCTTCTCGGATCCACCGATGGCGAAGATGGAGGACTGCGGGGCATTGATGATGGCGGTGAAGTTGCGAATGCCCATCATGCCGAGGTTCGACACAGAGGTCGAACCACCGGAATATTCTTCCGGCTTCAGCTTCTTGTTGCGCGCGCGGGTGGCAAGATCCCGCATCTCGTTCGAGATGGCGGAAAGCGTCTTCTGCTCGGCCTTCTTGACCACCGGGGCATAAAGGCCGCCATCGATGGCGACAGCCACACCCACATCCGAATGCTTCATGCGCAGCACACGGTCCTCGGCCCAGACGGCATTCGCGGCCGGCACGGCCTGAAGCGCCAGAGCGAGGGCCTTGATGATGAAGTCATTCACCGAAAGGCGATAGACCGGCTTGCCATCCTCCTTGAGGGCGGCATTCCTGTTCACCTGCTCACGCAGGGCCATCAGCTCATCCAGGTCGCAATCAACCGTGAGGAAGAAGGTGGGGGTCACCTGCTCGCTCTCGACAAGGCGACGCGCAATGGTCTTGCGCATGCCGTCGAGCTGGACTTCCTCATAGGTGCCGGCTTCATACAGAGCCTTGACCGCATCCACGCCGGGGGCCGTGGCGACAGCGCTCTTGGGAGCCTCCTTCGCCGCCGCGGGAGCGGGAGCGGCGGCTGCAACCTGCAGGCCGGGCTGTGCGCCTTCCACATCGCGTGCAACAATTCGCCCACGCGGGCCGGAACCCTTCAGGGCGGCCAGATCAATACCCTTTTCCTTCGCAAGGCGACGCGCCAGCGGGGAGGCGAACAACCGTCCACCCGCCGGAGCGGCGGCCGGGGCCGCAGCGACGGGAGCCGGCGCACTCACGGATGGAGCCGGTGCGGCCGAAGCAGGCTGGGCAGCGGCGGCCGGGGCCGGCGCAGATGGCGCAGGCACGGAAGCCCCACCCTGCCCGGCTGTGGCCGCAACGGCCTTGGCATCCTCACCTTCCACGGCGAGAACGGCGATGACCTGGTTCACCGCCACATCCTGCGTGCCTTCCGGCACGAGGATCTTGGCGAGAACGCCCTCATCCACCGCCTCCACTTCCATGGTGGCCTTGTCGGTCTCGATCTCGGCGATCACATCGCCAGACTTCACCGTATCGCCTTCCTGCTTCACCCACTTGGCCAGATTGCCCTTCTCCATGGTGGGAGACAGGGCCGGCATCAGAATCTCGACAGGCATGGGCCGTCTCCTCAGCGATAGGTCACGGCATGGACGGCCTCGATCACTTCGGCGACCGAAGGCAGGGCCAGCTTTTCAAGGTTTGCGGCGTAAGGCATGGGCACATCCTTGCCCGTGACGCGCAGCACCGGCGCATCCAGATAATCGAAAGCCTTGTCCATCAGCTGGGCGGCGATCTCGGCACCGATGCCGGACTGCGGCCAGCCCTCTTCCACGGTGACGCAACGACCCGTCTTCTGAACAGAAGCCACAATCGTCTCGACATCCATCGGGCGGATGGTACGCAGGTCGATGACTTCCGCATCAATCCCCTGCTTGGCCAGCTCCTCGGCCGCCTTCAGCGCATAGGTCATGCCGATGGAGAAGGACACCAGCGTCACATCCTTGCCGGGGCGGGCGATGCGGGCCTTGCCGATGGGCAGCACGAAATCTTCCAGCTTCGGCACTTCAAAAGAGTGGCCGTAGAGAATTTCATTCTCAAGGAAGATGATGGGGTTGGGATCGCGGATCGCCGCTTTCAGGAGCCCCTTGGCATCTGCCGCCGAATAGGGCGCGATGACCTTCAGGCCCGGAATATGGCTGTACCAGGCGGCATAATCCTGGCTGTGCTGGGCAGCCACGCGCGCGGCAGCACCGTTCGGGCCGCGGAACACGATGGAACAGCCTACCTGCCCGCCAGACATATAATGCGTCTTGGCGGCAGAGTTGATGATGTGGTCAATGGCCTGCATCGAGAAGTTGAAGGTCATAAACTCGACGATGGGCTTGAGACCAGCCATGGCCGCACCTGTCGCCAGACCGGCAAAGCCGTGCTCGGTGATGGGCGTATCCACGACGCGACGATCCCCGAACTCCTGCAACAGGCCCTGGGTGATCTTGTATGCGCCCTGATATTCGGCCACTTCCTCACCGATCACGAACACATCGCCATCGCGACGCATTTCCTCGGCCATCGCATCACGCAGCGCCTCGCGCACGGTCTGCGTGACATATTCGGTGCCGGCCGGCACTTCCGGGTCCACATGGGCCACGGCGGCAGGCGCTGCGGCAATAGCGGGAGCGGAAGGGGAAGCTGCGGCGGCGGGTGCCTCCACGGCAGCGGCCGGGGCCGGTGCTGCTGCCGGCGTGGATGCGGCAGCCGTGCTGACATCCTCACCTTCTGCCGCAATGATGGCGATAGGCGTATTCACGGCCACATCCTGCGTGCCTTCCGGCACGAGGATCTTGGCGAGAACGCCCTCATCCACCGCCTCCACTTCCATGGTGGCCTTGTCGGTCTCGATTTCGGCGATCACGTCACCGGGCTGGATCTTGTCGCCTTCCTGCTTCACCCATTTGGCGAGGTTGCCCTTCTCCATGGTCGGGGAGAGGGCCGGCATGAGTACATCAATGGCCATGGCAGTCAGCTCTTGCTGGGCGGCGGAAGGGGCGATCAGGCATCTGGCCTGCATATCGCCGGTCATTCCGCGCCATGATGAGAGAGGTAGCGGCGCAACACGCCGCGACAACGAAAGAAGGAGAAACAGCGCGCCCGACCATCAGCGTATCCATGCGCGCCATCTCGTGCCCGCTCAGCGCAGGATGTCCGTGTACAGCTCGGACACATCCGGCTCGGGATCATTCGTCGCGAACTCGGCGGAAGCTGCGACGATCTCGCGGACTTCCGCGTCGATCTTCTTCAGCTCTTCCTCGGCCACATTGTGCTCTTCCAGCAGGCGCACGCGCACCTGCTCGATCGGGTCATGCTCGGTCCGCATCTTCTGCACCTCCTCCTTGGAGCGGTACTTGGCGGGATCGGACATGGAGTGACCGCGATAGCGGTAGGTCTGCATTTCCAGAATATAGGGCCCCTTGCCGGAACGGGCGAAGGAGAGCGCACGCTCGGCGGCGGCGCGCACGGCGCGCACATCCATACCATCCACCTGCTCGCCGGGGATGTTGAAGGAAACGCCGCGCTTGGAGAAGTCCGTCTGGGCGGAGGAGCGGGTCACCGAAGTGCCCATGGCATATTTGTTGTTCTCGATGACATACACGACGGGCAGCTTCCAGAGCTCCGCCATGTTGAAGCTCTCATAAACCTGGCCCTGGTTGGCCGCGCCATCGCCGAAATAGGTGATGGAGACCTTGCCATTGTTGCGGTAGCGATCCGCAAAGCCGAGGCCGGTGCCGAGAGAAACCTGAGCGCCAACGATGCCGTGGCCACCAAAGAACTGCTTCTCGATGCTGAACATGTGCATCGAGCCGCCCTTGCCCTTGGAGTAGCCTCCGCGGCGGCCGGTGAGCTCGGCCATCACGCCATTGGCTTCCATGCCAACAGCCAGCATGTGGCCATGATCGCGGTAGCCGGTGATGACCTGGTCACCCTCTTCCATCGCCATCTGCATGCCGACAACGACAGCTTCCTGACCGATATAAAGGTGACAGAAACCGCCGATGAGGCCCATGCCATACATCTGGCCCGCCTTTTCCTCGAACCGGCGGATCAGCAACATCTCCCGATAGGCGAGGAGATCATCATCCTTCGTGAAGGTTGCAGCTTCCTGTGAAGCGGCGGCGGGGCGGGCGGTAGACTTTCTAGGGGCCATTGGCATCCTCGAGAAGTGCTGGAGTTGTATTTTTGTACCCCACCTCCTTCGAGCTTCAAAGCCTCAAATCTATTTATTGCACTGCAACATATTGTAAAAGCTTGATTTTAAACGAATGAACCCAAATATGGTTCATGTGTATGATGAACTATTTTCCAGTTCAATTGTTGCGTAGCAACACAATGTCATTTGGATGAATGAAATTCAGCAGCCGCCGCCCCTGCTCATCCAGCATGTCGGGATCGAGTCGGCTCGCAGCCAGAAGGGAGACCTTGTGCTCGATGGAGGTGCGCTGCGCGCGCAGGTCTGCCAGCTCCGCCTCAAGCTGCTTCAGCTCATTCTCATAGTTGCGTTTTGCCACGAGCCCGTGATCACCCGTATAGGCGTGATAGGCAAAATAGCCGATGAGGGCCGCCGCTCCCAGATGGAGGGTCAGCGTGGCCAGTATGGTGCGGAGGCGAGAGCGGCTTTGCATGCCTGACACTCTAGGCTGCTTCGGTTTCTGTCCTGTTAAAAACCGCGCGCCACGGGTCGGGGGGACATGTCGAAACCGGCGATTTCAGACGCGGGGTGCATGAACCCATCGTCATTGCAGAAATGCACTTGAGGCTTGCGAAATCTGGCATGGCACTCTTCCCGAATGCAAGGCACAAAGGAGGGGAAAGCTGTTTCTCGCACGGCATGCCAACCGCGCGATGAATATCCTTGCAGCCAGATCTTTTTGGGGAGACCTCCCATGACAAAGCCTGTCGTCGCCATCGTCTATCACTCGGGTTATGGACATACAAAAGTGCAGGCGGAGGCCGTTCTTGCAGGCATCCGCGAAGTCTCCGGCGTCGAGGGACTTCTGGTTCAGGCCGAAAAGGTGGATGAGCACTGGGAGCAGCTGGATGAGGCTGCCGCCATCATTTTCGGCTCCCCCGTCTATATGGGCAATGTCGCGGCGGCATTTCAGACCTTTGCCGAGAAAAGCTCCAAGCGCTGGTTTGAAAGCAAGTGGAGGGACAAGCTTGCCGCAGGCTTCGTCAATTCCGGCAGCCAGAATGGCGACAAGGTACAGGCACTGAATGCCCTTTTCACCCTCTCCCAGCAGCATGGCATGATCTGGGTTGGCCTCGGCCTGATGCCGGGGAACAACAATTCAGCCGGCTCAGTGAATGACCTCAACCGTCTGGGCAGCTTTTCCGGGGCATTTGCCCAGTCCAATGTCGATCAGGGGGCCGATATTGTGCCGCCGGAGGCAGATCAGCGCACGGCCGCCCATCTTGGCAAGCGCGTCGCTGAAGCGGCCCTGCGCTGGACCCGTGGCGCCTGACCTCCTGGCCAGATGGACAAAATGAAAAAGCGCGCTCCACATGAGAGCGCGCTTTTTTCTTCATCAGCCAGCCTTGCTGTAGACGATCACTCAGGAAAACCTGTTGGTGCGGGGGAAACCCTTCGGTGGCATACGCCCGGCTGCGGCACGCTCACCCTGCCACTCCAGAAGTTCTGTCACCGTCCATGTGCGCCCGGATGTATCCTCCCAGGTCAGCCCATCGCTCAAGGTGAACAGCTTGAGATCCGAAAGCCCACCATCGCGATAGCGCTGGAGACGCACACCGCGTCCGCGCGTCAGCTCCGGCACCTGGGAAAGCGGGAACAGCAACAGTTTGCGATTTTCGCCAATGATTGCAACCGTATCGCCTTCCACGATGCGGACAACCTGCAAGGCATCCGGGGCATCCACCAGCAGCACCTGCTTGCCCTTGCGGGTATTGGCGATGCAATCATCCTCGCCCACCACGAAGCCCCTGCCCTGCCGTGAGGCAACCAGCAGCTTGCGGCCGGCCTGATGCGGGAAGATCGAGACGATCTCGATCTCCTGCTCCAGATCGATCATCATCCGCACCGGCTCGCCATGTCCGCGGCCGCCCGGAAGCCTGGAGGCATCAAGCGTGTAGAAACGCCCGTTTGAAGCACACAGGATAAGGCGGGATGTCGTTTCGGCAAAGAAGGCATGCCCCAGCGCGTCATCCGTCTTGAACTGGAGGCTGGAGAGATCCTGCACATGCCCCTTGAGGGTGCGGATCCAGCCTTTTTGCGAGACGACAACCGTAATCGGCTCACGCTCCACCAGTGCCTCGGTAAAGGCTTCCTCGCCAAATTCCGGCACGCCGGCAAAGGTGGTGCGCCGCTTGCCAAGGGCGGTTTCCGGGCCATAGGTCTTGCGCGTTTCGCGGATTTCCTTGCCAATCGCCTTCCATTGCGCGGCCTCGGAGGCCACCAGCTTGTTCAGGCCATCCTGCTCCTTGCTCAGCGCATCATGTTCCTTGCGGATTTCCATTTCCTCAAGGCGGCGCAGGGAGCGCAGACGCATATTAAGGATGGCCTCCGCCTGCACATCGCTCAGGCCGAAGGCGCGCATCAGCTCTGCCTTGGGCTCATCCTCCTCGCGGATGATTCGGATGACCTCATCAAGATTGAGATAGGCGATGAGATAACCGCCCAGCACTTCCAGCCGATGCGCAATCTTTTCGAGGCGGTAGCGGGAGCGGCGCAGCAGCACCTCGCGCCGGTGATCGAGCCACTCGCGCAGGGCTTCGGCGAGCGAGAGCACCTTCGGCACCTGCCCGCGCACCAGCACGTTCATGTTCAGGGAAACCCGCGCCTCAAGCTCGGTCAGCTTGAACAGGCTTTCCATCAGCACCTCGGCATTCACCGTGCGGGCGCGCGGTTCCAGCACAAGGCGGATATCCTCGGCGCTTTCATCGCGCACATCGGCCAGAAGAGGCAGCTTCTTGTCTGTCAGCAGTTCGGCGATCTTCTCCACCAGACGGGACTTGGCCACGCCATAGGGGATCTCGGTCACCACCACCACATAACCGCCACGTCCGGCCTCTTCCTTATGCCAGCGTGAGCGCACGCGGAACGAGCCGCGCCCGGTGGCATAGGCTTCGGCAATGCCCACCGGGTCATCCACCAGAATGCCGCCCGTGGGAAAATCCGGCCCCGGCACAATGCGCAGAAGGTCCGCCGAAAGCGCATTGGGATGGTCGATCAGATGGAGGGCGGCATCCAGGAGCTCGGCGGCATTGTGCGGGGGAATGGAGGTGGCCATACCCACCGCAATGCCCTGCGAGCCATTTGCCAGAAGGTTCGGGAAAGCCGCCGGCAGCACCAGCGGCTCTTCTTCCGAGCCATCATAGGTGGGGCGGAAGTCCACCGCATTTTCATCGATGCCATCCAGCAGCAGACGCGCGGTCTCTGTCAGGCGGGCCTCGGTGTATCGCATTGCGGCAGCATTATCGCCGTCCACATTGCCGAAATTGCCCTGCCCGTCCACCAGCGGATAGCGCTGGGCAAATTCCTGCGCCAGACGGACAAGGGCATCATAAACGGACTGGTCTCCATGCGGGTGGAACTTGCCGATCACATCGCCCACCACACGGGCGGACTTCTTGAAGCCCTGCCCCGGGTCCAGCTTGAGCTGGCGCATGGCGTGGAGAATACGCCTGTGCACCGGCTTGAGGCCGTCGCGCGCATCGGGCAATGCGCGGTGCATGATGGTGGAAAGGGCATAGGCGAGGTAGCGCTCTTCAAGCGCTGCCTTCAGCTGCACGGTTTCGATATGACCGTCACCGGGAGGAGTCGTACGGGTTGCCATAGCTGCCAGTACCCCGCAAAAGCAATGGGAACAAGGCGCTTGTGCCCCTCAGGACAGAACTTCCCCGGCCCTTTCCCACCATGATCCCGTTCAGATGGTGACCGGATGCGCCTTCGCGACAGCATCGAACGCCTGAAGCATCTTCAGCAGCGCCTCCAGCTGGGCCAGCGGCACCATGTTCGGCCCATCAGAAGGTGCCTGATCCGGGTCCGGATGCGTTTCGATAAAGACGGCTGCCACACCAATGGACACCGCCGCACGCGCCAGAACCGGCACGAACTCCCGCTGCCCGCCCGATGAGGTGCCCTGCCCGCCCGGCTGCTGCACGGAATGTGTCGCATCAAAAACAACAGGCGCGCCCGTGGTCTTGGCCAGAATGGGCAGCGCCCTCATATCGGAAATGAGCGTGTTGTAGCCGAACGAGACCCCGCGCTCTGTCACCAGCACATGCGGGTTTCCGGCGCCTGTGAGCTTGGCGACGACATTCTTCATGTCCCATGGGGCCAGGAACTGCCCCTTCTTCACATTCACCACGCGGCCTGTCTGCGCCGCTGCCAGCAGCAGGTCCGTCTGGCGGCAGAGAAAGGCCGGAATCTGAAGTACATCGACCACTTCGGCGACAGGCGCGCAATGCTCGATTTCATGCACATCGGTCAGAACCGGCAGGCCCAGCTTCTCGCGTATTTCCGCAAACACAGGTATGGCTGCCTTCAGCCCCATGCCGCGCGCCGCATTGGCCGAGGTTCGATTCGCCTTATCGAAAGAGGTCTTGAAAATCAGCCCCATGCCGAGCCGCCGGGTGATCTCCTTCAGCGCTGCGGCCACCTCCAGCGCATGGTCGCGGCTTTCCATCTGGCAGGGGCCGGCAATCAATGCCAGAGGCAGGCTGTTGCCGATGCGAACGTCACCCACGGTAACGATCTGGTCCGGCTGTGAGATCGGCGTTGCGGCAGTCATGACCCTGGCTCATCTGTTCGGGAGGGAGCGCCACGCATAATGGCGGATTGTTCCATATTTGGGGCGAACCTGCACCGCGTGCACATTCGTCCCAAATATCTGATGATCTGTAAAATAGACTGGAATCAGCCTTCGCGCACCTGCTCGAAGACCAGCGTGGCGCCCATGGCAGCACGCGGCGGCACAACGATGATGCCTTCCACAGCTTCTTCCACCATGCGGCGGGCTTCAAGGGAGCGACGCAATTCAGCAATATTGGGGGTGGTGAAACGCACCGCCGCAATGTGGAGCCCCTCGCCTTCCGGTGCCGGCACGCCATAGCGGTCGGTAAACAGGCCTCGGGTCATCACCTCGATTTCGCCACGGGGTGTCTGGGCGAGATACCAGTCATCGCGCGCGCGCAGAAGCGGCACGTCTGTCAGTGTGTTGAGGAAATCCTGATGGGACGCGGGCTCATCCGCAACCAGGCTCAGGCCCGCAAGCCCGGTGACGCCATTGGAATGACGCTGGAAATTCTCGGACCAGAAATTCTCGGGCCGGTGCTGGGTGCAGGTAAAGGCACCGAAATCCGGGGAGCGCGGATCATGGGCAAAGGCCAGCGAGAAGGATACCTCCACCTCCTCGCCATCTGAGCGGCGACCGAGGCGTGTGGCGTGAACCGTTTCGAAGCCACCAAAGCCGGCAGCATCAAACACTTCCTTTTCCGCGGCGGCATCGCTGCCCTCAAGCACCATCATCGACAGGCCTTCACCGCGCGCCTTGAAGAAATCGGCATTGAACCCGCCGAATGAGAATTTGCCTTCCTCGCGGGCGGGCAGCTTCTCGGGGTCTGTAATCTGCAAGAGCTCGATAAAGAAGCCCGGGGTCTGGATGATCCTGTTTGCTGTTCCCCATGGGTGAACATTGCGAACCCCCACCGTAAATCCGAGCAGGTCATAAACCTCCCCGGCCGCATCCAGATCACCAACAAGATGGACGACATGATCGAGGCCGCGTCTCATGAACTCTCCTTTTTCGCAAAAACCGGCTTCATGAGTGCAGAAGGCATGTGCCCAGCCGGGTCACCAGACCGCACAGACCATGAAGCCTGGTGCTGGCCCGTGCCTTGTGTGCGGCGCAGCAAAGCTCTCACGCGCATGCACATCCGGTGCGGGCACCGGGAGCTTAACGGCAAAAGGGCAATTTTGTGAAAAAGATTATCCCCTCATTCCGCACGCACCCCCACACAAGCGTCACATGACACACGCATGGGCGGGGCCACGCTTGAGAAGGCGAGTCAAATAACTGAAATAAAAAAGAATATGCAGCGCACATTCAACAATGTGACGCTGCATATCATCTGATGAGACGACTTCTAAAATTCACGCATCATCTGGTTTTCCTTCATTCCGAAGGGGAAACCGGACGCTGAACTCATCACACAAGGCGACTCTGCACCATCGCCGCCTTCACGAATGACGCGAAGAGCGGATGCGGTTCAAACGGGCGCGACCGCAGCTCCGGGTGGAACTGAACGCCAATGAACCACGGATGGTCGCGATACTCGACAATCTCCGGCAGCAGGCCATCGGGAGACATGCCGGAGAATTTCAGGCCATGCGCCTCAAGCCGCTCGCGATAGGCGGTGTTGACCTCGTAGCGATGACGATGACGCTCGGAAATCCGGGTGCGGCCATAGATATCCGCCACCCGGCTGCCCTCTTCCAACTGTGCCGGGAAAGCCCCGAGCCGCATGGTGCCACCCAGATCCCCCTGCGCGGAACGGCGCTGAAGCTCCTCGCCCTGCACCCATTCCGTCAGCAGACCCACGATCGGCTCATCCGTCGGACCGAACTCGGTGGAATCAGCATTCTGGATGCCGGCAAGATTGCGGGCGGCCTCGATCACGGCCATCTGCATGCCAAAGCAGATTCCCAGATAGGGAACCTCCCGCTCACGGGCAAAGCGGGCTGCGCGAATCTTGCCCTCCGCGCCACGCTTGCCGAATCCGCCCGGAACAAGAATGCCGTGGACATGATCCAGGAAGGGCGCGGGGTCCTCGCGCTCGAAGGTCTCACTCTCGATCCAGTCGAGATTGACCTTCACCTGATTGGCGATTCCGCCATGGGCGAGCGCCTCGATCAGGGACTTATAGGCATCCTTCAACCCGGTATATTTGCCAACGATGGCAATGGTGACCTCACCTTCCGGGTTGCGCACGCGCGACTCGATATTGGTCCAGCGGCTCAGATTCGGTGCGGGCGCAGGCTCGATATTGAAGGCGGCCAGCACTTCGCGGTCCAGCCCTTCCGCATGGTAGGCTGAAGGCACCGCATAGATATTGTCCACATCGCGCGCATCGATGACAGCGCTCTCGCGGACATTGCAGAAGAGTGAGAGCTTGCGGCGCTCTTCGCGCGGAATCTCGCGGTCTGTCCGGCACAGCAGGATGTCCGGCGTGATTCCGATGGAGCGCAATTCCTTCACCGAATGCTGAGTCGGCTTGGTCTTCAGCTCGCCGGCGGAGGGAATATAGGGCATGAGGGTGAGGTGGATGAAAATGGCATGTCCGCGCGGAAGCTCGTTCTTGAGCTGGCGGGTCGCCTCGAAGAAGGGCAGCCCTTCAATATCGCCAACCGTGCCGCCCACCTCGACCAGCACGAAATCGTAACCCTCATTGCCATCAAGAACGAAATCCTTGATCGCATTGGTGACATGCGGAATCACCTGAACGGTGGCGCCCAGATAGTCGCCACGACGCTCCTTGGTGAGGATGTCCATATAGATGCGGCCGGTGGTGATGTTATCCTGCCGGGTGGCCGGACGACCGGTGAACCGCTCGTAATGGCCGAGATCAAGATCTGTCTCCGCACCATCATCCGTAACGAAGACCTCACCATGCTGATACGGGCTCATCGTGCCCGGATCGACATTCAGATAGGGGTCCAGCTTGCGCAAGCGCACCGTGTATCCACGCGCCTGGAGCAGGGCGCCAAGAGCCGCGGAGGCCAGGCCCTTGCCCAGTGAAGACACGACGCCGCCGGTGATGAAGATATAGCGCGCCATGAACTGAACCTCACATCGATACAAACGCGACTCGGCGAGCCGAAGCCATTGAAGCTTCGCCTCGCCACTCAAATTTTATGCCGCGAACACGATGCCCGCGGCATGAAACTCACTGAGACTGCGGAACCTGCGGGCCGGCAGGCGGCTGTGCGCCACCCTGCGGCTGAATCTGGTCGAGAATCGTGCTGCCCGGCTGCAATGTCGCAGGTGCGCCCTGGGAGGGTGCGCCCGGCTGCAGAATGGATGTCGGCGAGCGATTCCACCCGGCTGACATCGTGAGCACCAGCGATGTGATGAAGAACAGCGCCGCGAGAATGGCCGTCGTGCGCGTCAGCACATTCGCGGAGCCACGCGCGCTGAAGAACCCGCCAGAGCTGTTTCCACCGCCCGCGCCAAGTCCACCGCCCTCGGAGCGCTGGATCAGCACCACGCCGATAAGCGCGAGCACCACCAATAGGTGAATGACTATCAGAACCGTCTGCATTGAATCCATCACGTTCACACCACAGGCGGAAAGCCGGGGTGCGCCAGTTGGGCGTCTCTACAACATCATACTTCAGGATGGAAGCCCGCTGCCCAAAGTTCACCCATGTCCACAACACAGGTGCCATGCGGACACTGATCCCCTTCCATGTATTATGGCGCTGTTTCCATCCGCATTCACATCTGCGTGGAAGAGGTCTGCCTTGACATCCAGCCCCTGTTAAGGCTACTTCGCGCTCCACGAGCGGCCGCTTTGGCAGCGCGTCCGTATTTCTATTTTATGACCGAGAAGGCCGCGCGCCGCACAAGCGGGCCCAAGGAATTAAGAACATGGCCAAGGCTGCAACCATCAAGATCAAGCTCCTGTCCACCGCGGACACCGGCTCGTTCTACGTGACCAAGAAGAACTCTCGCACCAAGACCGACAAGATCGTGCTCAAGAAGTATGATCCGGTCATCCGCAAGCATGTGGAATTCCGCGAGACCAAGATCAAGTGACGGGTGCGACGCCCAGCGTCGCACGTCTTGATCGACCATACCGCCCTTCTGGGTTGGGTACAGAACAAGAAGGCGCCATCCGGCGCCTTTCTTTTTAGGCCGGGTACGGATGCACCGTCCTGCCGGTTGGTATAGTATTGCAGCCATGATCATGTTCTGTCCGATATGGACCCGAAACAGTGCGGATGACGCATGCAATCGTTAAAGCTCCGCCTGCAGGCCTTCTGGCGGCATCCTTTGAGCAAGTTCAAGAGGGATGCGTTCAACCGGAATGATTATGCCCTCTGGCTGAAGCACTATGCCAGGCTTGATGACACGCATCGCGAACTGATCCGCTCACAGATATCCGGCTGGGAATCGCCCCCTCTCCTCTCCGTCATCATGCCGGTCTACAATGCCGATATCCGGTATCTGCGGCAGGCGATTGATTCCGTGCGCCGGCAGCTCTACCCGCGCTGGCAGCTCTGCATCGCCGATGACTGCTCCACCCATGCCGATATCCGCCCGGTTCTGGAGGAATATGCGGCGGCGGATTCGCGCATTCAGGTGGTGTATCGCCCGGAAAACGGCCACATCTCGCTGGCTTCAAACTCCGCCATCGAACTGGCCACAGGCGAGTGGATCGCCCTGCTGGATCAGGATGACCTGCTGACGGAAGACGCTCTCTTCTATGTGGCCCGTGCCATCATCGCCCAGCCCGATGTGCAGCTCATCTATTCGGATGAAGACAAGATCCGGGACAATGGCCAGCGTTACGATCCGGGCTTCAAGCCGGACTGGAACCCGGATTTTCTGCGCGGGCTGAATATCATTTCCCATCTGGGCGTCTACCGCACATCCCGGGTGCGGGCGCTTGGCGGTTTCCGCAAGGGATATGAGGGCGCGCAGGACCATGATCTCGCGCTGCGCTATACGGAAGACCTGCCCGCCGGCTCCATCTGCCACATTCCGCGGGTGCTTTACCATTGGCGCAGCCATAAGGGCAGCACCGCGCAGAAGGGCAGCAACAAGAACTATGCCTCCAGCGCCGGGCAACGGGCCATTCAGGACCATCTTGCACGCACCCATGTGCAGGGTGATGTCGAGGTCATATCCGATGGGGTGTACCGTATCCGGTACCATCTCCCGCAGAACCCGCCTCTGGTGAGCCTGATCATTCCCACCCGGAATGGTCTGGCCCTGACCCGCCAATGCATCAGTTCGATTCTGGAAAAGACCACTTATCCGAATTACGAGATCCTGCTTGTCGACAACAATTCGGATGATCCGGCAACGCTGCGCTACTTCGAATCCCTTCAGGGCCATCCCCGCATCCGGGTCCTGAGGGATGAGCAGCCCTTCAATTATTCCGCCATCAACAATGATGCCGTTCAGCATGCCCGGGGCGAAATCATTGGTCTGGTGAACAATGACATTGAGGTGATTGCGCCGGACTGGCTGAGCGAAATGGTGAGCCTTGCCATTCAGCCCGGCGTGGGTGCTGTCGGCGCGCGGCTTCTGTACCCGGATGGGCGCCTGCAACATGGCGGCGTTCTGCTGGGCCTTGGAGGGGTTGCCGGGCACGCGCACAAATTCCTCAAGCGCAAGTCAAACGGATATATGAAGCGCGCCAGACTCACACATGCGCTGACAGCCGTCACGGCCGCATGCCTCATCGTGCGCAAGAGCATTTATGAATCCGTGGGCGGGCTTGATGCCGAGCATCTGAAGATCGCCTTCAATGATGTCGATTTCTGCCTGAGAGTGCATGCCGCAGGCTATCGGAACATCTGGACCCCCCATGCGGAGCTGTATCATCACGAGTCCGCCACGCGGGGGCGCGAGGATACGCCGGAGAAGCAGAAGCGCTTTCTCGCCGAGATCGCCTTCATGGAAGAGCGCTGGGGTGACATGCTCGCCAAAGACCCGGCCTATAACCCCAACCTCACCCGGGACAGGGAGGATTTCTCCCTGGCCTGGCCCCCGCGCAATGACAGCGACCCGACCCTCGTCACCTGAAGGTCGGCGCCCCCGGCACCGGGAAGCGCGCTGTATGATTCCGGGAGAAATGAGGATATGGACCGGGCATGGAACAGGATCACCCCATAGTTGCAGTCCCGCATGAAAGGGATGACAGCGCACCGGTATGCGTGGCGGCGCTCTATCAGTTCACTCCCTTTGAGGATTGCGCCGCATTGCGCCCGCCGCTTGAGCGGATCTGCCGCGAGGGGGGCGTGAAAGGCACCCTTCTGCTGGCCGCGGAAGGCATCAACGGCACCATCGCCGGCCCGCGAAGCGGCATCCTGCGCGTTCTGGAACATATCCGCGCCCTGCCCGGCTGCGCCGGGCTGGATGTCAAGTTTTCCGGTGCTGAAGCCATGCCGTTCCACCGCATGAAGGTGCGGCTGAAGCGCGAGATCGTCACTCTGGGCGTGCCGGGGATTGATCCACTGGCCAGTGTTGGCACCTATGTTGCCCCGGAAGACTGGAACGCTCTCATCTCCGATCCGGATACGGTCGTGATCGATACCCGGAATGACTATGAGGTCGCGATCGGAACCTTCTCTGGCGCGATCAATCCGCAAACCAGCACCTTCCGCGAGTTTCCCTCATGGTTTCGGGAGCACCGCCAGGCCCTGCTGGAACAGGGCAGGCAACCGAAAGTGGCGATGTTCTGCACGGGTGGAATCCGCTGCGAAAAATCGACAGCATTCCTGAAAGGAGAAGGTGTTGAGGATGTCTTCCACCTCAAGGGCGGCATTCTGAAATATCTGGAGACGGTTCCCGAGGAAGAGAGTCTCTGGCAGGGCGAATGCTTTGTTTTCGATCAGCGCGTTTCGGTAGGACATGGACTGGAGCCGGGCTCTCACCTGCTCTGTCATGCCTGTCGCCGCCCTGTCTCGCAGGAAGACTGCGCCTCCCCCCTTTATGAGGAGGGTGTGAGCTGCCCGGCCTGCCATGGCGAGCGCAGCGACGAGCAACGCGCCAGTTATCGCGAACGCCACCGCCAGCAGATGCTGGCGGTGGAACGCGGCCAGACACATATTGGCGAGGTGTATCAGGGGGAGAAGTGACCCCCTGACACACCTTCTTCAGCATCCCTTGCGGCCGAGTGTCTCAAAGCCGGTCATCGTGCCCAATATGGCAAAGCGGCCATAATCTATCTTCAGCTTGCCCAGCACCCCATTCTCATAGAGCGCGAAGGACATGACATAGGCAGGCGTGTCATCGCTTCCGTTCTCATCGTAATAACTGACGATGACGGGATAGAAGGCCACCCCCTCCAGTGCGCTGGCCGCATCCTCGCTCAATCCCCGAGCGCTGGGGGCCTCCGTTGCCACGCCTGTCTGCTTGCGGCCGATCACGGCGAGGGACTGGTAAACCCGCTCGATGTCACTCGCCCCGTCATAGACCCGTGCGGAGAACTGGCGCTGGTCATCCCCCGCCGCGACCAGAATGCGGCGGACATGCTCTGTCGGCAGCAGCACATGCCCCTCAAGGCTGAATGTCCGCGCCTCCGGGCGGGTGACGCTGACCTCCAGAACCCCGCTTGCATCCCGCTCCACATCCGCCCCTATCTGCTTGCGGGGCGCATCGCTGGCTGTTGTGGTGCTGGTGAAACGATAGGCGCGGGCCGCGCCATCCTCCCAGGATGAGGCATGAACCTGCTGCCGGTTGGGAAGAGCGCCGGTGCTGATCTCGCTTGTCTGGCGCGTTTCGGTTTCATAGCCCGCGCACCGGTTGCCGGTGATGCGATAGTCGATCTTGCCGGCCACATAATCCACCTGCCCGCTCGGACGGGTGTCATCCAGACGCAGTTCATAGACGACATGATGGGGCAGCAGCTCCGGCAGCTGGGGAGATGAGGCAGTCTCCTGCGCCATTGCCGCCCCGAGAAGGCTCCACAGGGTCAGGCCCGCAATCACGCAATGCGCCGCACGTGCTGGCATCATTTTCTCTCCGCCCTCATTACGGCGCCGTGGCACTTTCATTCCCGTCATGTTCGCTTGCACCGGGCATCCGGTTCGGCGAAGAGTGTGTGACTTAAGAGAACCATATGGCAAACATGTGCCTCAAGGAGATTGTGATGACCTCTTCCGTGGAAAAGAAGCTGGCCGAACTGGGCATCACCCTGCCGCAGCCGGTGGCCCCGCTCGCCAATTATGTTCCCTTCACGCGCGTGGGCAACCTGCTGTTCATCTCCGGCCAGCTCCCGCGGGATGCGGACGGCAAGCTCATCACCGGCCATCTGGGTGCTGATGTCGATGTCACGACCGGACAGGCGGCGGCGAAGCTGTGTGCCATTCATCTGCTGGCTCAGGTGCGCGCGGCGATCGGCGATCTCGACAAGCTGGTGCGCGTCACCAAGCTCACCGCCTTTGTGAACTCCACACCTGATTTTTACGATCAGGCCAGCGTGGTCAATGGCTGCTCGGATTTCCTTGTGGAAGCTCTGGGCGACAAGGGGCGCCATGCCCGTTCGGCAGTCGGCATCGCCGCCCTGCCCCTGAATGCCGCGGTTGAAATCGAGGCGATCGTCCAAGTCGCCTGAGGTCATCAGAGGTGAGGGACCTGCGGATTCGCGTTCTGCCCGGCCTCGACGCCATCTCCCCCGCGGCATGGGATGCCTGTGCCGCGGGAGATGGCGTGCGGCCGGAGCCTTTTGTTTCACATGCCTTTCTCTCCGCACTGGAAGAAACCGGATGCGCCGCGCCGCGGACAGGCTGGCTGCCGCAGCATCTGCTTGTGGAGAGTGAAGAGGGAGAAGCGCTGGCCGCAGCGCCCGCTTATCTGAAGTCCCATTCCCGTGGTGAATATGTCTTCGACCATGGATGGGCCGATGCCTTTCAGCAGGCCGGTGGCGATTATTACCCCAAGCTCCAGATCGCGGTTCCCTTCACGCCTGTGACCGGCCGCAGATTGCTGGTGCGCGCGGGTGAGAAGGGCGAGGCGCGTGAAGCCGCACTGGTCCATGGGCTGAAAGAGCTTGTGCGCCTGCGGGGCGCATCATCGGCCCACATCACCTTCGCCACGCGCGAGGAGTGCCGGAATCTGGAGCAGCTGGGGTTTTTGCTGCGCATGGACAGGCAGTTCCACTGGGTGAATGCAGGCTATGCGGATTATGAGAGTTTTCTCGAAACACTCGCCTCCCGCAAGCGCAAGGCCCTGAGGAAAGAGCGCCGGGAGGCGCTCTCGCCCAGCATCCAGATAGAATGGCTCACCGGCTCCAGCCTGAGCGAAGAGGCGTGGGATGCCTTCTTCCATTTTTATCTGGATACAGGCAGCCGGAAATGGGGATCGCCCTATCTCAACCGGGCATTCTTTTTTCGCATCTGGGAGAGGATGGCGGACCGGATACTGCTGGTCATGGCCCGTCGGGCGGGGCGCTATATTGCTGGCGCTCTCAATTTCATCGGCGCGGAAACCCTGTATGGCCGCTACTGGGGGTGTATCGAGGCGCATCCCAGCCTCCATTTCGAGGTCTGCTACCATCAGGCCATTGATTTTGCGATTGCCCACGGCCTGAAAACCGTGGAGGCCGGCGCCCAAGGTGAACACAAGCTGGCGCGCGGCTATATGCCTGTTCCAACCTTTTCGGCGCACCATATCGAACATGGCGGATTACGCCGGGCCGTGGCGGATTATCTCGTCCACGAGCGGGCCTATATGGAGGAAGACGCCGCCCTCCTCGCCAGACTCGGCCCCTTCCGACGCGGCGAGCCTTTGCCCGAGCAGGACTGAACCTGCCGGCAGACGCAGTGGCGATGATCTGGAGAGCGGAATGGAAAAGAGGCTGGCCGATGGGTGGGACGGGGAGGCCTCCCGAAACCCGAACCCATCGGCCAAACCCTACGGACCCAGGAGATGCGGCGGACCTGAGCACTCCGCAGGGTTGTCTGAAACCGGAACACGTGTCCCATTCTGTGAAGAAAGACCATGGACATCAAATCCATAGGCCGGAACACGCAGAATATGCCCGCATCTGCGAGGCACCATATCCTAATGCGCAGCGAAGGAAAAGCACTGGAATGGCAGGCATGCATATACCGCCCGCCGGCCCTTATCCTCCGGTGAATTCGCGCACGGTTTCCAGAAATTTCATGACAGAGATGGGTTTGGAGAGATAAGCCTCGCACCCGCCGGCGCGAATCCGCTCCTCATCGCCCTTCATGGCGAAAGCTGTCACGGCGACAACGGGGATGACCTTCAGCTCCGGGTCCGCCTTCAGCTTGCGCGTTACATCCAGCCCGGAGATTTCCGGCAGCTGGATATCCATGATGATGAGATCTGGCCGGTGTGCGCGCGCCAGCTCCACCGCTTCGACACCGGAGCGGGTTTCCACCGTTTTATAGCCATGCGCCTCCAGAAGGTCGTGGAAGAGCTTCATGTTCAGCTCATTGTCTTCCACGATCATCACCGTTTTCGCCATGCCCCATCCTGCTCCATGCCCTTCGCAGCGCGCCTTGAACGTGCTGGAATGGAAACAGCTAGAGCCCAAACCTTGCGGAACAGCAAATGACTTTCAAAGATAAGCGAAAATCCGGTCTCGCCCAGCATGACGCCGCCCAGAATCTTGCCATCAGGGCATTATCTTACCTTGCGGCAGACCCTGACCATCTGGTGCGCTTTCTTGAAGAGACCGGACTCACCCCCGCAGGCCTGCGCGAGGCGGCGACACAGAAGGGATTCGCAGCCGGGATTCTGGCCTTCATTCTCGCGGATGAGCCCTTGCTGCTGGAGTTTGCCGCGCAACAGGGGCTGGACCCGCACCATGTCGTTGCGGCCCATGAACTGCTTTCACCCGGTTTTGACCCGGATGCTCCCGTACAACGCGCAGAATAAGCCTGAACCTGCCGCCTGATTCGGATAGCGCATGATGACCACACAGCCCCATGCCCTGCCCGGCTTCTGCCGTGATTGCCTGGCCGATGCCGGCCCCGGTCCGCGCTGCGTGCGGTGCGGCAGCCCCCGCATGGTGCGCCATGCTGAGATTGATACGCTCTGTCTGGCGCATGTGGATTGTGATGCCTTCTTCGCCTCCGTCGAAAAGCGCGACAATCCGGAGCTGGCGGATGTCCCGGTCATCATTGGCGGCGGCAAGCGCGGCGTTGTGGCCACCGCCTGCTACATTGCCCGCATTCATGGCGTCCGCTCCGCCATGCCCATGTTCAAGGCCCTGCAATTATGCCCCAAGGCGGTGGTGATCGCGCCGAATCTCGAAAAATACCGCAAGGCCGGCCGTGAGGTGCGGGCCATGATGCAGGCTCTGACCCCTCTGGTGGAACCGCTTTCCATTGACGAGGCGTTTCTGGACCTTTCCGGCACACAGGCCCTGCATGGCCAGCCTCCCTCCCGCACGCTGGCCCGCTTTGCGCTGGAGGTGGAGCGAGAGGTCGGAATCACTGTTTCTGTCGGGCTGGCCTCCAACAAGTTTCTGGCGAAAACAGCCTCGGATCTGGACAAGCCACGGGGCTTCTCGGTGCTCGGACAGAAAGAGGCGGCAGCTTTTCTCGCGCCACGGCCTGTCACCTTTCTGTGGGGGGTGGGCAAAGCCTTTGGCGATCGTCTCACCCGCGATGGCTTCAGCACGATTGGAGATCTCCAGCGCGCGGAGGCATCGGATCTCGCGCGGCGCTATGGTGCGGAAGGGCTGCGCATCTCCCGTCTTGCCCATGGTGTCGATCACCGCCCGGTGAAGCCGGAGCGGGTCGTCAAAAGCGTTTCTGCGGAAACCACTTTTGAGAGCGATATTGCGGATCTGCGCCCTCTGGAACAAACCCTGTACAAACTTGCAGAGGAAGTGAGCGCGCGGCTGAAGAAGGGCCAGATTGCCGGCCGCACCGTCACGCTCAAGCTGAAAAGCGCTGATTTCCGTCTGCGCACCCGCGCCCGCACGCTGGACAATTCCACCTGCCTTGCCAGCCGCATCTATGCCGAGGCGCATGATCTGCTGGTGCGTGAAACAGATGGCACCCGCTACCGCCTGCTTGGCGTTGGCGTCTCGGAGCTGGGGCCGGCAACGGATGCAGACCCCGCCGATCTGCTCGATGACGGGCTGGGGCGCCGAAAGGCCGCCGAGGCCGCCATGGATCTGCTGAAAGCCAAGTTCGGGCCGGATGCCGTCTCCCATGGCATCATGATCGGCGCACAGCGTCGAAAAGGGCGCTGAAACCTCCTGTGCGGCTAGAATCTGCCCTTCCCCATGGCCCTAAAACACCCCCTGCGCTACTCAACCGGGCCATGATCTGCTAGAGCGCACATGGCGTCTCTTCCTCTGGCGTCCCAATAAACGAGAGTGTCGATGATTCCGCGTTACAGCCGGCCGGAAATGGCCAATATCTGGTCCCCCGAAAGCCGCTTCCGCATCTGGTTCGAGATCGAGGCCTATGCAGCAGAAGCAATGGCGGAACTTGGCATCGTGCCCAAGGAAGCTGCTGCCAAGATCTGGGAACTCGGCTCGAAGGCGGAATTCAATATCGACCGGATCGATGAGATCGAGCTGGAAGTGAAGCACGATGTCATCGCCTTCCTGACGCATCTGGCCGAGTTTATTGGGCCGGAAGCCCGCTTCGTCCATCAGGGCATGACCTCCTCTGACGTGCTGGACACCTGCCTTGCCGTGCAGCTGGTGCGCGCGGCGGATCTGCTGATTGCGGATATCGATGCCCTGCTGAAGGTGCTGGAGCGTCGCGCTTTCGAGTTCAAGCTCACCCCCACCGTTGGCCGCTCCCACGGCATTCATGCCGAACCGACCACCTTTGGCCTGAAGCTGGCCATGGCGGCGGCTGAGTTCCAGCGCAATCGCGCCCGCCTTGTCGCCGCCCGTGAGGAAGTTGCGACCTGCGCCATTTCCGGCGCCGTGGGCACCTTCGCCCATATTGATCCCAGCGTTGAGGCCCATGTGGCCAGGAAGCTGGGCCTGCATGTGGAGCCCGTTTCCAGCCAGGTCATCCCGCGGGACCGGCACGCCATGTTCTTCGCCACGCTCGGCGTGGTGGCCTCCTCCGTGGAGCGGCTGGCCATCGAGGTGCGCCACCTGCAGCGGACCGAAGTGCTGGAAGCCGAAGAATATTTCTCCGAGGCCCAGAAGGGCTCCTCGGCCATGCCGCACAAGCGCAACCCCGTTCTCACCGAGAACCTCACCGGCCTTGCCCGCATGGTGCGCGCCTATGTGACGCCCGCGCTGGAGAATGTCGCCCTGTGGCATGAGCGGGACATCTCCCACTCCTCCGTCGAGCGCATGATCGGCCCGGATGCCACCGTGACACTCGACTTCGCCCTCGCCCGCCTCACCGGAGTGATGGACAAGCTGGTGGTGCATACCGACAACATGCAGAAGAACATGGACCGTCTGGGTGGCCTGATGCATTCCCAGCGCGTGCTTCTGGCGCTGACCCAGAAGGGGGCCAGCCGCGAGGATGCCTATCGTCTGGTACAGCGCAACGCCATGAAGGTGTGGCGTGGCGAAGGCGACTTCCAGAGCTTCCTTCTGGCTGATGCCGATGTGCGCAAATATCTGTCCGAGGACGACATCGCCGAGAAGTTCGATCTCGGCTACCACCTGAAGAATGTCGATACCATCTTCAGCCGGGTGTTTGGCCACGCCTGATTGCGTATCGCACGCATGCATATGAAATGGGCCCTTCCGGGGCCCATTTCTGTTTCAGCACCTTCAGGCATTGTGATGCGGGCGGAATGCCGCCTCCCCGTGGAAAAGAGCTGTCGCCAATGGCGCCGGCCTTGGCCAGAGCATTGGCCCGCCTTTAAAATCCCGGTTTGTGGAGAAGATGAGCCGGCCCGAGAAAATCATCCCGAAAGCCTGTGGAGACTTTGGCCTTCCCCACTTGCATTCGTCAAAAAGCCCGACTAAGTTCCCCCCTCACATTGAGGGCAACCTCAAGGGATGCAGGTGTAGCTCAGTTGGTTAGAGCGCCGGTCTGTGGAACCGGAGGTCGGTGGTTCAAGTCCACCCACCTGTACCATGTGACAGATACTGTTTTTCCAGAAATTATGAATCATTCCGGTCAGTTGCGCGAATGCGCGGCTGCTGAATGATCATCTATGACCTGGACGCGAGCTGCGGCCTGGATGCACGCTGGCGCGCAAAATTTCGCGCACCAGATTTAATGCAGCCCTATGCTGGCAGAGGGCGCGCGGGCGGCGGCATCGACCCGCTTCTGGCCCGGCTTCAGGCTTTCCAGAATACTGTCTCCCAGCAAGCGCGCCAGGCAGGCATAGCCCGCATCATTCATGTGGAAGCGATCCCATGCCAGAAGGCCGCGAAACCCTTCAGGATCGCGCGCGGCCATCTCCTTCATCATGGCATAGCGGGGCAGAACGGGCGTGCCATAGGCGCGTGCCGTCTCATTCACCGCACCGACAAACCCTTCATAACGGCGCACATTCACAATCAGCGGAAAATACTGCTGGTCGACAATGATGACAGGCACATCCGCGGCCTTCGCGGCGGCAAGCCCCTTGCTCACAATATCGGCCAGCCTCCGGGGCTGCCCGCCAAACACATAATCATTGGTGCCAACCTGCCAGATGATCAGATCCGGCTTGTCCGGTTGTGCCAGAAACGCATTCAGGCGTCGCAGGGTGGAGCCGCCGCGCTCGCCGGAGACACCGGCATTGATGACATGTACGGAAGGCGCGCCAAGAGCCGTGGAGAGATAGTGCGCCAACTGGGCGGGATAGCTCTTCTGCGGGCTGGAGGCTCCGAAACCGGCCGTGCTCGATGAGCCTATGGCCAGAACCGAAAGGGGCCGCCCCTCAGCAAGCGCACTCTGCGCTCTCTCCAGAACAGGGGCCGGTATGGGGCGCGTGGAAACCGGGCACGCACTTGCCTGAAAGGCTCCGGCGGCGGCAATCACCCCGGCCAGACATGTGATACGCACACTCTGCCCTGCCCTGTGGCGCGCAAAAGCACTGGTGCCCGACAAAAATCTTTTAAACATCGCCACCGCGATCAACAGGACAATTGGTATCCTGCTGATTCTGCCGCAAGGTCAGGCTCAAGGCAAGCCGGTGAATATCACCAGATCAGCGAATATTCGCCGTGACCCGCTGAATTTCGGCACGCACAAGCTGCTCGACAATGCCTGCCAGATTCTGGTCCAGCCATTCCTTGAGCATCGGCCGGAGAATCTCCTTCACGAGATCCTCAACCGTTCTCTCCTGCTGCGGCAGAACCAGATCTCCCAGAGACTGGAAAGCCGCCGCCACCGCGGCATCAACGGCCGGCGAAAGCAGATCTCGGCGCACGGGTGGATGCCGCGTTTCCGAAGGAGCGCCGGAAACAGAGGGCTTCACAGGCGCCTGAGGCTTCGGCCCGGATGAGGAGGACACCGTGCTGTTCATGGGAGCAACTCCTTGTGCCGGAGCACCCGGCTGAACCCCGGCCGGTGCAGTTGGGCGCTCAGCCATCACTTCGGGGGGCGTATTGCGAACAGTGGCAGACTGATACCGCGCCGCCTGTCTTGCCGGTTCACGCACAGGTGCCTGCGAGACATGGGGAGCAGTCCGCGAAGCACTGTCTATCGGCGCATATCGCGGTTCGCGCACCGCCTGCCTTTCAGGCTGAACAGGGGCGGGACGACCCTGCCCCCCCTTGCGACCCGCAACATGTGTTGCCGCCGCTACAGGCGCATGCGCCGGATAGGGTCTGGCGACCTGCGGCTGGCTCTGGACGACGTTTTCCGGGGCGAGTTCCTCATCCGCGATGATGCGCCGGATGGAATCCAGAATCTCATCAATCGACGGTTCCTTTGCCTTCGACTGGACTGGCATCGCGCACCCTCAATTGATCAGCACTCAGCCCGGCATGGCTCAATGCAAAGTCGGATCTGGTTTCCGGCACCCATATCACGGCCCATCATGGGCCGTGACGGGAGAGTATCACTGACCGTCCGGCGTGCGGACCCCTGCCCAGCTGTCACGCACCTGATTGTAGTGCACAACAGGATTATAATTGCGCACCTTCAGATTGAGCGAGGCAGCATCCATCCGGCCGATGGTCGCGACAAGGGAATAGGCCGCCACAACCCGGTCACGCTGCGCCACCACGAGAGAAGAGCGGGAGTTGGTCAGGTCACGCTGGGCGTTCAAGACGTCCGTCGTGGTGCGCTGACCCACACGCCATTCTTCACGGACACCCTGAAGGGCCAGCGTGTTGGCGGCAACAGCAGCCTGGGCGGCAGTGATCTGCGCCTTCGCGGCCTCAAGAGCCCCCCAATACTGGACGGCCTGGGCGCGAATGGTATCGCGGTTCACATCCACCTCGATCCGGGCCTGCGTGAGCAGTTCCTTGGTCTGGCGGATATTCGCGTACTCAACACCGCCCTGGTAGATCGGCACCGTCAGGTTCAGGGCCACAGCGGCATTACCCGTGCGCTGGGTGTTCATGTTGCTCTCATAGGACTGAGCAATCTGACCCTGCAGGCTCAGATTCGGCAGCAACGCACCTTCAGCAACCTTCACCTGGAAGAGCGAGGCATCCACAGCGAACTGCGAGGCCTTGATGGCCGGGTGAGAGGCAAGGCCGGCAGAAATGACCTGCCCGACATTCTTGGGAATCATCCGCTCGATCGAGCGGGGAAAGGAGAGCTTGCCCGGCTCAACGCCAATGACCTGCCTGTAGGCGGCCCGCGCCGAGCTGAGATTCGCCACGGCCTGGCTCACCCCATACTGCGCATCGGCAACCCGCGCCTCGGCCTGCGCCACGTCGGTACGGGTCACTTCACCCACATTGAAGCGGTCACGGGTGGCGCGCAATTCCTGCTCGAATGCGAGCAGGTTTTCATTCTGGAGGTCCAGCAGGGCAATAGCCTGAATGACGTTCATATAGACCGTCACACCCTGCAGGAGCACGATCTGCTCTGTATTGCGCAGGGTTTCGCGCGCACCGCGCACCTGCGATTCGGCCATCTCTGTCGAATTGGCGGTAACGAAACCGTCAAACAGATTCTGGGCAACTGTCAGGGCGAAAGAGCGGGGCCACGTGTTGGCGTAGGCATTGCCCTGTGTCGTACGTGCGTTCGTGGCATCAAACCCGGCAATGATCGAACCATTGACGACCGGGCGATAGCCAGAAAGTGCCATCGGCACATTCTCATCTGTCGCGCGGGTACCCGCGCGCTGGGCGTTCAGAGTCGGGTTGCTGACATAGGCCGTAGCCAGTGCAGCATCGAGCGGCTGAGCAGAAGCGTTGGCAACCGAAAGAGCAACCCCTCCAACACCTACCAGGAAGAGAGCGACGTTTCGACGAATGCTTGTCGCAAGCGACATCTAGATCTCCTGGACCGGCATAGAACAAAAGTGACGCGGCGCCCCCGTCGCGCAAGAACGGATGTGAAGCTTATTCGATCATGCCGCGTCACGAAACCGACCGGTTCGATTGTATGAACCTTTTTTACGGTACCGCGGCAATCTCGCCACAGCTCACCTCAGAACACAAACCCCGGCTCAGTTTCAAAGCCCGGCAGCAAAGGCAGGGAGGCATTGAACCCGGCCAGCTCACCCGTATGCCCGGCGACATTGGTGAACACGGTTGCCCGTGCAGCGCCCCCACGGCCGACAACACAAACGAGACGGCCCCCATCCTTGAGCTGACCGAGCAGCGCCGGAGGCACGGCATCGACAGCGCCATTGAGGAAAATCACATCATAGCCGGCCTCTGGCGACCAGCCCTCGGCCAGCGGGCCCGTCATCACGGCCACATTGTCCACATCCAGATCGCTCAGCGTCTGTGCGGCGGTCGCGGCCAGCGCCTCATCCTCTTCCAGCGCGACAATCTGCTGGGCAAGGCGCGAGAGCAGGGCGGAGGAATAGCCCGTGCCAACCCCGATATCGAGCACATGATCCGTCTCACGCACATCGGCAAGCTGCACCAGACGGGCGAGCACCATCGGCTCCGGCAGATAGCGGGCGGGCTTGCCCTCGGCAGCCGGGCGAAGGACCAGATCATCATCAATATAGGCGAAGGAGCGCAGGGATTCGGGCACGAAACGCTCACGCGGAATTTCCAGCATGGCCCCGACGATGCGATGGTCTGTCACGTCATTGGCGCGGACCTGACTGTCTACCATTCCGCGACGCAGCTCGACAAAATCAATCATCTCATCCCTCCGGACACACTCGTCCCCATAAGCCGCGCCAGGCGGGCTTCAGCATCTGGTTCAAGAGCCACATCGCACGCGCTTTTGCAAGGCGGGCTTCACCTCTCTTGGGTTCCCCACGCACCTAAAAAATCGCATGTCCCCAGTCAACCGGGCCGCATGGACCTTGTGACAGCCCGTCGCATCATGCCTGAAGAAGATTGCATCCGCGGCGCAAAGCACCATCTTCTACGGCATATAAACTGGCTTTCGTATGCAAGGAGCGCAGGCATGTCTATTCCGGGTGAGCATCCTGGCCCGCCTCCCAAAACCGCTGTTTCGCCCGAGGTGCAGAAGCGGGCCGAGCAGGCGATCCATGATCTGGTGCATGGATTTTATGATGAGGTGCGGAGCGATCCGCTCATCGGCCCGGTGTTCAATGCCCATATCGCCAGCGCCGCATGGCCCGAGCATCTGGCCAGAATGTGCGATTTCTGGTCCTCCGTCATTCTCAGGAGCGGGCGCTATAATGGACGCCCCCTGCCTCCGCATCTCGCGCTCGGCACCATCAGCGATGAGCAGTTTGCGCGCTGGCTTGCCCTTTTTCGCCCCGTTGCGCGCCGTACCCTGCCTCCGGTTCATGCCACCCGCGCAATCCAGCAGGCCGAACGGATGGCGGACAGCTTTCGCATGAGCATGGCTTTCCAGCGTGGTGATGACATTACCGGCATGAAGCCCCTGCCCCGGGAGCCGGAAGCTGATCCGAACTTGGCGTAAGCCCCGCGGGGCCTTATAGAATGCGCTCCTGTGCGCATGAGTGACGGCCTGTTCCGGCCTGCCCGCGACATGACCACGCCGAGTGTGCAATGCCCCGCCCAATCACAGCACCTTGCGCGCCCCGCCCTGCCCCAGTCGCAGGCCAAAGCGTGCAGACCACCTTGAGAACCCCGGATGAACTGGAAAAGGCGGGCCTCATCCCCGCCGCGCACCGCCCCGGCTGCGAGGCCGTCGGGGCGCGCTATGCCATAGCCGTGACGCCAGAGCTGACCCGCCTCATCAACCGGGATGATCCGGCGGACCCCATCGCCCTGCAATTCGTGCCCCAGACCGCCGAGCTGGAAACCACACCGCAGGAACGCGCCGACCCCATTGGAGATGACGCATTCTCCCCCGTTCCCGGTATCGTGCACCGTTACCCGGACCGGGTCCTGCTCAAGATCATCGGCGTATGCGCAGTTTATTGCCGCTTCTGTTTTCGGCGCGAAATGGTGGGGCCGGGATCCGAGCACACGCTTTCAGCACCCGCCCTTGAAAACGCCCTCTCCTATATTCGCGCGCATCCTGAAATATGGGAGGTGATCCTCACCGGCGGCGACCCCTTCATGCTCTCGCCCCGCCGCATGCGCGAAATCATGGCGCAGCTCAGCGCCATTCCACATGTGCGGGTCGTGCGCTTTCATACACGTATACCCATAGCCGCACCGGAGCGGGTCAGCGCGGAACTGATCACATCCCTGAAGGCCAGCGCGCTGACATCCTATGTAGCCATACATGTAAACCACGCGCGGGAACTTGCCCCGACGGCCTGCGCGGCCATAGCCCGTCTTGCAGATGCAGGAGTGCCACTGGTTTCGCAGACCGTACTTCTGCGCGGCGTGAACAATGATGCGCAAATACTGGCGGATCTGTTTCGCCGGCTCGTGGAATGCCGGGTGAAACCCTATTATCTGCACCACCCGGATCTTGCTCCCGGCACCAGTCATTTCCGCCTTTCGATACAGGAGGGGCAGGCTCTGATGCAGACCCTGCGCGGACGCATCTCCGGCCTGGCGATTCCAACCTATATCCTTGATATTCCCGGCGGCGCTGGCAAGATTCCACTCACACCCAATTACCTCTCAGAGCAGGAAAACGGCTTCACCGTCACCGACAATTGTGGCGGTGCACACATTTACCCTCCCTCATCCTGACGTTCGGGAGCCGCGACATCTTCTGCACATGCGAATTCATGTCATTATTACAAAGTGAAAAATGACAGAATTACATGGTCGCATGTTGATAGACGTCAATGCTATGCTTCATGCCGCTGGGCAACCTCAGCGCAAGCATATCACAGGGAGAACAGATCATGTCTGACATCTTGGAAAAAGCTGCTGCGCACGCATCTCGTCCATCCCCCCAGAAGAAGATGATGAAGGCGGCCATCTTCGTCGAGAATGGGCGGATCGTGCTGGATGAAAAGCCGGTGCCGGATGTCGGACCGCTGGATGCCCTGATCCGCGTCACCACCACCACCATTTGCGGCACGGATATCCATATTCTCAAGGGTGAGTATCCGGTCGCCAAGGGCCTCACCATTGGCCATGAGCCTGTTGGCATCATCGAGAAGCTGGGGTCCGCCGTCGAGGGGTTCGAGGAAGGCCAGCGCGTCATTGCCGGCGCCATCACCCCTTCGGGCTACTCCAATGCCTGTTTGTGCGGGTGCGGCTCGCAGGATGGCCCGCGCACCAAGCATGGCTTCCAGGTTGCCGGCGGCTGGCGCTTTGGCAACACGATTGATGGCGCTCAGGCCGAATATCTCTTGGTGCCGGATGCCATGGCCAATCTGGCAGTCGTGCCGGAAGCGCTGACCGACGAACAGGTTCTGATGTGCCCGGACATCATGTCCACCGGCTTTTCCGGGGCGGAGCGGGGCAAGGTTCACATCGGTGATTCGGTCGTCGTCTTCGCGCAGGGGCCGATTGGCCTGTGTGCAACTGCGGGCGCAAGCCTGATGGGTGCCACCCGCATCATCGTGGTGGACGGTCTTGACGAGCGTCTTCAGGTGGCCCGCACCATGGGCGCGACCGATCTGGTGAACTTCAACAAGGTGAACCCCGTGGAAGAGATCATGCGCCTGACCGATGGTCGTGGCGTAGATGTTGCCATCGAGGCGCTTGGAACACAGACGACGTTTGAAAGCGGCCTGCGTGTTCTGCGTCCCGGCGGAACCCTGTCTTCACTTGGCGTTTACTCAAAAGACCTGACGATTCCGCTGAATGCTTTTGGCGCCGGGCTGAGCAACACCACAATAGTCAATACGCTGTGCCCGGGTGGCAAGGAGCGCATGCGCCGTCTCATGGAGGTTGTCGCCTCAGGACGTGTGGATACGACCGCGCTTGTCACCCACCGTTTCAAACTGGACGATATCGAAAAGGCCTATGATCTTTTCGGACATCAGCGCGACGGTGTTCTCAAAGTGGCAATTACGCCGTAAAGTGTTGGTAAGTCGTCACTTGGAAAGACAACAACAAGGAACATTGAGCATGTATCCACTCATCTTGGTTCGTGGCGGCTTTCTGCTCGGCCTCGCTATTGGCGCAGGCGTTGTTGCGGTTGCTCCGAAACTGGCGCGCGTCGCGCGTCCGGTGGCGAAGGATGCCGCAAAAGCCGGCAAGACCGGGTATGGTGTTGCCCGTGACGCCGTCGTGAAGGCTGGTGGAGAGGTGAAGGACCTGCTTTCTGATGCAGCGTCCGGCATCAAGTCTGCCGCGGCCCGCGCGACAGACAGCATCTCCGGCTCTTCCGTCGAGGAGGCTGCCGAGGCTGTGAGCGAAGCCGCCGAGGTGGCTGTCGACGAGGCCAAGGCCACCGCTGACAAGGCTGTGGGTGAAATCAAGAAGACGGCTGCCCGGGCACGCCGCACCACCTCGCGCGCCAGCTCGGCCCGCACGGTGGCAGCGAAGCGCACCACCCGCGCAGCAGGCACTGCAACGGCCAAGGCCGAGCCGGCTGCCGATGCAAAGGCTGAAGCCGCCAAGGAAGAGGCCAAGCCCGTTCGCCGTCGTGCATCCACCCGCAAGCGCGCAGCCGCCGTCTCCACGGCAGCGACCGCGGCTCCCGCGGCAGATGCTCCTGCCGCAGATGCACCCGCGACGGACAACACTTCTGAAGGCTGAAACCTAAATGCCTGAAGCCATCCAGATGAGGATCGCCCATCAAACCAATGGGCGGACCCGCCTTGTTGCGACCGATACGGTGGCTTCGGCGGACCTGATTGCCTGTAGCAATCATATCGCAAAAGCGGATCAGGTCCGTGTTGAGGTAAGGCCGGCTTCGCGCAGCCTTGTCATCAACCATGTTCAGCCATGGACCGTGCTTGAGCAAACCCTTGCCGAAGCCGGCATCATCGTGGTGCCCCAGCCCGCCAACAGCAGCCCCATCGACCAGACAACATCTGTTCTGAAGGCGCTGAATGACGGGCTCGGACGGGCAACAGGCGGGCGATTGGACGCTGTCAATATCGCCTTCCTCGTTCTCGTCATTGGCGGCTTCCTGCAGATGAAGCGCGGCAATCTGGGTGGGCCGGCAGCAACCCTGTTCACACAGGCGCTGTCCATTGCCCTGCTGCACGGGCACCGCTCCTCCTGAAACTGAGACGGCCTTCCGCCTCAGCTGGAATAGAAAAACCGTATTGCGAGGATGCTATGGCCTCTCCCAGGGCTTCGGGCATGAACAGCCATGTCGTGGCTGATCAGGATGCGGTTTTTTCTTTCCTCTCCAACCCGCGGACTTATGACCTCCCTGCCGGGGACGTGGTTCAGCGCATTGATACGCATGGCGCTGTGGTGTTTCTGGCCGGTCCCTATGCCTACAAGGTGAAGCGGGCCGTCTTCTTTCCCTTCATGGACTTCTCGACACTGGAGAAGCGTCGCGCGGCCTGTGAGGCCGAGTTCCGTATTGGCCAGACCAATGCCCCGGAACTCTATCTTGATGTTGTGCCGATCACGCGCACGGAAGCCGGGTTCAGCCTGAACGGGGCCGGCATGGTGTGCGAATATGCGGTCCGGATGCATCGGTTCGATGTGAATGACACACTGGACCATCTTGCCGCCCGGGGCGAATTCTCCCCCCAGCTTGTGGCAGCCTTGGCGCAGGCCATCAGCGCCTCCCACCAGAAGGCTTCCGTTTCACAAGGCTATGATACGGGCGCCGCTTTTCTGGATTTTCTGGCGGATAACCGCAGCGCCTTTTTGCGGCATCCCTCCCTGTTTCCAGCCGGGCAGGCTTCGCGTCTTTGTGATGAGATGGAGCAAAGCTTCGCACGCCTGCGCCCCCTGCTGCACAAGCGCAGTGAACAGGGCTATGTGCGCTGGTGTCACGGGGACCTGCACCTGCGCAATATCGTGATGCTTGAGGGGCGCCCTGTTTTGTTCGATGCCATTGAGTTCAATAAGGATATTGCGATCTGCGATATTCTTTATGACCTCTCCTTCCTGCTGATGGATCTGTGGGAGCGCGGGCTCCATGGCACGGCGAACGGCCTGTTCAACCGCTATATGCGCATTGGCGATGACAGTGAGAATCTGGATGGTATCGCCGCCCTGCCCTTCTTCCTGAGCATGCGCGCCGCCATTCGCGCCAAGGTGGAAGCCGCGGGGCTGGAACACCTCTCCGGAGCCAAGCGTCAGGCTGCGGAACAGCGCGTCATCCATCTGTTCCATACGGCCCGCGCCTTCATCTGTCCTTCTTCCGCCAGCCTCATTGCACCAGCGGAGAGTGCAAGAACTCCCGCTCCACCTCGGGCTCTCACGACGGATCAACAGCTTCTGGTGGCCATTGGCGGCCTGTCCGGCTCAGGAAAAAGCACCTGCGCCATGGCATGGGCACCTTATATCGGTCGCGCGCCCGGCGCTCTCATCCTCCGCAGCGATATTGAGCGCAAGCTGATGTTTGGCGTTGCGGAAACCGAGCCGCTCCCCTCTTCCGCCTATAGGCCGGAAGTGACAGAGCAGGTCTATGCCCGGCTCGCCTCTCTTGCTGCCCGGGTCTTGGCAACAGGCCAGAGCGTGATTGTCGATGCGGTTCATGCGCTCCCGGCAGAGCGGGCGGCAATTGAGAAAGTGGCGCAGGCAGCCGGAGTCGCTTTCACCGGGATCTGGCTTGAAACCGATGTCTCCACCCGCATAGAACGGATAGACCAGCGCACCGGTGACGCCTCCGATGCGGATGCAGATATTGCGCGACGTCAGCAGAGCTATGATATCGGCCCGCTCGGCGAGTGGCTTGTCGTCAAAACGGGCTAAATCCTCGCCACCTTTGCTGGCTGCCAATTCCATCCGTATCATGTCTTGACCCGCACCCTCACAAGGGCTTCAGCGCTTGTATGCGTGCGCGGGATTTAACCCGGCATGTTTCCTGAGCGTCCTGTCATCAGCAGGCTGTGGCTCCACTTTCCTCCATCAGCGCCCCCCTGTCACCATGATGGCAGTGGCGTCATCCTCTTTCAGGCACCAAAGGCTGAAAGAAAAAGGCCCGGCCAATGGCCGGGCCCTGATCCTCAGCTCGCAAGCTGCGCGATGGCAGAGCGGACTTTCTCACGCCGCTGGATATATTCCTCGCGCTTTTCACGCTCGGCTTCCACCACCTCTTCCGGCGCACGGGCCACAAAACTTTCATTGGCCAGCTTGCTGTCGATGCGCTTGATCTCCCCGCCAAGCTTGTCCTCCTCCTTCTGGAGACGGACACGTTCAGCAGCCAGATCCACAACGCCGGCGAGAGGCAGGGCGGCCACCTCACCACGCACAACCATCTGCACAGCCTCGGAAGGCATGGCATCGGCAAAGGAAATTTCGCTCAGCCGTGCCAGGCGGCGCAGCGCATCATCCCACTGGCGCGCGCGGGCCTTGGTTTCCGCACTGGCCTGCACCAGAACCAGCGGAGCCTGCGCACCAGCCGGCACATTCATCTCCGCCCGCACGGAACGGATCTCCGCAATGAGATCCACCACCCAGCCAACCTCGGCCTCGGCTTCCGGCGCATCCAGACCGGAGAGATCCGGCCACTGCGAAAGCACCAGCAGGCTCTGCCGCGCCGGGCCTTCCTTTCCGGTCTCCGCCCACAGCTCTTCGGTCAGGAAGGGCATGAAGGGGTGCAGCAGCGCCATGGCCACATCCAGAACCCACGCCGTTGTGGCGCGCAACTCATCCTTTGCCGCACCATCGGGGCCGGAAAGGATGGGCTTGGCCAGTTCCAGATGCCAGTCACAGAAGACATTCCACAGGAAGCGATAGATGGCGCCTGCCGCATCATTGAAGCGATAGGCCTCGATCGCCTCGCTCACCTCACGGGTGGCGCGGGCGGCTTCCCCGATGATCCAGCGGCTCTGCGTGCCTTCCACCTTTGCCGGGTCGAAGCCATCCACGCGCACGCAGCCATTCATCTGGGCAAAGCGTGCCGCATTCCACAGCTTGGTCGCGAAATTGCGATAACCCTCAACCCGGGAAGTGGCGAGCTTGATGTCGCGCCCCTGCGCCGCCATGGCGGCCAGCGTGAAGCGCAGCGCATCCGCGCCATATTTTTCCACGAGATCCAGCGGATCGATGACATTGCCCTTCGACTTGGACATCTTCGCGCCCTTCTCGTCCCGGACGAGCGCGTGAATATAGATATCCTTGAAGGGCACTTCATCGTCCATGAAGTGCAGGCCCATCATCATCATCCGCGCAATCCAGAAGAAGATGATGTCAAAGCCGGTCACCAGCACGCTGGTGGGATAGAACTTCTTCAGCTCTTCCGTCTCGTCCGGCCAGCCCATGGTGGAAAATGGCCACAGGGCGGAAGAGAACCATGTGTCCAGCACATCCTCATCCCGCGTGAGGAACTGGGCGCGCTTGTCCGCATCCTGAATCAGCGCTTCAGCTTCTTCGGGCGAAAGATTCTCATTCCCCACATTATGGGCAATCGCCTGCTCGAAAGCCTCATCCTCGTCCAGCGCCACAAAGACATTGCCGAAGGCATCATACCAGGCGGGGATCTGGTGGCCCCACCAGAGCTGGCGCGAAACGCACCAGGGCTGAATATTCTCCAGCCACTCGAAATAGGTCTTTTCCCAGTTCTTGGGCACGAAACGGGCCCGCCCCGTGCGCACAGCCTCAAGGGCCGGCTGCGCCAGAGTCTTGGCATCCACATACCACTGGTCTGTCAGCCAGGGCTCGATCACCACATTGGAGCGATCTCCATGCGGCACCACATGGCCGTGCGGCTCGATCTTCTCCAGCAGTTCGAGATTGGTCAGCAGCTCAACGATCTGCTTGCGCGCCTCGAACCGGTCCAGCCCCTTGAAATGGGCAAGGGTGCCGGCACCGTCTGGCTCCTTCACATAAGCCTCGGGCCGGGCGGCCTGATCATCCCGGATGCCAGCAATATCAATGCGCGCCTCTGCGTCCAGCACATTGATCATCGGCAGGCTGTGGCGCTTGCCCACTTCAAAGTCGTTGAAATCGTGCGCGGGCGTGATCTTCACGGCGCCGGAGCCCTTCTCCGGGTCGGAATACTCGTCGGCAACGATAGGGATGCGACGGCCAACCAGCGGCAGAATGACATTCTTGCCAATGAGATCCCTGTAGCGCTCATCTTCCGGGTGCACGGCCACGGCCGTATCACCCAGCATCGTCTCCGGCCGTGTGGTCGCGACAACGATGAAGCGGCCCTTCTCGCCCTCCACCGGATAACGCAGATGCCAGAGATTCCCCTTCACCTCCACCGGCACCACTTCAAGATCTGAAATGGCGGTCATGAATTTGGGGTCCCAGTTCACAAGGCGCTTGTCCTTGTAAATCAGCCCCTCACGATACAGCTGGACGAAAACCTTGAGAACCGCGCGAGACAGCCCCTCATCCATGGTGAAGCGTTCGCGTGACCAGTCACAGGAAGCGCCAAGACGCTTGAGCTGGCCCACAATGGTGCCGCCGGATTCAGCCTTCCATGCCCACACCCGCTCAATGAAGGCATCACGCCCCATTTCCCTGCGCCCGGGCAGGTTCTGCGCGGCGAGCTGGCGCTCCACCACCATCTGCGTGGCAATGCCGGCATGGTCTGTTCCCGGCTGCCACAGCACATCCTTGCCGAGCATGCGCTGATAGCGGGCCAGAATATCCTGCAATGTATTGTTGAGCGCATGGCCCATATGCAGGGAGCCGGTGACATTCGGCGGCGGGATGACGATAGAGAAGCCCGGCTTGTCCTTGCGCTCCGGCCGCCCGGCCTTGAAGGCGTCCTGTGCTTCCCAAGCCGCGCTGATGCGCGCTTCCACGGATGCGGGATCGAACACTTTCTCAAGCATGGGCTTACAGCTCCGCGACAATAGGGCAAGCCTCTGTCCGCCAGATGCGGGACAGGGCGGATCGGCGCATCAGGCAACCGATCGGGGACTGAAAGGGTTTAAGCCGGATGGGGCGCGATGCGTCAACCGTCTCGCTCATTTCGCGCGCAGGAAATGAGGGCTGGTCGATGCAAAGGTGGCTTCAACAGTAGCGGAAGCCGCCCATGAGCGCCGCTAGATGGCGAAGACCGCCCCGGCAAGAAGACCCAGAATCGGCAGCCAGACACCGGCAATCGCCAGATCCTTCCGGCCACGTTTCCACTGGCGCAGACCGAATATGGGCGCAATGATGCTGACAGCCAGCGCGATAGCCCAGGCAATGATCGTCCCGGTTTCGGCGCTGGAGTTGCCTTCGATGACAGGGCCGCCCACCCCCAGCAAAAGCACGATCAGGGCAAGATCTGCCAGAAAGCCGGCACCCATGAGCAGGGCAAGCAACCAGCCAAATGCGCCCCGCGCCCCCTGAGATGGAGCCGAATGTTCCTTGTTCAAGGCACTTCGTCCTTCAGTCATGATGCGCGAAGGCGCTGGGATGCACTCAGTTCGCCGCGGGATCCCGCAGGGCGATGCCCTTTTCTTCCAGCAGCGGAAGAATTTCATTCGCCTGGAACATCTCGCGCACGATATCGCAGCCGCCGATGAATTCGCCCTTCACATAAAGCTGGGGAATGGTCGGCCAGTTGGCATACTGCTTGATGCCTTCACGCACTTCCGCGTTTTCCAGCACATTCACGCCCACATAAGGCACGTTCAGATGGTCGAGGATCTGAACCACCTGACCCGAAAAACCGCACTGCGGGAAATTCGGCGTGCCCTTCATGAAGAGAACGACATCGTTGGACTTCAGGACATTTTCAATCTGGTCGCGAATGCTCATGAGATTTCATCCAGTCTGCGCACCGAAACAGCCGGCCACGTCTTGCCGAAGATTGGTGCTGGCTCCTGAAAACGCAAGCCTTGCACCGGCTCATGGCCGCGGGCAAAAGCCCGCAACCACTCGCGCTCAGGCCTTTTCAGGCACTTTCGTATGCAGGGCCAGGGCATGCAGAACGCCGCCCATATTGCCCTGCAGGGCCGCATAAACCATCTGGTGCTGCTGCACCCGGCTCTTGCCCCGGAAGGCTTCAGAAACAATGGTGGCGGCGTAGTGGTCACCATCCCCGGCCAGATCCGTGATCTCCACCTGCGCATCCGGCAAAGCGGACCTGATCAGGGTCTCGATCTCATGTGCATCCATTGCCATGGCAGCATGCTCCTTCGCGTGCGGGCTCAGGCCGCGCCCATATATTCAGGCAACCAGTTTTCGCTGCGGGTCCGCAGGGCTTCCACCGAAACAGCCAGTGTTCCGGCAATGGCCAGATCCGCGCCGCCAGTCACGCCGATGCGGGTGAGCGGTACGCCGGCCTTCCCGGCCAGAGCGCGCACCTCAGCCACCTTTGCGGCCGGAATGCTCAGCACATAGCGGGCCTGATCCTCACCGAACCAGTAGCCATGCGCGGGCACGGTTGCAGGGCCTTCCTCCAGCCGTGCGCCAATCCGGCCAGCCATGGCCATTTCAGCCACAGCCACCAGCAGGCCCCCGTCGGAAACATCATGCACCGCGCTCACCTGATGCGCGCGGATGATCTGGCGGACGAAATCGCCATTGCGCTTCTCGATGGCCAGATCGACCGGAGGCGGCGCACCCTCCTCCCGGTCGCAGACCGTCGCCAGGAAGGCAGAGGCGCCGAGCCAGCCCGTGGTTTCACCGACCACGAAGATCTCTTCACCCTCGGCCTTGAAGTCGAGGGTCATGGAATCCTCGAGATCATCGATAAGTCCAACGCCGCCAATGGCCGGAGTGGGCAGAATGCCCTGGCCATTCGTCTCGTTGTACAGGCTGACATTGCCGGAGACGATGGGGAATTCGAGCGCCTCGCAAGCCGCACCGATACCCTTGATGCAGGCCACGAACTGACCCATGATTTCCGGCTTCTCAGGGTTGCCGAAATTCAGATTGTCGGTCACCGCCAGAGGCTCGGCTCCAACCGCTGTCAGGTTGCGCCAGGCTTCGGCCACCGCCTGCTTGCCACCCTCAAATGGCCCGGCCTCACAATAGCGCGGGGTCACGTCCGTCGTCAGGGCAAGGGCCTTCGGGCCATTCTCCACCCGCACCACAGCCGCATCCCCGCCCGGGCGCTGGACGGTATTGCCCAGAATGAGATGGTCATACTGCTCCCACACCCAGCGCTTGGAGCACAGGTCCGGTGAAGCGATGAGCTGCTCCAGCGCCTCGGTGAGCGAGACCGGCATCGGCACGCCCTCGGGACGGATGACCGGGCGGGCCACGGGTTCATGATAGGGGCGCTGATATTCGGGAGCCTCGTCGCCAAGTTCCTTGATCGGCAGATCCGCTTCCACAACGCCCTGATGCTTCACCACGAAGCGCAGCGTATCGGTGGTACGGCCGACGATTGCGAAATCCAGCCCCCACTTGCGGAAGATGGCCTCGGCCTCCTCCTCCTTGCCATCCGCGATGACCATGAGCATGCGCTCCTGGCTTTCGGACAGCATCATCTCATAGGCGCTCATGCCGGTTTCGCGGCAGGGCACGGCATCCAGGTTGAGCTCGACGCCCAGATCCCCCTTCGCGCCCATTTCCACGGCCGAGCAGGTCAGGCCCGCCGCACCCATGTCCTGAATCGCGACCACGCAGCCAGCCTGCATGATTTCGAGGCAGGCTTCCAGCAGCAGCTTCTCGGCAAAGGGGTCACCCACCTGCACGGTCGGGCGCTTCTCCTCCGCATCCTCGCCGAACTCGGCGGAAGCCATGGTGGCGCCGTGAATGCCATCGCGCCCGGTCTTGGAACCGAGATAGACGATCGCGCGGCCAACACCGGTCGCGGCGGCGTAGAAGATCTCATCCGTCTTGGCGAGACCAACAGCCATGGCATTGACGAGAATATTGCCGTCATAGCGCTTGTGGAAGCCGACAGCGCCACCCACGGTCGGCACGCCGAAGGAGTTGCCATAGCCGCCAATGCCGGCCACCACACCCGCCAGAAGACGACGGGTGCGCGGATTCTTCACATCACCGAAACGCAGGGCGTTCAGCGCCGCAACGGGACGCGCACCCATGGTGAAAACATCTCGCAGGATACCGCCCACACCTGTCGCCGCCCCCTGATAAGGCTCGATGAATGAAGGGTGGTTGTGGCTTTCCATCTTGAAGACGACAGCCATGCCATCGCCAATATCCACCACGCCGGCATTCTCGCCGGGCCCCTGAATGACGCGCGGCCCGGTGACAGGCAGCGTCTTCAGCCAGAATTTCGAGGACTTGTATGAGCAGTGCTCATTCCACATGGCGGAAACGATGCCCAGTTCCGTAATGGAGGGCTCGCGGCCGATCAGCTCCACGAAGTGCTGATATTCTTCCGGCTTCAGGCCGTGCTCGGCCACGAGTTCCGGGGTGATGCGGGGCGTATTGGGAAGATGGGTCACAGCGTTCGATCCGACTTGAGGCGCGTCTCACGCCGCCTTCAGGGCACCGGCAAGGCTTTCGAAAAGGCCACGGCCATCCGTGGGGCCGATGGCTGCCTCGATATAGTTTTCCGGGTGGGGCATCATGCCCAGCACGTTGAATTTTTCCGAATAGATGCCGGCAATTCCGTTGATGGAGCCATTCGGTCCATCCGCCACATCAATCTGCCCATCCGCGCGGGCATAGCGGAAGGCGACACGGCCTTCATGCTCAAGCGCGGAAATGGTGCTTTCATCAGCCGTATAGTTCCCCTCGCCATGGGCGACAGGAATGCGGATGAGATCATTCTTGCGATAGGCGCGCGTGAAATCGGTATCCGCGCGCTCCACACGCAGCAACACCTCGCGGCAGACAAAGCGCAGCTGTGCATTGCGCACCAGCACGCCCGGCAGCAGCCCGGCCTCACACAGAATCTGGAAGCCGTTGCAGATGCCCAGCACCAGCCCGCCACGCTCGGCATGCGCGCGCACGGCGTTCATGATGTTGGCGCGGGCGGCAATGGCTCCACAGCGCAGATAGTCACCATAGGAGAAGCCACCCGGCAGCACCACGATATCCGTGCCTGCCGGCAGCTCATGTTCCGCATGCCACACAATCTGCGTCTGGGCACCTGTCACCAGGGTCAGCGCACGGGCCGCGTCTCGCTCACGATTGGAGCCGGGGAAAAGGATGACGGCAGCTTTCATGGTCTCTCATGCCATCGACGCATATGCGCCGGCCTGCGTTCCGTCCCGGATACCGGCCGAAGGGCCGCCCCGGCGGACAATGAATTTCTGGATACCCGCCCTGTTCGCGAGGGCACAAGCCCGAAGCCGCGCCGCCTGATCAGGTATCCGGCGAAAAGCCCATCCGGCCACGATGACAGTGGCCAGCTTCCCACATCAGTCCACGAACTCGATCCGATAGGTCTCGATCACGGTATTGGCCAGAAGGCGCTCACAGGCATCCTTCAGGGTAGCCTCGGCCTGCGCGCGATCTGAGCCTGCCAGATCCACATCAAAGACCTTGCCCTGACGGACGCTGTCGATGCCCTGAATACCGAGGCTGCGCAGCGCACCCTCGATGGCCTTGCCCTGCGGGTCCAGCACAGCGGATTTCAAAGTGACGGTGACGCGCGCCTTCATGACACCTTCTGCTCTCACATTGGGCCTTGCGGCCTCAGATCTGCTGACCCGACCTCGCGGCAGGCCATGAATGACCAAACATGCAAACGGGGGCCTTCGAGGCCCCCGCCTAGCATTATTCCATGATGCAGCTCAACCGCATCACTTCACAAGAGTGGGGCCATCGGCCTGGGGAGCCTCGTTCTCCACCAGAATACCAAGGCGGCGAGCCACCTCGCTATAGGCCTCGACCAGACCGCCCATATCGCGACGGAAGCGATCCTTATCCATCTTGTCGTTCGACTTGATGTCCCACAGGCGCGCCGAATCGGGGCTGATCTCGTCCGCCACCACGATCCGCATCATGTCGTTTTCCCACAGACGACCGCATTCCATCTTGAAATCCACAAGGCGGATGCCGACGCCGAGGAACAGGCCGGAGAGGAAGTCATTCACGCGGATAGCCAGCGCGATGATGTCGTCGATCTCCTGGGTGTTGGCCCAGCCAAAGGCGGTGATGTGCTCTTCCGAGACCATCGGGTCGTTGAGCGCATCGTTCTTGTAATAGAATTCGATGATCGAGCGCGGCAGCTGCGTGCCTTCCTCGATGCCCAGCCGCGTGGCGATGGAGCCTGCGGCAACGTTGCGCACCACCACTTCAAGCGGAATGATTTCCACTTCGCGGATGAGCTGCTCGCGCATGTTCAGGCGGCGAATGAAGTGCGTGGGCACACCAATATCGTTCAACCGGGAGAAGACATACTCCGAAATCCGGTTGTTCAGCACGCCTTTGCCATCGATGACTTCGTGCTTCTTGGCGTTGAAGGCTGTGGCGTCATCCTTGAAATGCTGGATCAAGGTGCCGGGCTCAGGACCTTCATAGAGGACCTTCGCCTTGCCTTCATAGATGCGACGGCGGCGGCTCATGGGGGTATACCGTTGGTTGAGAAAATCCATGGGATGCCAAGGCTCCGTTCGGGTGACGCTCCTCGGCGGGGCGCAGATGATCTGTGTATCGCGTCCGTTGGGATACTAGCCGATCGCGCCTCAGGATACAACGCGACAGCGACACCCCTGAACGGGGAGCAGACCTGTGCATGGGGAAGGGCTGGATTCAGCCGCGTTTTATCCCCCACCTGCCCTTTCGGCATCTTTCATGGAACTCCGGCCCATCGGCGGCGTTGATCTGTACGGAAGCGCCCTATATTCAGGTGACGCGCGCGGAACGTGGATCAACTCCGGCCCGCGCAAAACAATCCCGGTTCCAAGCCGGTGCACGATCACGCAAAAGAGGGCTGCAATGACCACGTTCGACAAGCGCGAGAAGGACTTCGAACGACGCTTCGCTCTGGACGAAGAGATCCGGTTCAAGGCTCTCGCCCGCCGCAACAGGAAGCTGGGCCTGTGGGCCGCTGAAAAGCTGGGCCTGAGCGGAGATGCCGCAGCAGACTATGCCAAGGCAGTCGTCGTCGCGGATCTCGAAGAGGCCGGCGATGAGGATGTGTTCCGCAAGGTGCGCAAGGATTTCGATGCGAAGGGTGTCCAGGTGTCCGACCACCAGATTCGCCGCACCATGGATGAGCTTCTGGCCGAAGCGAATCGTGAGGTGCAGGAAGTCGGCTGATTGCCGGGAATCACCCGCGGCCAAGATATGGGCTCTCTCTGCATGGAGAGGGCCTTTTCTTTTGGGCTATCGCCTATGGCGGGCGAGCTGACAGCAAAAAGGCCACCCGAAGGTGGCCTTTTCCAATCTCGCAACAGAACCGGAAATCAGCGCGAATAGAATTCGACGACCAGATTCGGCTCCATCTGCACCGGATAGGGAACTTCATTCAGTTCCGGCACACGGTTGAAAGTGGCGGTCATCTTGCCGTGGTCCACTTCGAGATAATCCGGCACATCGCGCTCGCCCAGCTGGGCAGCTTCGAGAACCAGAGTGAGCTGACGGGAAGCTTCCTTCACCTCAACCACATCGCCAACCTTGAGGCGATAGGAGGGAATGTTCACCCGCTGGCCATTCACCTTCACATGGCCATGCGACACGAACTGGCGCGCGGCAAAGATGGTGGGCACGAACTTGGCGCGGTAAACCACCGCATCCAGACGACGCTCCAGCAGGCCAATCAGGTTGGCGCCGGTGTCACCCTTCTGGCGGGCGGCTTCCTCATAAATGGCGTGGAACTGCTTCTCGCCGATGGAGCCATAATAGCCCTTCAGCTTCTGCTTGGCGCGCAGCTGGACACCGAAGTCCGACAGCTTGCCCTTGCGGCGCTGGCCATGCTGACCCGGGCCATATTCACGACGATTCACCGGGCTCTTGGAACGACCCCAGATGTTCTCGCCCATACGGCGGTCGAGTTTATGCTTGGCTGCAATGCGCTTGCTCATGTCGCGCGAATCCTTGCGTCATATTGGTTAGTTGGATTCCGCGCCCCTCCTCTGCGAATGGAGCAAGCTCCTTCCGCTGACAGGCCTGCCCGACGCGCTGCCGAACAAGACCACGGGTGCGTGAAATACCAAGCGGGCCAGACCGGCCCGCAAGGTGGTCGCCTTTTATGCGCTGGGCGGCATGGTGTCAATGTTTGCCGCCTCTCCATGACTACACTTCCGCTGAAACGCAAACCGGCCCCGGAAGTGCCGGGGCCGGTCGCTGGCCTGAATGCCTTTTTGCCTTACTCGGCGGCGACTTCCACAGTCACGGCCTGAAGCGGATCTTCCGTGATATCCGTGGTGACCGGTCCCAGGCCCAGCACTTCACGGAAGCGCTGGATCATGGCCAGAGTGCGCGGCTCCATCTCATCCAGAGCGCCGGGCACATATTGCACCACCTCGACAGCCTTCAGGCGCTCTTCCTCGGTCTTCAGCATGTGCGGCAGTGCCGCAACAGCTTCCTCATGGGCATATTCCACGATCAGTGTCTGCTCATGAACGATCTGCGCCAGATGCTGGCTGGGCAGGGAGCTGAAAGGCTCATCCTGCGTCAGCACATGGGCGGAGCGCTCCAGCCGGTCGCGGCGCACCGTCTCACGGGCCCCCGCCAGCATGATGAGCATGCGGATCACCGCCTCGGCGAACCCGCCGGACCTGACATGCATCAGCGCCGTGCGAACCTCCGGCAGGCCGAGCAGTTCCGCCTTGCTCTTGCGGGTACGGTCGAAGCTGTAGTTCCGGCCGAACCAGTGCATGTAGGGCGTGGCATAGATGGAATAGAAGGTCATCTCATAGCAGGCATCGCGCACATCACGGACGATATCCATGGTCTGCTCGAAGGCATCCGCCATCAGCTTTTCCGCCAGCACGAAGGGATTGTCCTTCGCAACGGTCTTGCGATCCTCGTTCACCGAGCGGGTGATGCTCTCAAGGGGCGCCATGAACGGATTGCGGGAGGAAACCAGGGCACGCTGCAACCGCAACGGATGCATCATGCGGCCGATTTCAGCGCTGGCGCGGGTCACGCTGGCCTGCACGAAGGGACGCATGAACACGTCATAAAGCTCGGCCTGAAGTTCCGAGACATGCTGAACCGCCGCGAAGGGCACCTCATCCTCGCGCCCATCGGCATAGCCCGGCAGATCGCTCATCTTGCGCTCGGCGAAAGAGACGGTGAAGTGCTCATTCTCGCCCTCGCCATGAATCTCGTCGATCTTCATCTCATAAAGACCGGGCGCCAGCGCCTCGATGGTGCGCAGCGTGGAGGAAACCTCCGCATGCTCCCGCTTGGCGATGGAGGACGAGACGAAAATGCCGAGATGGCCGATCTTGTCATGCACCATATAGACGATACGCTGGCCGCGAATGCGGATTTCCGTTTCGTCGGCATAGGCATCCATGATCCAGTTGATAGCCTGCTTCACCGGCGTGATATTGTCGCCATGGCTGGCGAACACGATGATGGGTGAGCGGATCTGCTTCACATCCAGCACCCGGCCATGCTCAAGGCGGGCCTCGTTGCGCGCCAGCTTGTTGCCGACGAACAGCTCGCGGACGATCCACACGATCTCCGCCTCATTCAGCAGGAAGAAGCCGCCCCACCAGCGCTCGAACTCCAGAAAGCGCTCGCGCTCGCTGTCCACCTTCTCGAACAGGTCATAATATTTGCGGAACCAGGTACGGCCCGGGTTCAGCATCTCGAAATTCAGGACCAGCCAGGCGCCATCGAACACGCCATCGCCGATGTCAGACCAGAACATCGGCTGCATCTGGCCACCCAGCACACCGGCATTATAGCGCATGGGGTTGGCCCCCACATCACCGGACCATGTCTCAACCGGCGCGCCATTCAGTACCAGAGGACCGGTGATATCCGGGTTGGCGGCGCCCAGAATCAGGGTCGCCCAGCCGCCCTGGCAATTGCCGATAACCACAGGCTTGGAGGCATCAGGGTGCTGGTCCTGCACATAGCGGACGAAAGCGGCCTCGGCACGCCCGACATCGGCAAGGGTCTGCCCTGGCTCCGGCATCCGGCTGAAGCTGACGAAATAGACCGGATGGCCGTTCTTGAGCGCGACGCCGACCTGGCTGTCGGACTTGAAGCCGCCAATGCCCGCGCCATGGCCCGCCCGCGGATCAATGATGATATAGGGCCGCTTGGTATCCACCGTCTCCACGCCTTCCGGCGCGCGGATCTTCAGCAGGGAATAATTGCACGGACGCGGCAGGTCGCGGCCATTCATCACCACATCATAGTCATAGATGAGCACCGGCGGGCACCCGGCGGCCTCATGGGTGAAGAAGTTGTCACCGCGCTCGCGCAGAACATCGGCGGTGAGGAGGGCACGCTGGGTGCGATCCACCGCATAGCTCTGGAAATCCTTCATCACGGAGGAGAAGGAGTTGTTCTCCTTCGTGACCTCGGCCACCAGATTGGTCAGCTCATTGAAGGTCTGGCGCAGGCGCTGGCCATGGGTGGCGGAGATGCTGGAAAAATGGCGTCCCGTCGCACGCGAGATGAGATCGCCCATATTGGACAGCTCTGAAAGCTGCGCGGTCATGGCCATGGCGCGCTGGCGCATGGTCCACGCATTCCCGTCCGTCACCTTGGAGAGGAAGGGATTGTTACGGAAAGCCGACGGCTCGAGGTGCTTGGTCAATCGTTCCTCCTCAAAGGGCAGGACGCGGGGAAGGATTGCCCAGCTCCCCTCGTGAAATTCATTCCGGCGCATTTGCTGCAGCACGGTATAGAATATTCATGTTACATTACGATGGCGAGCACATAAATTTTGCAGAAAACGCGGATGGAAACTACAAAACGGCATCCAGATGCTGCGCCAATAATCCGTTGCATCGCAACATGTTGCCGTCAGAATTGCTGAATCGGGATGACACCCATGCCAGAAACGCAATTCGCAAATATTCATGTTCAATTACTTTGCCGTCTATATCCCGGGCATGGCAGGCTGGCCATTGCGAGCATGAAGAGTGCCAGCCGGAGCACTTGACGGATGGCTTCCGGCAAGGTCCATCACTCTTCAATCCCTTCTGCGAAAGTGTGGACCGCTCATGATTCTTCACAAATTTGCCGCCCGCCACTGGATCGTCGTGGCGATCATTCTCATCATCGCGACGCTGGCCTATCTGGGGTCCTGGTCCTGACAGGCCAGCACACCCCCTGAACGCAAACTGGCCCGCATCATGCGGGCCAGTTCTGTTTCAGGCTTGATCTTTCCGGTCAGTCTACCGGCGTCTCACGCAAGGTCCGCACATAAATGGCCCAGTAGATTCCGATCAGCACCACTTCCACCAGTGTCACGACCAGCAGCATGGCGCTCACGGGTGCCCAGATGGCCAGCACCAGTTGCGTGAAAATGGCGGCCATCCAGAAGAAGATCGCCCAGTTCGCCCGCAACCACAGACCCACAGCCGCGACAGGATTAACGATCGCCCCCCAGATGACAGCCCCTTGGGCGACCATGGGCAGCGTCTCGAAATAGGAGGGCGTGCCACTGCCAATGCCGATAACGGTACCCCAGCTCAAGACCCCCTGAAACATCAGGAAAACCGCGGCCCCCCGCAGAAACAGGAACAGCCGCTGTCTCCATGGTGTAAGCCGGGCCCAATGAGCCCGTGCGCTGGCGTCTATCGGGTCATAGTGGCTGGTCATGCGCCGGGAGCCAGAAGCTGGAGTTCTTCGGGAATGGGATCAAAATGGTGGGCGATGTCCGCCGGGTTCACATCTTCCAGACGTGCCGGCTTCCATTGCGGCTTGTTGTCCTTGTCCACGAGCACGGCGCGCACACCCTCATAGAAGTCATTGCCTGCCGCAACGCGGGAGACCATGCGCAGTTCCATCCGCATGCAATCATCCAGATTCTTCTGGGCGCCCTGCCGCATCTGCTCCATCACCAGCAGCAGGCTGGTGGGGGAAGCCGCGCGCATGGCCTTGAGGCAGGTGGCGGCAAATTCCGCATGGGCCCCGCCCGCGCCAGCCGCATCCTCCAGCCGGGAGAAAATGGCCGGCAGGCTCTTCTCGCCAAAGGTTTCGGCAATGAAATCAAGATGGGCCGCAAATGCGCCGTCACCCGGCACAATGCAGTGCTCGGCCAGCGCGGTTTCAACATCCATGCCCGAGCACAGCGCCTCTTCCAGCGCCGGGAAAGCCGCGGTGTGGGCCACATGGGTGGCCAGACCACAGGCATGGGCCTCGGCCGCATGTATACGCGTAGCCGTAAGCGCCAGGAACAGGCCGAACGCACCCGGCAGGCGCGGCAGGACATGGCTGCCGCCCACATCCGGGAACAGGCCGATATTCACTTCCGGCATGGCAAACATGTAGCGATCACCCGCCACCCTGTATTGCCCGTGTGCGGAAAGGCCGAAGCCCCCGCCCATGCAGATGCCGTCGATCAAAGAGATATAAGGCTTCGGGAAAGAGCCGATATAGGCATTGAGGACATATTCCTCACGCCAGAACTGCACGGCCTGATCCACATGGCCTGCCCGGCCCAGATCATGCAGGGCACGCACATCGCCACCCGCACAGAAGGCCCGCTCCCCTGCCCCCTTGATGATGACACGTGTCACCGCCGGGTCTTTCGCCCAGATCCTGAGCTGCGGCAGGATTTCCCGCACCATGTCGAGATTCAGAGCATTGAGCGCCTTGGGACGATTGAGCGTGATAACGCCCGCCTCACCTCTGGTTTCCAGCAGAACTTCCGGTTCCATGCCTTCCCCCTCTTTTGGCCGCATGGGTAGACGATACCCCGGCACAGGCAGGGTTAAAGGCGGGCGCATGCGCTGTCAAAGGTCACCCTGCCGCACAGTGGCAATGCGGTAAACAGGATTGACGGCAGGCCCGCTCTCCCTTAACGCCTGCCCTTTCCTCATTACATTTCAAAAGAAGTCGCCCCATGGCTGACACGATCGAAAGCCCTCTGGGCACGCACAAGCCCACGCCCCGCATCTCTTTTGTCTCACTCGGCTGCCCCAAGGCGCTGGTGGATAGCGAACGCATCGTGACTCGCCTGAGAGCGGAGGGATATGAGCTCACGCGCAAGCATGATGGCGCTGATCTCGTGATTGTGAACACTTGCGGCTTCCTCGACAGCGCCAAGGCCGAAAGCCTCTCCGCCATTGGCGAGGCGCTGGCGGAAAACGGCAAGGTGGTTGTCACCGGCTGCATGGGCGCGAACCCGGAAGAGATCACCGCCGCCCATCCCGGCGTGCTGGCCGTGACCGGCCCGCAGCAATATGAAAGCGTGCTGGCGGCCGTGCATGCCGCCGTACCGCCGGCGCATGATCCGTTTCTGGATCTGGTGCCCGAACAGGGCATCAAGCTCACCCCGCGCCACTATGCCTATCTGAAGATTTCCGAGGGCTGCTCCAACCGGTGCAGCTTCTGCATCATTCCGAACCTGCGCGGGGATCTGGTCTCGCGCCCGGCCAATGAGGTGCTGCGCGAGGCGGAAAAGCTGGTGAAGGCCGGGGTGAAGGAGCTGCTGGTCATCTCGCAGGATACGTCCGCCTATGGCGTGGACCTGCGCTACGCCCAGAGCATGTGGCAGGACAGGGAAGTCGCCGCCCGCTTCGTGGATCTTTCCGAGGCACTGGGTGAGCTGGGGGCATGGGTGCGCCTGCATTATGTCTATCCCTACCCGCATGTGGACGGCATCATGCGCCTGATGGCCGAGGGGAAGGTACTGCCCTATCTCGACCTGCCCCTTCAGCATGGCAGCCCCGGTGTGCTCAAGCGCATGAAGCGCCCGGCATCTCAGGAGAAGACCCTTGCCCGTATCAGGGCCTGGCGTGAGGCGGTGCCGAACCTGACCCTGCGCTCCACCTTCATTGTCGGTTTCCCCGGCGAGACAGAGGCCGAGTTCCAGGAACTGCTGGATTTCATTGAGGAAGCGCAGATCGAGCGCGCCGGCTGCTTCAAGTTCGAGCCGGTCTCGGGTGCGGCAGCCAATGCCTTGCCGGATGCGGTGCCGGAAGAGGTGAAGGCCGAGCGCTATGACCGCTTCATGCGCGCCCAGCAGCTTGTTTCCGCCCGTCTGCTGAAGAAGAAGGTCGGCACCCGCCAGCAGGTCATCATCGACAAGCTGGTGCCCGGTGGCGCCATTGGCCGCACCATGGGCGATGCGCCCGAGATTGATGGCACGGTGCGCGTATCCTCCCGTCGGCCGATGCGGATCGGGCAGATCGCCACGGTGAAGATCACCGCCTCGGATGCCTATGATCTGGCAGGGACGGCTGTCGGGGCGTGACATATGGCGGGGCGCAGGCCCCGCCGTCCCTTCTGTGCTACTGAAATACCATTGACCGTACGGTTCCGCTCCGGCGTGAACTGCTCTATGCTCCGCGCATTCTCCCACCAGCCCGTTGCCGGTCCCGTACCGGCCCACCAGCCCGGAGCATTTCCATGGATTACCGCCCCCTTGGGCGCACCGACATCAAGGTGTCGTCCATCACGCTTGGCACCATGACATTCGGCCAGCAGAACACGGAATCGGAAGGCCACGCCCAGCTTGATTATGCGCTGGAACGCGGCATCAACTTCATTGACACGGCAGAACTCTATTCCATTCCGCCGCGGCCGGAGACACAGGGCTCCACCGAGCGGATCATCGGCACCTGGCTGAAGGCGCGCGGCAACCGCGACAAGGTCATCCTGGCCACCAAGGTGGTGGGACGCACCCAGAACACATGGTATCGCGCGGATAAAAGCCCGGCGCGTCCTGATGCGGCCAATATCCGCGAGGCTGTCGAGGGCTCTCTCAAGCGCCTGCAGACGGATTATATCGATCTCTATCAGGTCCACTGGCCTGATCGTGATATCCCGCTGTTCGGCTCCACGGCCCCTTCCGAACGCGATGGGGCTCCGGAGGTTGCCATCGAGGAAACACTCGAGGCGCTGGGTGATCTGGTCAAGGCCGGCAAGGTTCGCCATATCGGCGTTTCCAATGAAACCTCATGGGGTCTTCACCGCTATCTGCTGGGCGCGGAGCGCGGCCTTGGTCCGCGTCTGGTCTCCAACCAGAACGCCTATAACCTCCTGAACCGCATCTATGAGACGGATCTGGCCGAATTCGCCATTCGTGAACAGGTGGGTCTGCTGGCCTATTCTCCCCTGGCGCAGGGCTATCTGACCGGGAAATATCAGCGCGGCGCACGCCCCGCCGGTGCACGCACAACCCTGTTCAATCGCGGACAGCGTTATGAGAAGCCCGGTGTCGAGGAGACGATTGACGCCTATCTGGCTCTGGCGCGCGAAGTGGGCTGGACACCGGTGCAGCTTGCCCAAGCTTTTGTGACGACGCGCCCATTCGTCACCACCAATATCATTGGCGCCACCAGCCTTGAGCAGCTCAGGGAAAATATTGATGCGGCCGAACTGGCCCTGCCCGCGGATATCGAGCAGAAGATCAACGCCCTGCATCAGCTCCACGGCAACCCCTGCCCCTGAGGCGATCTTCTGCCCCGGAGAAAAAGCCAAAGAAAAAGGCCGGGCATTCCACCCGGCCTTTTTCAGATCTCTCGCCATGGAGGCGGAAGTGATCCCGCCTGAAGGGCTCAGCCCTCGTCGTCGTCGCTGTGCTCCGGCGGCACAAGGCCCTGAAGGCCGGCCAGAAGCTCTTCCTCGGTCATGCGGTCGAAGACGACGTCCGCATCGTCCCCCGAGCCGCTGTCACCAGCCGCGACCAGAGGCACGGATTCAGGCTCCGGCTCATCCACTTCGGTATATTTCTGGAGCGAGTGGATCAGATCTTCCTTCAGATCCTCCGGGCTCACTGTCTCATCAGCAATCTCGCGCAGGGCAACAACGGGGTTCTTGTCATTGTCGCGATCAATGGTGATCTGCGACCCCGAAGAAATCATACGGGCGCGATGAGCAGCGAGCAGCACCAGTTCAAACCGGTTGTCTACCTTGTCGATACAATCTTCAACCGTGACGCGGGCCATAAGCTCGGCACTCCCTCATGCGCGTTTCGCGCTTGATCATAGCCTGGGAAGGTGCATGCGATACAACAATTCACGATTATGAGCAACCCTGCCCCGCTTTTCGCTTGCGTTGCCCTCTCCTTCGGCAGAGAAATGCCTTTGACAACGATATTACATTCGTTCCAGATTTGCCTTCAACCCGTTCCACCGGCGGACATTTTATGCACGGCATGGAAAAAATTGCTCTTCTGATTGATGGCGCCAATCTCTATTCGGCCACCAAGGCGCTCGGGTTTGACATTGATTACAAGAAGCTTCTGAAGGAATTTGAAGGGCGTGGCTATCTTGTGCGCGCCTTTTATTACACCACCCTGATTGAAGATCAGGAATACTCCTCCATCCGCCCGTTGCTCGACTGGCTCGACTATAATGGCTACAGCGTCGTCACCAAGACAGCACGCGAGTTCACCGATTTTCAGGGCCGCCGGCGGATCCGTGGAAACATGGACATTGAAATTGCCGTCGACGCCATGGAGCTGGCGGACCATGTGGACCACATCGTCCTGTTTTCCGGGGATGGTGATTTCCGCCGCCTTGTCGAAGCCGTGCAGCGCAAGGGCGTGCGCGTTTCCGTCGTCTCCACCATCTCCACGCAGACGCCGCTGATCGCGGATGACCTGCGCCGGCAGGCCGATGTTTTCATAGACCTTGTGGACCTTCAGTCCCGCATCGGGCGCGAGGCCCAGGAGCGGCATGGGCGGATGCAGGAGATGCCCCGCTTTCTGGAACGCCGCAGCGTTCAGGCGGCCTGCCCCGATGAAGACGAAGCCTCCTGATTCTGATGCCGACACAACAAGACACAGCCCTGACTCCAGACAGGAACTGCCCGCTCTGCCCGCGCCTTGCCGCCTTCCGGGATGAATGGCGGGTACAGGAGCCGGAATGGTTCAATGCGCCAGTGCCCACCTTCGGTCCGCAGGATGCGCGCCTGCTGATCGTGGGCCTTGCGCCCGGCGTGCGCGGAGCAAACCGCACCGGACGCCCCTTCACCGGGGATTATGCCGGCGACCTGCTTTACAGCACCCTGCTGCAGTTCGGCTTCGCCAGCGGAACCTATCGCGCCTCCCCCGATGATGGCTACACACTGAAGGACGCCCGCATCGTCAATGCCGTGCGTTGCGTGCCCCCGCAGAACAAGCCCACGCCTGCGGAAATCCGCACCTGCCGTCCATTCCTGAATTCGGAAATGGAAACCATGCCGCGGCTGCGTGCTGTGGTGACCCTGGGCAAGATCGCCCATGATTCCACTCTCGCGACCCTCGGCCTGCCCGCCTCACGGCTGAAGTTCGGGCATGGCGTGAGCGGTGATGTCGGCAGGCTGCGCCTGTTCGCGAGCTATCACTGCTCGCGCTACAATACCAATACGGGCAAGCTTACCACGGCAATGTTTCATGATGTCTTCGCGGCCGTGCGCCAGTATCTGGACGCGGCGCCATAGCGCCCTCTCCCGGTTGCACGGTGCGAAATACCCTGAAACTAGCCGCGATCCCTCAACAGACGGGCCTTGTCGCGCTGCCATGAGCGCTCTTTCAGAACCTCACGCTTGTCATGGGTCTTGCGACCCTTGGCAAGGGCCAGCTCAACCTTGGCCCGGCCGCGATCATTGAAATAGATCTTCAGCGGCACCACAGTCATGCCATCACGCTCCACCGCATTGGCGAGCTTGGCGATTTCCCGCTTGTGCAGCAGAAGCTTGCGCGGGCGGCGGGTTTCATGATTGAAGCGGTTGGCCTCAAGATATTCGGGGATATAGGCATTGAACAGCCACATCTCCCCGCCCTTCTGCGCGGCATAGCTCTCGCCAATCGTGGCCTTGCCCGTGCGCAGGCTCTTCACTTCCGTGCCGGTGAGCGAAACGCCCGCCTCTATGGCTTCCTTGATCTCATAATCGAAGCGCGCCCGGCGATTATCTGCGGCAATCCTGCGGGGGGCATCGTTTTTCTTGCTGCTCATGGTCTCGCATATTCTACCAATGGCGTCAGTTTGCAACCAATGCCGGGCCCCGCGGGAGGGGATAAGGGACACCCCTTCTGCATGCCCAGCCAAGGCAGGCCAAAGCCCGCCATGGCTGAAGCGATTCATGTTCAGTCAATCAGACCGGCATGCTTCATGGCAGCACGCACCGTTGCACGCGTCATGTCCGTGACCCGAACCAGCGGAAGGCGAACCTCCTCGCTCATCAGGCCGAGCAGGGAAAGGGCATACTTGGTCGGCGTCGGGTTGCTCTCGACAAACAGCGCCATGTGCAATGGCAAGAGCTTGTCCTGCAATTCCAGGGCCTTCGCATAATCGCCCTTCAGGCATGCATTCTGGAACTCCGCGCACAGACGCGGCGCCACATTGGAGGCGACAGAGATGCAGCCATGCCCGCCATGGGCCATGAAGCCCAGCGCCGTGGCATCCTCACCCGAGAACTGGATGAAGTCCGGCCCCATTGCCTGCCGTTGCAGCGAAATGCGGCTCATGGAAGCCGTGGCATCCTTCACGCCGACAATATTCGGAATCTGCGCCAGCCGCGTCATCGTCTCCACCGACATGTCGACTACCGACCGGCCGGGGATATTATAAATGAAGATGGGCAGATCCACCGCGTTGGCGATGGCCTTGAAATGCTGGAACAGCCCCTCCTGATTGGGCTTGTTGTAATAGGGCGTGACGATGAGAAGCGCATCCGCCCCCACCTTCTGCGCATGCTGGCTGAGCGAGATGGCTTCCAGCGTATTGTTGGAACCCGCCCCCGCGATCACCGGCACACGGCCGGCCGCCTGCTCCACCGCCCATTCCACCAGGAGGTTGTGCTCGTCATGGCTCACTGTCGGGCTCTCACCCGTGGTGCCCACCGGCACAAGCCCATGGGAACCTTCAGCGATCTGCCAGTCTACGAATTTGCGAAAAGCCTTTTCATCCAGCCCCCCATCGCGAAAGGGCGTGACAAGAGCCGTGAAGGAACCGCGGAAGGATGAAAGAGCCGTGATGGGCGACATGGAGAACGCCTTGAATTCTGGACATACAGGTTAAATCGGCACGATGAAGACAGTTTGCAACCAGCCGACGCGCATCGAAATGAAACGATGCTAAACGAAATCCATAACCTGTTGCGCGCCATCCGCAAAGACCTTCTCGCTCATGCCGTGCACAGCCCTGCTTTCGCCGCCTTCCTGAACCACCTTCATGCACGCAAAATATCTTCCGCGCACGAGTTTCCCAGGTCTTAATATTTCTTCAAGGCCAGTGGTTGAACATAGGGTCTCGTTAGAAAGTCCCTGAGTACGAGGAAGCGTCATGTCGCCATTTTCGAGCCTGATCTCCGCAAGCACCCTGGCGATCACTGTCGCCCTGGCGGGCGCGGCGTCCACAGCCTCGCTGGCGGCGCCGCTGCCCCCGTCCAAGCCGGATGCCGCCCATTCCAGCTCAAGGTCCGGCGGGACTCAGACAGTCAATCTCAATGCCCCGGCGCCGCGCCCGGCGCAGGCCGCACCAACCATCGGCAGCTCCTCCAATGTTTCGCGGGCTGATCTGGAGCGTCTGAAAGTCGCGGTGGATGCCGCACGGCGCTCCCGCGCGAGCGAGGCTCTTTCCGTTGCCGCCCAGATCCAGGATCCGGTCGCCCGCAAGCTCGTCTACTGGATGGTCATTCGCCAGTCCCCGAACGACTTCGGCTTCGACAATATCGCCGCCTTCATTCAGGAGAATCCCGGCTGGCCAACACAGTCCACCCTGCGCCGGCGGGCAGAGCGTGTTCTGTTTCAGGAAAACCGCAACCACAATCGCGCCCTGCAATTCTTTGCGCAGCAGCCGCCCCTGAGTGGAGAAGGCAAGGTCGCCCTCGCCCGTGCACTGGCGGCAAATGGCAACCGCTCTGATGCCGCCCAATGGGTGCGCGGCGCCTGGCGCGAGGACAATCTGAACGAGCGTTTCGAGAACACGATTCTCGAAGAGTTCGGCAATGTCATCACCCGTGCGGATCATAAGGCCCGGGCCGAACGCTTTACCTATGAAAAGGATTCGGCCACCGCCATGCGCGCGGCCTCCCGCGCCGGTTCCGATGTGGTCGCCCTCACCCGTGCGGGTCTGGCCGTCGCCAATCGCGATGATGATGCCAACAAATATATGAATGCCGTTCCCAGCTCCCTGCGGAACGATCCGGCCTATCTGTTTGCCCGCTCGCAGGTGCTGCGCCGCGCGGACAAGAACAGCGAGGCCGCGCGGGCACTGCTTGCGGGTGTCTCCACCGCCAATGCCCAACTCAGCCCGGATGCATGGTGGATGGAGCGCCGCTTTCTCTCCCGCAAGCTGCTGGAAGAAGGACAGGCGCGCGCAGCCTATCAGGTGGCCGCCACCGGTGTAACGCCGACATCTGACAACTACAGGGCCGAGCAGGAGTTCACCTCGGGCTGGATCGCGCTGCGGTTTCTGAATGATCCCCGCACGGCCGCCGCCCATTTCGCCCGTGTCGCCCATGGCCAGAAGAACCCCATCGCACTTGCCCGCGCCTATTACTGGCAGGGGCGCGCGGCAGAGGCTCAGGGCAGCAACATGCAGGCGCGCAACCACTACCAGAATGCCGCGAACTATTCCTGGACCTATTATGGCCAGCTCGCGCGCACCCGTCTTGGCGCCACCCCTGTCAGCCTGCGCAAGTCGCCTTCGGCCTCCTTCAGCGAGAAGCAGACATTCGCCCGCATGGAACCCGTGCAGGCCATTCGCATGCTCTACGCCATCGGCGATCGCACCACCCCGATGACCATCTATTATGATCTGGCGTGGCGGCTGGATAACCCGGCACATATCTCCCTGCTGTCAGAACTTGCCAAATCCAACAGCGACCCGCGCGGTGCGCTGGTTGCCGGCAAGGAGGGTGTTGCCATGGGGCATCCGGTGGAGCGCGATGCTTATCCCACCTTCGGCATTCCCCGCTACTCGCCAATCGGTGACAGGGTGGAAACCGCAGCGGTCTATGCCATCACCCGTCAGGAAAGCCAGTTCAATCCCTCCACGCTTTCCAGCGCCAATGCGATGGGGCTGATGCAGGTGACCCCGGCCGCCGGCCGTCAGGTCTCGCGCCTGACCGGTGTGCCCTACAATGAATCCAAGCTGCGCAGCGACCAGTCCTACAATGTGCAGTTTGGCGCGGCCGAGCTGGGCGAGCTCGTGCGCCTCTATGACAACAATTACGTGCTCGCCTTCGCCGCCTACAATGCCGGCCGCGGCAATGTGCGTCGCTGGATCGAGCGCTTCGGTGATCCACGCGACCCGCAGGTTGATGTGGTTGACTGGGTGGAGCTGATCCCCTTCTCTGAAACCCGCAATTATGTCCAGCGGGTGATGGAGAACTATCAGTCCTACAAGGTGCTGTTTGACAGCCCCAACCGCCTGCGCATGGAAGCTGACATGCGCGGCTCGCGTTGAGCACGTGAATAGCGGTGCAGGAAGGAGTGGCAGCCGCCGCTCCTTCCTGAAGCCTGCATGATGAGATGCAGGCTTGAAATCGCGCGGGCGTGTGAGAGCGGAGAAGACCCTGCGGAATGCTCCGCCCCCCTATGGCCAGAGATAAAAGATCTCGGCCCGCCGAAGCTGGGCAAAGGGTGTCGAAAATAATCCGTGTACCGAGGCTCGCGGAGTGATCTGCATCGCATCCCTTTTGTAAGGGGCGCTGAAGGCGCGGCATCCTGTTACGGCTGGGTTCTAAAAGTCTGATTTTAAGCTATCGCGCACTTATAGAGCGCATGAGATGCGCTTTGGCTGAGACCATGGCTGCGGCCATATTGGTCCAAATGCTATCCTCACACATCAATCTGATGAAAACCTGAGCATTATGTATGCAGGTTTTCCTATGTTCCTGCATGAGCATAAGTGCGGGACCAGTGAGAGCACTAGGGTCGAAACCCAATTGATGTTGCGTGATCAGCGGGGGTCTGATTCCTTGTTGTCCGGAGGTGTTCGGATGGCAAGGAAGCGGGACGTTTATTGGCTGTCGGATGCGGAGTGGGAAGCGATCCAGCCTCACCTTCCCACCGGCCGGCGTGGAGCGCGACGAGTGGATGACCGCCGGGTAATCTCAGGCATTATGCACATGCTGCGCTCGGGCGGTCGCTGGAAGGATTGCCCAGCGGTCTACGGTCCTTCCACGACGATCTACAATCGCTGGAACCGCTGGAGCCGTCAGGGCGTGTGGGAACGGATCTTCTATGCCCTGACCGGTTCGACGGGCGTGTTCACCGGGTCAGTGGATTCCACCCACATCAAGGCTCATCGCTCGGCGGCAGGCGCAAAAGGGGGCTTGTCATCATGCCATTGGCACCTCGCGCGGCGGTCGCACGACCAAAATCCACGCGTTGAGCGACGATATCGGCCGTCCTGTTGCTTTCGCGCTCACACCCGACAATGCTCACGATCTCGCGGGCGCCAAAGCGTTGCTCGCGATCCGCTGTCCCAGCCACAAGCTGCTGGCCGACCGTGCCTATGATGCCGCAAGCCTGCGCGACTGGCTCACCGGGCGGGGAACAGAACCCGTCATTCCGCCCAATCCCACGCGCAAGAACCCACACGCCTACGACCGCAATGCCTATCGCGGCCGAAACCTCATCGAGCGCATGTTCTGTCGGCTCAAAGACTTCCGCCGCATCGCAACCCGATACGACAAATGCGCAGACATCTTCATGTCCGCCCTCTGCCTCGCCGCCGCAATCACTTGGTGGACAAATTGAGTCTCGACCCTAGAGTGCCTTATGCAAGTCACCAAAGATATTTTCCTCAATTCCGCAGGAAGAGGCATAGGATGTGTGGAAGAGCTGTCCCCGCAGCACTTCCCGGCTCCCCTTAAGTAGGCACGGGCCTGCTCAGCTTGCCTTACCTACGCCACCAGAGATTGGTGCTCATTCAGCTTCAGGTGTCTGTAAGCCGGAGAAATCAGTAGGGACTTTCCACAAGCCGAGGTCGCATCATCTACATCTTGGATGATCGGTTTATCAAAAAACTGGTTTTAATGGGCAAGCCTCTATCTGCCCCTGCTCACGACAGCAGGCAATCAGCTTCACCTCGCCCCATCTCCAGATGCCAAGAAGCACCCCAGCATCGGCCCGCCCGGCAGAATCTCTCCAGACCCGCCCCGTAAAAAAAACCAAAAAGAAAAAGGGGCGGCAAAAGCCACCCCTTTCCAAAAGCATAGAATCCACAACCTGAAATCAGGCTGCTTCTGCCTCTTCAGCAGCAAGACGCGCACGATCAGCAGCACCCTTTGCCTCGACGTCGCGATCAACAAACTCGATCACTGCGACAGGAGTGCAATCACCATAGCGGAAGCCCGCTTTGATGATGCGGGTGTACCCACCGGGACGCTCCTTGTAGCGGGGCGCCAGAACATCGAACAGCTTGCGAACGATGGCCGGATCACGCAACTCGGCAATAGCCTGACGGCGCGCATGCAGATCACCACGACGCGCAAGCGTCACCAGCTTCTCGACGACAGGGCGAAGATCCTTCGCCTTCGGAAGCGTGGTCACAATCTGCTCATGCGTGATAAGCGCACTCGCGAGATTGGCGAACATCGCCTTGCGATGTTCCCAGGTGCGGTTGAATTTACGATGTACCTTGCCGTGACGCATGACGGCGAACTCCTAAATGGTTACGGCGAGCGAGCCGAATGATTGAGCGGCTCGAGCCGCAAACAGGTTCTTTGGTCAGAAGTGCTCTTCAAAGCGCTTGGCAAGCTCTTCAATATTCTCTGGCGGCCAACCGGGCACTTCCATACCCAGATGCAGGCCGAGAGAAGCAAGCACTTCCTTGATCTCGTTCAGCGACTTCCGACCGAAGTTCGGCGTGCGGAGCATCTCCGTCTCGCTCTTCTGAATCAGGTCGCCGATATAAACGATATTATCGTTCTTCAGGCAGTTGGCCGAACGGACCGAAAGCTCAAGCTCATCAACCTTCTTCAGAAGCGCCGGGCTGAAGGGCAGCGTCTGAATGGCGGTTGCCTCGCTTTCACGCTTGGGCTCTTCGAAGTTGACGAAGATCTCAAGCTGGTCCTGAAGAATACGTGCGGCATAAGCGAGCGCATCTTCAGCCGAAATCGAGCCACAGGTCTCAATCTGCATGGTCAGCTTATCATAATCAAGAATCTGCCCTGCACGGGTATTCTCAACCTTGTAAGAGACCTTGCGCACCGGAGAATAAAGACTGTCGATCGGGATAAGGCCGATAGGAGCATCTTCAGGACGGTTCCGGTCAGCCGGAACATAGCCCTTGCCCGTATCAACGGTGAACTCGATGCGCAGTTCCGCGCCCTCATCAAGGGTGCAGATCGGCAACCCCGGGTTCAGCACCTGGATGTCGCCCACAGTCTGAATGTCGCCAGCGTACAGGACACCGGGACCAACCTTCTTGGCGATCATCCGCTTGGGGCCATCGCCCTGCATCTTGATCGCCACATCCTTCACATTGAGGATGATATCCGTAACGTCCTCTCGCACACCAGGAATCGAGGAGAACTCATGCAGCACACCGTCAATATGAATAGACGTGACAGCCGCACCCTGGAGTGAAGACAGGAGAACGCGACGCAGAGCATTGCCCAGCGTCATGCCAAACCCGCGCTCAAGCGGCTCGGCAACCACTGTTGCAAAACGCTGAGGGTCCTGTCCGGGAACAACCTGCAGCTTTTCGGGCTTGATCAGCTCTTGCCAATTCTTCTGAATCACTTGCATCACCTTGTGTTCTCGCCGAGCCAGAGTCCGAACCGAAGTGGTCAACCTCTAGTGGAAACGTTGGCCCGTCCCATGCGGGAGGAGAAACCGGGCAGAAGACCCGCGGACCATTGCGGATCTGCGGGTGGAGAGCGGATCAGACGCGCCGACGCTTGCGCGGGCGGCAACCATTATGCGGAATCGGGGTCACATCACGAATGGAAGTCACCAGAAAGCCTGCGGCCTGAAGCGCACGCAGAGCAGACTCACGCCCGGAACCCGGACCCGAAACCTCGACCTCCAACGTCCGCATGCCGTGCTCAGCCGCCTTGCGACCAGCATCTTCGGCAGCGATCTGGGCAGCATAAGGCGTGGACTTACGCGAGCCCTTGAACCCCATCGCACCAGCAGACGACCAGGAAATGGTATTTCCCTGCGCATCAGTAATGGTGATCATCGTGTTATTGAACGATGCATTCACATGCGCAACGCCAGATGCAATATTCTTACGCTCGCGACGACGAATACGAGCTGCTTCTTTAGCCATCACATAATCCTTCAAGCGCGCCCGTAACTCCAGGCGCTCGGGATGATCCAAACAGACCATAAAAGAACCTGGCCGGAAAACTTTCCGACCAGGAACGAACTAGACCTACTTCTTCTTGCCAGCGATCGGCTTGGCCGGGCCCTTGCGCGTACGCGCATTGGTGTGGGTGCGCTGACCACGAACCGGGAGACCACGACGATGGCGAAGACCACGATAGCAACCAAGATCCATCAGACGCTTGATGTTCATGGCAACTTCACGGCGCAGATCGCCCTCGACCAGATAGTCGCTATCGATGGTCTCGCGGATCTGCAGGATTTCCTGGTCGCTGAGCTGGTTGACGCGACGATCAGAAGCGATACCGACCTTCTCGACAATCTCATTGGCATTCTTCGGGCCAATGCCATGAATATACTGAAGCGCGATCACAACGCGCTTGTTGGTCGGAATATTTACACCAGCAATACGAGCCACAGTCTTCTCCATATGAATGGCTGAAACAGCCAGAAAACCTGCGTCCGGTGGAGGCCGGCCCCTGCAGGACAAAGAACGCACAAGGACAACAGAACCAAGCACGCTATAGGGAACAAGGCCCCTCCCCTATACGACTCAAAACACCGAGTCAAGATCAAGGGAAGAGGCCTTATATCGAAAATTAACCTTGAGAAGGATCCTCTCCGGCAACTACTTGCCCAGCACCTCATCAAGAGAGGAGGACACCTCATGGATGGGCTTCATGCCATCAATCCGCTGAAGCTGCCCCTTCTTGTGATAATAAGGTGCAACGATAGACGTATCGCGGTTATAGGCCTCAAGTCGTGTCTTGAAGACCTCGGGGTCATCATCCTTGCGAACTGCTTCACCCTTGGCCTGCGCTTCTGCGGCACGGTTCAGGATGCGATTGACCAGCTTGTCCTGATCAACCACAAGCTCAACCACAGCATCAAGCTCAAGACCCTTCTCTTCCAGAAGTCGGTCAAGTGCCTCAGCCTGCGCAACCGTGCGGGGAAAGCCGTCAAGAATGAAACCATTCTTTGCATCAGGCTCGGCAATTCTGTCCGCAATGATCCCGATGACGATCTCGTCTGAAACAAGACCACCAGACTCCATGACGGCCTTTGCCTGAAGGCCGATAGGAGTACCGGCCTGAACAGCAGCCCGGAGCATGTCACCGGTAGACAGCTGGACGATATTATGGCGGTCCACAAGACGCTGGGCCTGTGTACCTTTTCCTGCGCCAGGCGGCCCCAACAGAACCAATCTCATTATTTTCTCCTCCCCCCGCGCAGCTTGGCCTTCTTGACCAGACCTTCATACTGATGGGCCAAAAGGTGTCCCTGAACCTGCGCGACCGTATCCATGGTGACGCTTACAACGATCAGCAGCGAGGTTCCTCCGAAATAGAACGGAAGCGCCGCATAGGAAATCAGCATTTCGGGGAATAGACACACTGCAGCAATATAGGCCGCACCGACAACGGTTATACGCGTCAGCACATAGTCAATATATTCCGCAGTCCGCTCACCAGGACGAATCCCGGGAATGAACCCCCCATGCTTCTTGAGGTTATCGGCTGTCTCGACAGGATTGAACACGATAGCCGTATAAAAGAAGCAGAAGAACACGATCAGCAGAACGTACAGCGCCATATAGAGCGGCTGTCCGTGCGCCAAAAATGACGAGATGGACTGCAGCCACGAAGGACCGTCATTCTGCGTAAAGCTCGCAACCGTGGTCGGGATCAGAAGCAGAGAAGATGCAAAAATCGGAGGAATAACGCCCGACGTATTGAGCTTCAGGGGAAGATGGGATGACTGCCCCTCATAAACCTTATTGCCAACCTGACGCTTGGGATACTGGATCAGCAAACGGCGCTGCGCCCGCTCCATGAAAACGATGAAGGCGATAACCAGAATGGCCACGATCAGAGCGGACAGAATCACAACCGTGGAAATGGCACCTTCACGGCCAAGCTCAAGCGTTCGAATGAACGCGCCCGGCAGCTCAGCCACAATGCCACCGAAAATGATGAGAGAGGTACCATTGCCAATGCCGCGCGAGGTGATCTGCTCACCCAGCCACATCAGGAACATCGTGCCGCCGGTCAGCGTAATCACAGTGGTGATACGGAAGAACCAGCCCGGATCGGCAACAACATTCCCAGAACTCTCCAGCCCGATCGCAATACCGTAGGCCTGGAAAACAGCGAGAACGACTGTCAGATAACGGGTATACTGGTTGATCTGCTTGCGACCAGCCTCACCTTCCTTCTTCAGTGCCTCAAGCGTTGGCGAGACACTGGTCAGGAGTTGAATGATAATCGATGCGGAGATGTAAGGCATAATGTTCAGGGCGAAAATCGCCATACGCTCGACAGCGCCACCCGAGAACATGTTAAAGAGCCCGATAATACCACCCTGGGCGTTCTTAAACACCTCAGACAGGGCATCAGGGTTGATGCCCGGCATGGGGATGTAAGTGCCAAGTCGGTAAATAATAAGGGCACCCAACGTGAACCAAATACGCTTCTTGAGCTCATCAGCCTTGCCGAGAGCGCTGAAGTTGAGGTTCGCCGCGAGTTGTTCCGCCGCTGAGACCATGCCTTGCTCCGATAGATGCCACACAAGATGGCTCTGATTATGGGCGAGGCTCACAGCATCAGGAGCAGCATCGCATCGCCCATAGTGCTCATATTAGGTCATATCTAATATGGAAAGGACGAACTGCTCGGCGAATGCCGCGCCGCGCACAGAAAATGGCCGGGCAAATGCCCGGCCAATTATATCAGACCTGATCGCTTTCGGCTTCCAAGGGAAGCTGTGCGATAACCTTTCCACCAGCTGCCTCAACTGCTGCAGTAGCAGTACGGGTGGCGTACACGACATCAAGGGTCACGGCAGACTTGATCTCACCGCTTCCAAGCAGACGGATACCCGCCTTGGGGCGACGCACAACGCCGGAAGCAACAAGTGCTTCGACATTGATCGGCTGGCTTGCATCAAGCTTGCCGGCATCAATGGCCGTCTGAATACGCCCCAGGGAAACTTCGTTATAGTCAACCCGGAAAATATTATTGAAGCCACGCTTCGGCAGACGCCGATAGACGGGCATCTGACCGCCCTCAAACCCCTTGATGGCAACGCCAGCACGGGACTTCTGACCCTTCACACCGCGTCCACCGGTCTTGCCCTTACCGGAACCGATGCCGCGGCCAACCCGCATACGCCCCTTACGGGCGCCGGGATTATCATGGATTTCATCGAGCTTCATGCTCAGCTCCTCACTCGCCCTCGACCACGCGGACGAGATGGGCCACCTTCGCGATCATCCCGCGAACGGCCGGCGTATCCTGAAGAGTGGAGCGGCGATGCCGCTTGTTCAACCCCAGCCCGATCAGCGTTGCACGCTGGTAGGACGGACGGCGGATCGGGGAACCGACCTGCTCCACTGTGATGGTTTTCTCGCTCATGGCGCGTTCCTGTCTTTCAGTCACGCTGCTCAATCAGTCGCTTCCGCGTCTTCGACGCGACGGCGGGATTGAAGCTGCGAAACCTTGATGCCACGACGCGCAGCAACTGAACGCGGGCTATCCTGGTTCTTCAGGGCATCAAAAGTTGCCCGGACCATGTTGTAGGGGTTGGAAGAACCGAAGGACTTCGCAACCACATCATTCATGCCGAGGGTCTCGAAGACAGCGCGCATCGGACCACCTGCGATGATACCGGTACCAGCAGGAGCTGCACGAAGAATGACCTTACCGGCACCGTGGTGACCATGCACGTCGTGATGCAGGGTGCGCCCCTCACGAAGAGGAACGCGGATCATCGAACGCTTGGCGCTCTCAGTTGCCTTGCGAATGGCTTCAGGAACTTCACGGGCCTTGCCGTGACCGAAACCAACCCGACCCTTCTGGTCACCCACCACAACAAGGGCAGCGAAGCCGAAACGACGGCCACCCTTGACAACCTTTGCAACGCGATTGATGTGAACAAGCTTGTCCACAAACAGGTTATCGCGATCCTCGCGCTCCTGGCGCGGCTCCCTCTCACGGGCCATATCTGCTCGTCCTCGCGTCAGAACTGAAGGCCGCCTTCGCGGGCGCCCTCAGCGAGCGCCTTGACGCGCCCATGATAAATATAAGCTCCGCGATCAAACACAACAGAGGTTACCCCCTTCGCCTGAGCACGCTCGGCCACCAGCTTCCCGATAACACGGGCAGCCTCGGTGTCCGCACCAGTCTTGAGCGAGGACTTCAGATCCTTTTCAAGGCTGGAGGCCGCTGCAAGAGTAACACCGTTCTTGTCATCGATGACCTGAGCATAGATATGCTGAGAGCTGCGATGAACAGAAAGGCGCGGACGGCCATTGGCTGCAGCGCGAATAGCCCTGCGCACCTTGGCCTTGCGGCGCTGAACCGCATCAAGATCCTTAGCCATGGTCCGCCTCCATCACTTCTTCTTGCCTTCCTTACGGAAGATAAATTCACCCGCATACTTCACACCCTTGCCCTTATAGGGCTCCGGCGGACGGAACTTGCGGATTTCAGCGGCGACCTGACCAACCTGCTGCCGATCCATACCCGACACGACAATTTCTGTCGGCTTGGGGGTAGCGATCTGGATCCCTTCCGGGATGGCATAAAGAACATCGTGGCTAAAGCCGAGGGAGAGATTGAGATTCTTGCCCTGCACAGCCGCCTTGTAACCGACGCCCGTGATTTCAAGCTTCTTCTCAAAGCCCTTGGTAACACCGTCAACAATGTTCGCAACGAGAGTCCGCGAAAGACCCCACATGGAACGATGACGGGCAGATTCGCCATTCATGGAAATCAGCAGCTCGGATCCTTCGATCTTGGCTGCAATTTCCTCAACCAGGGTCACTTCAAGAGCGCCCTTGGGTCCCTTCACCTTCACCGTCTGACCGTCGAGCGTGGCAGTCACACCAGCGGGAATGGCGACGGGAAGCTTGCCGATTTTCGACATTTCTTTCTCCTTCGCCTCAGAACACGGTGCAAAGAACTTCGCCACCAACATTCTTGTCGCGCGCTTCGTGGTCAGCCATCACACCCTGAGGCGTGGAGACAACCGCGATGCCGAGACCGTTGGCAACTCGGGGCAAATTCTTCACAGAAGCATAAACCCGGCGGCCCGGCTTCGACACACGAGAGATCTCGCGGATCACCGGAAGGCCATCGAAATACTTCAGTTCAATTTCAAACTCGCTCCGGCCATTTCCATGGTCGGTCGCAGTGTAACCGCGGATATAACCTTCATCACGCAGCACATCGAGAACGCTCGCGCGCAGACGGGACCCCGGAGTAGAGGTCTTCACCTTGCGACGCAGCTGCGCATTACGAATGCGAGTGATGAGATCGCCAATAGGATCATTCACAGACACGGCGCTCTCCTCACCAGCTCGACTTGACGAGACCGGGGACAACCCCCTGATTGCCAAGCTCACGCAGGGCAACACGGCTCATCTTCAGCTTGCGGTAGAACGCACGCGGACGACCGGTCACTTCGCAACGGTTACGCACCCGAATGCGCGCGCCATTGCGCGGCATTTCGGCGAGCTTGAGCGTCGCCTGGAACCGCTCTTCCAGCGGAATGCTCTTGTCATTCACGATCGACTTGAGACGGGCGCGCTTCGCCGCCTGGTTCATCACCAGCTTGCGACGGCGCTCATTCGTCTCGATCGCGCTTTTCTTCGCCATCTTTTGCTCCTGTTCTCCGCGTCTGAGAGTGGCAGCCACATCTCACGGCCGGAAAATCTTCAACGCATTTTCTGCAAAACGCACATCAGATATGAAAATATCCGATCACTGACGGAACGGGAAGTTGAAGGCCTTCAGCAGCGCCCTCGCCTCTTCGTCAGTCTTTGCACTCGTGCAGACAATAATATCCATACCCCAGATCTGCTCCACGCGATCATAATTGATCTCGGGGAACACGATATGCTCCTTGATACCCATGGCATAGTTGCCACGTCCATCAAAGCTCTTGGGGTTCAAGCCGCGGAAGTCACGAACGCGGGGAAGCGCAATCGTCACCAGGCGATCAATGAACTCATACATCCGCGTCTTGCGCAGAGTGACCTTGGTGCCAACAGCCTGGTTCTCGCGCAGACGGAAGTTCGAAACGGCCTTGCGGGCACGCGTCAGAACGGGCTTCTGTCCGGCGATGAGCGCCAGATCGGCAGCAGCATTTGTCACCTTCTTGGTGTCAGCGGTTGCTTCACCAACACCCATATTGATGACAATCTTCTCGATCGTCGGAACCTGCATCGGGTTTGCATACCCGAACTGTTCCACCATCTTCTGGCGCACCACGTTATCGTAATGCGTACGAAGCTTGGGAATATAAAGTTCCTCAGCCATCGATCTTCTCCCCGGAGCGCTTGGCCACACGGACCTTGCTTCCGTCTTCCAGCACCTTGAAGCCAACGCGGGTCGGCTTGCCGTCCTTGGGATCGGCGATGGCAACATTAGACAGATGGATAGGAGCCTCCTTGGAGATGATCCCACCCTCCTGGCTTTGCGTCTGGCGCTGATGCCGCTTGACAATGTTCACGCCGCGAACGAGCGCACGCTCTTCCTTCGGCATGACCTGAATGACTTCGCCGGTACGCCCCTTATCGCGACCGACGAGAATGACGACCTTGTCGCCCTTCTTGATCTTAGCGGCCATCACAGAACCTCCGGCGCCAGCGAAATAATCTTCATGTGATTCTTGGCGCGAAGTTCACGCGGAACCGGCCCGAAAATACGGGTACCAACCGGCTCCTTGTTGTTGTTGATCAGCACAGCCGCATTCTTGTCGAAACGGATCACCGAACCATCAACACGACGAATGTCCTTGGCGGTACGAACCACCACGGCCTTCATCACATCACCCTTCTTAACACGGCCACGCGGAATGGCTTCCTTGACGGACACAACAATGATGTCGCCAACGTGAGCATATTTCCGCTTGGAGCCGCCAAGCACCTTGATGCACATAACACGACGCGCGCCGGAATTGTCCGCCACGTCGAGATTGGTCTGCATCTGGATCATGACGCACCTGTTCTCGTCATCCGGCACAGCCGGTAAACCGGCATTGCCTCAACCCTTGTTCACCGCGCCCGCTCATCGGAACACGGAAACGTCGCGATGCGGTCTCCACTCCAGCCTTCAATGCGAAGATGGACGGACCCAGCATCGGAACGAATCTCTCACCCGGATGCTCATACCCGGATGAGAGAAAATTTCAAGACCTTAAACTTCAGCGCGCTTCTCACCCTGGACAACAATCCAGTTTTTCAGCTTCGAAATCGGCCGATGCTCTTCAATCCAAACCGTATCGCCAACCTTCCAAGAGTTCTGCTCGTCATGAGCATGATACTTCTTGGAACGACGAACCGTCTTTTTCAGCAGCGGATGAGTGAAGCGACGCTCCACCCGGACCACAACGGTCTTGTCCGTCTTGTCGCTCACCACGACGCCCTGGAGCATGCGCTTCGGCATCGCTTCCTCACTTCGTCTTCTGAGCCGGAACACCGGCTCGATTCTGGTTCTGCACAGTCTTGATCCGCGCAATATCACGACGGATCTCTCCAGACCGTGCCGTGTTTTCCAGCTGCCCGGTGGCCTTCTGGAAGCGCAGATTGAACTGCTCTTTCTTCAGCTTCAGCAGCTCATCGGCGAGCTGATCGGGGCTGAGGGCCCGAACGTCCTCGGCTTTCATGAGCCTCTCCTCACTCGGCGATGCGCTGAATAAAGCGCGTCTTGATCGGCAGCTTGGCTGCGGCAAGAGTCAGCGCCTCACGGGCCAACTCGACACTCACGCCGTCGATCTCAAACATGATGCGGCCAGGCTTGATCTTGGCCGCCCAGTACTCCGGTGAACCCTTGCCCTTACCCATACGCACTTCGGTCGGCTTGGCCGACACCGGAACGTCAGGGAAAACACGGATCCATACGCGACCGGCACGCTTCATGTGACGGGTCATGGCACGACGCGCGGCTTCGATCTGACGCGCCGTCACGCGTTCCGGCTCCATCGCCTTCAGGCCGAATTCACCGAAATTGAGTTCCGTACCGCCCTTCGCGACACCGTGAATACGGCCCTTGAACTGCTTGCGGAACTTCGTGCGCTTGGGTTGCAACATGGCTTAATCGCCTTCTTTCTCGTTGGCCGTCAAGCGCGATCGCGGTCACCACGCTCGCGCCGCTGGGGGCGAGAGGAGGGGCCAGCTTCAGCTTCAGCCAGGCGCTTGTCCTGCGCCATCGGGTCATGCTCCAGGATCTCACCTTTGAAGATCCACACCTTGACACCGCAAGTGCCATAAGTGGTGAAGGCGGTTGCAGTACCGTAATCCACGTCAGCGCGCAAGGTGTGCAGCGGAACGCGACCTTCACGATACCACTCGAGCCGGGCGATTTCCGCACCGCCGAGACGGCCAGAGCAGTTGATACGAATGCCTTCGGCACCCAGACGCATCGCGGACTGCACGGCGCGCTTCATGGCGCGACGAAATGCCACACGACGCTCAAGCTGCTGGGCAATCGATTCAGCGACAAGACGCGCATCGATTTCGGGCTTCCGAATCTCGACGATGTTGATGAAGACTTCCGAGTTGGTCATCTCGGAGACCTTCTTGCGCAGCTTGTCGATGTCCGCACCCTTCTTGCCGATAACCACACCCGGACGAGCCGAGTAGATGGTCACGCGGCACTTCTTGTGCGGGCGCTCGATCACGACCTTGGACACCGCGGCCTGACGCAGATGCTTCAGCAGCATCTGGCGGATCTTGATGTCCTCGTGCAGGAGGCGGCCATACTCACCCTTGTTCGCGAACCAGCGCGAATCCCAGGTGCGGTTGATGCCGAGCCGAAGCCCGACTGGATTGACCTTCTGACCCATCAGGCCCGCTCCTCGACTTCCCGAACCACGATGGTGATGTGGGAAAAGGGCTTCTCGATGCGAGATGCACGGCCACGAGCACGCGGCGAAAACCGCTTCATGACCAGACCCTTGCCCACATGCGCCTCAGCGACGATCAGATCGTCCACATCGAGCTCATGATTGTTTTCGGCATTCGCAATTGCGCTTTCGAGGCACTTCTTCACATCGCGCGCAATGCGCTTGTGGGAGAACTCGAGATCCGCAAGAGCGGTCGCCACCTTCTTGCCGCGAATGAGACCCGCGACCAGGTTAAGCTTCTGAGGGGAAACGCGCAGATTGCGCGCAACCGCCTTCGCCTCATTGTCCGCGAGAGCCCGCGGCTTTGCCTGCTTACCCATGGCCTATCACCGCCGCTTCGACTTCTTGTCGGCCGCATGTCCGTAATAGGTACGGGTCGGAGCGAACTCTCCGAACTTGTGGCCGATCATTTCTTCGGTAACCGCAACAGGCACATGCTTCTGCCCGTTATAGACACCAAAGGTTAAGCCCACAAACTGGGGCAGGATGGTGGAGCGCCGGCTCCAGATCTTCACAACGTCCCTGCGGCCAGACGCTTGTGCAGCGTCTGCCTTCTTGAGCAGGTAACCGTCGATGAAGGGCCCCTTCCAAACCGAACGAGTCATGTGTCAGGCCCTCACTTCTTCCGCTTGTGGCGGCTGGACACAATAAACTTGTCCGTCGCCTTGTTGTTGCGGGTCCGCTTGCCCTTCGTGGGGAAGCCCCAGGGCGAAACCGGGTTACGACCGCCAGACGTACGACCTTCACCACCACCGTGGGGATGGTCGACAGGGTTCATCGTCACACCGCGGTTATGCGGCTTGCGACCCAGCCAACGGTTACGACCAGCCTTGCCGAGTGCGGTGTTCATGTGGTCTGGGTTCGAAACCGCACCCACAGTCGCATAGCACGCACCATGGACAAGACGCTGCTCGCCAGAGTTCAGGCGAACGATGACATAACCATGGTCACGACCCACAATCTGAGCGTAAGTCCCGGCGGAACGGGCAATCTGCCCACCCTTGCCTGCCTTCAGCTCCACATTATGAACAATCGTACCAACCGGCAGGCTGGAGAGCGGGCCGGCATTACCCGGCTTCACGTCAACCTGTTCACCGGCAATCACCTGATCACCCACTGCAAGACGCTGCGGGGCCAGGATATAGGCCAGATCACCATCCTCATACTTGAGAAGAGCAATGAAGGCCGTACGGTTCGGATCATATTCGATCCGTTCAACAACCGCGGACACGCCGCGCTTGTTGCGCTTGAAATCCACCAGGCGGTAGCTCTGCTTGTGTCCACCGCCACGGAAACGCACCGTGATGCGTCCGTTATTGTTACGGCCACCGGAAGAATGCTTTCCTTCCGTGAGGCTCTTAACCGGCTTGCCCTTGTAAAGGCCAGAGCGGTCCACGATCACGAGCTGGCGGAGGCCCGGCGTGACCGGCTTGAAATGCTTCAGCGCCATGGTCTTATCCCGTTCCCTTCAGCTCACAGGCCCGTGGTGATGTCGATCTTCTGGCCCTCTTCGAGGGTCACAACCGCCTTCTTGACATCACTCTGGATGCCACGACGGCCGCGGAAGATCTTCACCTTGCCCTTGCGGACCAGCGTGTTGACACTCTTTACCTTCACGTCAAAGAGCTTCTCGACCGCTTCCTTGATAAGGGGCTTGGTCGCTGTCTTTGCAACGTTGAAGACAACCTTGTCCTGTTCGCTTGCGGTGGTCGCCTTTTCGGTGATCACCGGCGAAAGGATCACGTCATAATGACGTGGCTCGATATTGCGCGCGGAACTCATTTGAAGCGCGCCTCCAGCGCGTCAACAGCGGCCTTGGTCAGGACCAACGTGTCGCGACGCAGAATGTCATACACGTTGATGCCCTGGACAGGCAGAACGTCGACATAAGGAAGGTTGCGTGCGGCCAGAGCCACATTCTCTTCCACCTGCGCCCCGTCAACGATCAGCACCGACGCCCAGCCAAGCTGTGCGAAGCGCTCCTTCAGGGCCTTGGTCTTCGGATCGGCGAGCGACACATTGTCGACCACCACGATGCTGTCTGCCTTCACCTTGGAAGACAGGGCATGCTTGAGAGCGAGGGCACGCACCTTCTTGGGCAGGTCAAAAGCGTGAGAACGCACGACCGGCCCGAAAGCACGACCACCACCCCGGAACTGGGGAGCAGAAGCGGCGCCATGACGGGCATTGCCCGTGCCCTTCTGCTTGTACATCTTCTTCGTTGTCCGGTTGATCTCCGAACGACCCTTGGTACGATGCGTACCCGCCTGACGGCGAGCCAGCTGCCAGGTCACGCAACGGTGCAGGATATCCGCACGCGGCTCCAGACCGAAGATGTCGTCGGACAGAGTGACCGAACCGGCATCAGCGCCATCGAGCGTCTTGACGGCGATTTCCATCACGCGCCCTCCTCATTGGTGGCTACAGGAGCAGCCTCGGCAGCAGCCTCACCCAGACGGAACGAACCGGGCTTCGGCGCATCCTCAGGCAGGCGCTTCTTCACGGCATCACGAACGGTGATCCATCCGCCAGCATGGCCGGGAACGGCACCTTCAACCGCGATCAGCCCACGCTCCACATCGGTCATCACGACCTTCAGGTTCTGCGTGGTGACAGTCACGTCACCCATGTGGCCAGGCATCTTCTTGTTCTTGAAGGTCTTGCCAGGATCCTGGCGACCACCCGTCGAACCAATGGAGCGATGCGAAATGGACACACCGTGAGAAGCACGAAGACCACCAAAATTGTGGCGCTTCATACCACCGGCGAAGCCCTTACCAACCGTGGTGCCGGTGACATCAACATACTGGCCCACAACGAAGTGGTCAGCAGTGATCTCGGCGCCGACGGGAATCAGGGCTTCTTCGGGCACACGGAACTCGACCACCTTCTGCTTCGGCTCAACCTGAGCCACAGCGAAGTGACCGCGCTCTGCGCGCGTGGTGTTCTTCGGCTTGCGACGGCCAGCACCGAGCTGCACCGCGACATAACCATTATTATCGAGCGTACGGTGGGCAACCACCTGGCAGCTCTCGACTTTCAGCACAGTGACCGGAACATGTTCACCGGCATCGGTAAAGATGCGGGTCATGCCGACCTTCTGGGCGATGACGCCTGACCTCATGGTCGTGTCTCCTCGCCTCTTCTCAAAGCTTGATTTCAACGTCGACACCGGCGGCCAGGTCGAGCTTCATGAGCGCGTCCACGGTCTGAGGTGTCGGATCAACGATATCGAGCAACCGCTTGTGAGTACGCATCTCAAACTGCTCACGCGACTTCTTGTCGATGTGCGGAGAGCGATTCACGGTGAACTTCTCGATCCGCGTCGGCAGCGGAATCGGGCCGCGCACCTGCGCACCCGTGCGCTTTGCCGTGGCGACGATCTCACGCGTCGACGCATCGAGGATGCGGTGATCGAATGCCTTTAGGCGAATTCGAATGTTCTGGCCGTTCATGGCTCAAAGGCTCCGGGAATGAGGAACGCGTGCACGGATTTCAAACCGTGCAACGCGATCCCGTTCTTTTTGTTCAAATCACTCGATGATGGCGGCGACGACGCCGGCGCCAACGGTACGGCCACCCTCACGGATAGCGAAGCGCAGCTTCTCTTCCATGGCGATCGGCACGATCAGCGCAACATCCATCGACACGTTATCGCCGGGCATCACCATTT